>DATLIA010000122.1:0-12094 GCA_035540215.1 Actinokineospora sp. | reverse complement strand
GCAGTGTCGCGGGCCTGGTCGGATCGATGACCTGCGCCGACGGCACCTGCGGCTGCAGCGCGTTGGCGTCGAGCGCGGGCTTCCCGTCCGCCCCGAGCCGCCCGGCCCGCCCCAGCGTGGCCAGCGCGTCCGCGGCGGTCGCGTCGACCAGTTCCTGCCCCGGCCGCTGCGGCAACGTGAGCTGATAGGGCGACACCGGCGGCTGCGGTGTGACCGGCCCCTTGGGCACCGGCACCGCGCCTGCCGCCGGATTGAGCCCCGGCAGCGCCGGAATGTCCTGCAGCGCCTTGGAGTTCTCCCGCTCGACCGACACCGACCCGTCCGGCCCCGGGTCGACCGGCGGCACCGGGTCGATCCGCTCGACGGCGGGTGCGACCACCGTCGGATCCTGCTTCACCAACCCGGTCGCGTGATGCTCGGCGCCAGGATCAGGCCCCGGATCAGCGGCCGCGACTCCGCCTGCCCCCAGCTGCCCGACCCCGACCTGCCCGATGACGACAACCGCCACCAGGGCGCGCGAAACCCACCCTCTTGTCCCCATGTTCCCCCGTCCCCCTCCGCACGGCGGGAAGCCCGACGACCGAGCCCCCGCTCACGTGCGTCCGGCGAACAGGGTGTCCCCGATCCGGCGAGGGAAGCAACCCCTCAGCGGCCGAACGGCGGCTCGGCGGGTGCGCGTCCGGACCCAGGAACTGTGGGTTTCTGACATGAACGCCCCATTTGGCGCAATTTGTTCCCAGTTACCAGTTGATCGACACCCGGCGCCCGTTGAGCGGCTGGGCGGACCGGGCGTTCCCGTCGGCGAACATGTCCTGAAACCGCGCCACAGTCGCCGCGCTGACCCACCTCTCCCGCATCAACACCCACCGAACCCCCTCGGTGAACGGCGCCGTGGTGAGAGATCCGTCGTACCGCATCGAACTCCGGTCGAGCGGCAGCAAAGCGGCGAGATCCACCCACCCGACGTCAACCGCCTCGCCACACTCCGGAGCGAGCGTACGCAACACCTTGTCCACAGTGGATAGTCCGCCGACCAGCAGCGGAACCCCGATCACCAAAAGGTTTCCACCCGCGTCGCGGTGAACCAGATGCATCTCCATCGGCGCGGCGAACCCGGCGAACCGGTGCTCGGCGGGGGTGTGGAAGTGGAACTGAACGAGGTCATACCTGACGTTCGCCAGCGTCACGTACGCGGAGCCGGGAACGACGGTCGCCTGCTCGGTCTCCTCGGCGTCCCGGGAATCGCAGTCACCGTCCTTGCCGACATACCCAAGCTCGACGTCCGACGGCCCGTAGTGCACACCCAACGGCTCCATCGGCAAGTCCGCGCGGACGGAGGTCAGGGTCACGTTGATCGGACTCTGCCGCGGCAACGCCTGCGCGGCGGCCCCGGCGGCCGTCAGCGCCAGACCAGGGAGTGTGAGCACGACGGCAAGGGCGAGAGAGCGTCGACCGATCACAGAACACCTTCCGATTACGCCATTCGGGCTAAACGATCGCGCCACTCTATTAGGCCCGAAATGGCGATCTTCGTCGGGTACTCACCAACCGTCTGTGATCATGGTTCACCCGATCTTGGTCAGTCGAACCGACCGAACACCCACGTTCCCGGAGCGTCCGGATCGTCGCCCGCCCAGAACTCGATCCAGTGCGCGGTGAACTCGTCGCGCGAGACGGTGCCGTCGTGGTCGAGGTCCAAGAGCGGGAAGACTTCGTCGACGTCCGCGGGCGACCCGTTCCACGCCTCCACCAGCGTCCGGTACTCCACCGCCGAGATGACGCCGTCGCCGTCGGTGTCGGTGGCGTCGAAGACGGTGTGGGCGGTGGCGGTGACGGCGTCGATCATCGCGGGGAGCTGGTCGACGACGGTCAGGACCTCCTCGACCGTCACCCGGTTGTCGCCGTCGTGGTCGGCGGCGGCGTGCAGGGCGGTCCACCAGCCCATCATGATCGCCTGGACGCGGGTGTGGTCCGGGGTGTCGGGCGCGGCGTCGAGGATCCGCGTCCAGCGGGTGGTCAGGGCGGTGAAGTCGGACTCGGTGAGGTAGCCGTCCTCGTCGGTGTCCATGGCTCGGAAGACGTTGGTGATCTTGCGGCGTTGGAAGGTGCTGGCCATGCGGTCCAGAGTGGATCTCACCCGACCGGGCGACCAAGCGCCACCCGGGTGGCGCGGGAACTCGATTCGGCGATTTCGCGGGTGACCGTGGGTAGTGTCGGGGCATGTGTCTGACGTGTGTGCTGCCGCTGATGCTGCCGACCGCGGCACCCGTCCCGTTCGCCGCTGAGGCGCCTGCGGCCGGGTGGCTGGGGGCGGAACTCGGCGGGCGGATCACGTGGACCGGCTGCGCGGGCTTCCTCTTGGAACTCGACGGGACCCGGATCTGCTTCGACCCCTACGTCAGCAACCCCGGCCTCATGGACACCTTGCTGCGCCCCGCGCGGCCGGACCGGGCACTCATCGCCGAGACGTTCGGGGCGGTCGACGCCGTGTTCGTCGGGCACACGCACTTCGACCACGCGATGGACGTCGCACCCCTGGCACTGGGCAACGAGAGCTGCGTGGTGCACGGCAGCGCGACCACGACCGAGGTGTGCGGGCGGCAAGGCGTCGGCGAGAGCCAGCTGCACACCATGACCGACGGCGCGAAGGTCGAGATCGGCCCGTTCACCGTCGAGGCCATCGCGTCCCGGCACGGCACGGTGCCGCTGGCGGGCCGGGTCGACATCATCGAGCTGCGCGGCACCGGCATGCCGCGCACCGTGTTCCGGTGGCCGCGCGGGCAGGTGTTCGCCTACCGGGTCGAGGTCGGCGGCGTCGCCATCCACCTGCAGACCAGCGCCGGGATCGAGGACGCGCCGCTGGCCAGGCAGCGACCGGCGGACGTGCTGATCGCCTGCCTCGCCGCGCGCCAAGGCACTGAGCGGTACTTCGAGCGGCTGGGTGAGCGCCTGCGCCCGAAGGTGCTCATCCCCTGCCACCACGACAACTTCTTCCGCCCGCTCAGCGCGCCGCCGCGACCGGTGCCGCGGCTGGACTGGCCCGGCTTCCTCGACGACGTCGCCGCGCTGTCCGACGCCCACGGCACCCGACTGGTCCAGCTGCCAAGGGGCATCGCGGTGTCGCTTTAGTTCACTTCGGCGGAAGTGATCCGGCGTGCTCGACACCGAGGTCGACCCAGCGGCGCAGGTCGTCGTCCTCGGCGTGGACCTCGGGGTCGACCAGGATCCAGCCCTTCATCGACCGGCCGCCGACCTCGAACGGCCGCACGCCCGCCTCGCCGACCGCGGCGGCGATGCCCTCGGGGTCGAGCCGCACGATCAGCTCGTCGCCGTGCACGCCGACGGACATGTTGCCCTGGAAGAGGAACGCCAGACCGCCGAACATCTTCTTCTCGACCATGCCGGGCAGGTCGCCGACCAGCTCCCGCACGCGCGTGGCGAGTCCCTCGTCATAGGCCATTGCCCGAGTCTATGACCGCGCCGCGGTTCCGCGAGCAGACTCAGGCACTCCGCGCGACGCCGACGGCCGTGTTCGTCGTCAGGAAGCGGAAGTAGGTGAACCGCCACCCCTCGTCCCGCTCGAGCCGCGCCGCGACCGCGACCACGCGGCCGACCGTGTCGACCGTGGCGGACACCTCCAGCGCCGACTCGGCGACCCGGCACGGACGCAGGCGCAGCAGCCGGTACCGCCCGCCCGCGGTGCCGCGGACCCGAGTCGACATGGCCTCGTAGACCGCCGGGGACATGATGGCGCTGAGCTGGACGACCGGACGCCTGCCCGCCATGGTCTCCAGGACCAGGCCGAACAGCCTGACCAGGTCGGCCATGCTGGGGCCGCCGTCGAACGGGACGATCGGCACCACCGCCACCGGCCGCGGCGGCGGTGTCCGCCACCGAACCTCCTCGGCCTCGCCCAGATACGGCGGCTCGTACTCCGCCAGCGTGTAGATCCGCACCCCGCGCTCCTCTCGATCACCTGACAGAGCGGTCGCGGGCGGGAGTTGGGACAACTGTCACCCGAAGCGGTGACGTGGGCAGTAGCCGATTCAGCGGTCCAATATCGGACATCCGATGCCCCCACAACCCGAAGCGTGAGAACGTAGCTCGGAGAATGAGAGGGGTTCATCGGTGACTGGTTCGCGAATCTTCAGTGAGGCCGCGGCGCAGGCGGGTCGGACGCTGCGTCGTCAGGAGGTCACCGAACGCATCAAGGACTACATCCTGGAGAACGAGCTGCGGCCGGGCGACCCACTGCCCACCGAGTCCGAGCTCTGCGCGGCGCTTGGTGTGAGCCGCTCGAGCATCCGCGAGGCGGTCAAGACCCTCAACGCGCTCGACATCGTCGAGGTCCGCCACGGACACGGCACCTACGTCGGCAACCTGAGCCTGTCCGCGCTGGTCGAGAGCCTGACGTTCCGCGGCCTGCTCTGCCCTGAGGAGGACTTCCGGGCGCTGTCCGACCTCATCGACGTCCGGGAGCTGATCGAGCGCGGGATGGCCGACCAGATCACCGCGGCGATGACTCCCGAACTCCTCGACACCCTCGACGGCCTGGTGGCGGCGATGGGTGACCGCGTCGAATACGACGCCGGGTTCGTCGAGATCGACCGCGAGTTCCACGCGCAGCTGATCCGCCCGCTGGGCAACGAGCTGATCAGCCAGCTCGCCGGGGCCTTCTGGGACGTCTACCGCGTCGTCGCCCCGCATCTGCGGGTGGTCACCAACGACGACATGGCCGACGCTGTGGCACAGCACCGGAACATGGCCCGCGCCGCCCGCTCCGGCGACGTCGCGGCGTTCGCGCTGGCCGTCACCGAGCACTACGCGCCGGTGCGCGGGCGGATCAAGGTCGCCAGGACCGCCCGCACGGACTGAGTCGGTCCCGTATCGGCTTGTTCTGTCCACAATGGGCGACCGCCGGTCAATTGCTCGACCATGCCGCTCGGCCGCGTCAAGTTACCCGGAGCGGCATTTCGCCGACCCCGGGTTTCCGCGGGATTGACCGCGGAGCGTAAGGCCGGAACGCACCGATCGGAATAGCCTGTTACACCTTTTCTGTTCACTCGTTCCCAGATACTGCTCCATTCGTGTGAATAGCCCGTACGACCCCTATCCGACTAGGCCGAATGAGCGAACTTCGCCAGGTCAGGTACGTGAGCCAAGGTCAGGCGCACTTCTCTCGCAGGCGTTGGCGACGACCCGCTACGCCGAATAGCGGAACGCAGGTTCGATGCGTCGGCCCAATACGAATCTCTGTCCATCGTGGATACTCTCCTCGATGAACCTGGACCTGGTTGGCGCGTCCCACGAGCGATAACACTCCCGATTCTCATCGCGATGGTTGTCGCGCGGGCTGGAATTCGCCGCAATGGGGTGCCGAGTAGGTCTCGAGAGAGGTAGGCGCAGGTGGGTGCGGGTTTGTCCGACCGAGACGTCGTCGTCGTCGGCGCGGGACTTTCGGGATGCCTCATGGCCGTTCTCCTGGCCCGGCGCGGTTGCCGGGTGCGGGTGTTCGAACGGCGTTCGGACCCTCGGGTCGACCTGGCCGACCACGGCCGGTCCATCAACCTGGGACTGTCGCAGCGCGGCATCACCGCCCTGCGGCACGCCGGTCTGCTCGACAAGGTGCTCGCCCACGCGGCACCCATGCGCGGCCGGGTGGTGCACCTGCCGGACGGCGACCTCGGCTACCACCCCTACGGCACCAGCGACGACCAGATCCTGCGGTCGGTGCTGCGCCACGACCTCAACGTCGTGCTGCTCGACGCCGCCGAGGCCATGCCGTCGGTGACGTTCCACTTCGACACCAAGCTCACCGCGATGACGAAAGGCGACGGTCCCGCGCCGGTCGACCTGCGCTTCCACGACGCCGACGGCGAGCAGCGGGTGCTCACCCAGACCGTGATCGGCTCCGACGGCGCGTTCTCCACCGTCCGCGCGCAGATGCAGCGCGGCGAGCCCGCCGACTACCACCAGGAGTTCCTGCCCTGGGGCTACAAAGAACTGTCGATCAAGGCGGGTCCGGCGGGCGAACAGCGCACCGACCCGGAGGCGCTGCACGTGTGGCCCGCCGACAGCGGACTCGTCGTGGCCCACCCCAACGCCGACCGGTCCCTCACCGGCACGATCTTCCTGCCGCTGGCTGGTCGGGACAGCTTCGCCACGCTGCGCACCCGCGAGTCGGTCGACACCCTGCTGGCCGCCCGCTTCCCCGACCTGATCGACCTGGTGCCCGATGTGGTCGACCAGTTCCTGAGCCAGCCGGTCGGCCACCTGGTCACCGTGCGGACCGCGCCGTGGCACTTCGGCGACCGGGTCGCGCTGCTCGGCGACGCGTGCCACGCGGTGTACCCGTTCTACGGCCAGGGCATGAACTCCGCCTTCGAGGACTGCGTCACGCTCGACCAGTGCCTCGACCGCAACCCGGCGGACTGGGCGGCCGCTTTCGCCGAGTACCAACAGATTCGCAAGGCGAACACTGATGTGCTCGCCGATCTTTCGGCGGACAATTTCATCGAGCTGCGCGACCGGCTCGCCTCACCGCTGTTCCTCGCTCGCAAGAAGGCCGACCTGGCACTGAACAAGGTGCTCGGCGACCGGTGGGTCCCGCTCTACACGATGATCTCGCACACCACGACGCCCTACGCGGACGCGCTGCGCCGCTCACGCAGGCAGAACACCACGCTCGCCTGGGTCGCCGGAGCGGTCGCCGCGGGCACGGCCGCCGCGGGCACCGCCTTGGTCCGCCATCTGGCCCGTCGCGTCAAGGGGAAGTAGCCATGCTGACCAGTCCACAAGACCCCGCAAGAGTCCTCCTTGAGGTCGACGACGTCGAGCAAGACCTGCTCCCCGCCGACCTCGCCCCGTACCGCGCCCACCTCGGCACCATCCTGGACTGGGCCCGCCAGTACCTGACGCGTCCGCACGAGAGCCTGGGGCGCAAGGGAAGCGTGTGCCCGTTCGTCCAGGCCTCGATCGACCGGCGCAAGTTCTTCCTGACGGTCTACCCCGGCCGTCCGCAGGACCCGGCACAGGTGGCCGCGGCGCTGCTGCCCTTCCGCGACTGGTTCCTGGAGCTGGCCCCGCGTACGCAGCCGACCTCGCAGCTGACCACGATCCTGGTGCTGTTCCCGGACCTGTTACCCGAGGACATCGACGCGGTGATCGACGGGACGCAGGACGAGCTGAAGAACGACTACGTCGACCGCGGCCTGATGATCGGCGAGTTCCACGACGGTCCGCCGGACAAGGGCGGGCTGTGGAACCCGGACTTCCGCCCGCTGCGCAGCCCGGTGCCGCTGCTGGCGATCCGGCACATGGTGCCGACGGACTTCCCGTTCCTGCGGGAGAACCGCGAGCACACGCTGGCATACCTGCGGCAGTTCGCCAGCCAGGTGCCGTCGACGGTGCGTGAGGCGATGGCGCACGCGCTGGTGCGGGACAGCCTGGAAGTGGGATCGCGGTGACCAGGGCTTCCTTCGGGCAGCAGCGGCTGTGGTTCCTGGACAAGCTCCACCCCGGCTCCGCCCTCTACAACGTGCCGACCGTGCTGCGCGTCGGCGGCCTGCTCGACGTCGAGCGGCTGCGCGCCGCGTTCGCCGAGGTGGTGAACAGGCACGACTCCCTTCGCACGGTGTTCGCCGAGCGCGACGGCGGGCCGGTGCAGGTCGTGAACAATCCTACAATCCCCTTGTTGAACAATCCCCTTGTTGAACAGAAGGATTGTCGGACTGTTGAACAAGCCGAGGCGGAGATCCAGGCCGAGGCCCGCAGGCCGTTCGACCTCTCGACGGGTCCGCTCCTGCGGGTGCTGCTGTTGCGGCTCGCCGACGACGACCACTTCCTGATGATCACCATGCACCACATCGTCTCCGACGGCTGGTCGCTGGCGATCCTGCTCGACGAGGTCGGCACGCTCTACCGCGGCGACGCGCTGGAGCCGCTGTCGCTGCAGTACCCCGAGTTCGCCGCGTGGCAGCGCGAAGAAGCCGAGAGCGCCATGGGCAGGATGGCGCTGGACTACTGGATCGAGCAGCTGCGCGCCGCCCCGCCGCTGCTGGCCCTGCCCACCGACCGACCGCGGCCGGAGACCCAGGCCTACGCGGGCCGCGTCCACAGCTTCGACCTCCCCCGTGAACTGGCCGCCGACCTGCGCGCCGCCACCCACGGACTGGGCGGGACCCTGTTCATGGTCCTGCTCGCCGCCTATCAGGCCCTGCTCGCCCGCTACAGCGGCCAGGACGACATCGTCGTCGGCACGGCTGTCGGCGGACGGTCCAGAGTGGACGCCGAGCCGCTGGTCGGCCTGTTCGTCAACACCGTGCCGCTGCGCACCTCCGTCGCGGGCGACCCGACGTTCCGCGAGCTGGTCGCGCGGGTCCGCGACGTGACCCTCGACGGTGTCGGCTACGCCGATGTGCCGCTGGAGCGGATCGTCGAGGAGATCCACCCCGAGCGCAGCCTCGGCCACTCGCCGGTCTTCCAGGTGCAGCTGACCCTGCAGAGCACTCCCCCGCCGGTCCTGGACCTGCCCGGCCTGACGGTGTCCGAGCCGCGGTTCGTCATGGCCGACATCGCCAAGTTCGACCTGACCATCGCCGCCGCCGAACACGGCGACGACCTGCACGTCGACCTGGAATACGACACCGCGTTGTTCGACGCGGCGACCGTCGAGCGGCTGGCCGACCACTTCGTCCGGCTGCTGTCCACTGTGGTCGCCGATCCCGACGTCCGGGTCGGCGATGTCGACCTGCTCACCGCCGAGGACCGGCACCGCGCTGTCGTCACGTGGAACGACACCGCGCTGCCCCTGCCCGAGGCGGCCACCGCACTCGACCTAATCGCCGCCCAGGTAGCCGCGCGGCCAGACGCGGTCGCCGTCGAGGATGCTCGGTCGAGCTTGACCTATCGCGAACTTGATGAGCGCGCCAACCAGGTCGCGCACGCGCTATGTGCGGCCGGGGTAGGCCTAGAGGTCTCTGTCGCGCTGTGCGTGGAGCGGTCAGTCGATCTGGTGGTCGCGCTGCTCGCGGTGTGGAAGGCGGGCGGCGCGTACGTGCCGCTCGACCCGTCGTGGCCGGTCGACCGGCTGCGCTACATGCTCGCTGACACCGGGGCAGCGGTCGCGCTGGTCGACGACGTCACCGCGTCAGCGGCGTTTCTCGACGGCGTCACCCTGGTCCGGGTCGACGCGACGGGCCCGGTCACGGCGCCCGCTGTACGGGTTCGCGCCGACAGCCTCGCGTACGTGATCTATACGTCCGGCTCGACCGGCAGGCCCAAGGGCATCGCCGTGCCGCACGCGGGCGTGGTCAACCAGCTGGTGGCGTTCGACAAGGTCCTCAAGCTGTCCCACGACGACGTGTGGGCCGCCGTGACAACCCTGTCGTTCGACCCGTCGGTGCTGGAACTGTTCCTACCGCTGGCGCGCGGGGCGAAGGTGTCGGTGTTCGACGCCGCCGAGTCGAGCGACCCGGCGCTGCTGCGGTCACGCCTCGTGGCGACCGGAGCGACGATCCTGCAGTCCACCCCGTCGCGCTGGCGGCTGCTGCTGACCGCGGGGCCGGTGCCCGGCTCCGTGCGCACGCGCCTGTGCGGCGGCGAGGAGTTGACCCGCGACCTGGCCACGGAGCTGACCGCCGACGGATCGACCCTGTGGAACATCTACGGCCCCACCGAGACCACGGTGTGGGCGACGGCCGGTGTCGTCGGCGACGGCCCGGTCGAGATCGGCCCGCCGATCGCCAACATGCGCGTGTACGTGCTGGACGCGGCCATGCGGCCGGTGCCGGTCGGCGCGGTCGGCGAGATCCACATCGGCGGTGTCGGCATGACCCGCGGCTACCACGGCCGCGCCGACCTGACCGCCGAGCGGTTCGTCCCGGATCCGTTCAGCTCCGGTGAGCGGCTCTACGCCACCGGTGACCTGGCCCGATACAAGCCGGGCGGCACGCTGGAGTTCCTCGGGCGGGCCGACCACCAGGTCAAGATCCGCGGGTTCCGCATCGAACTCGGCGAGATCGAGGCCGCGCTGCGCGCCCACCCGTCGGTCACCGAGGCCGCGGTCAAGGCGTGGACCGGCACCGACACCCGGCTCGCCGCCTACGTCGAGTCGACGGCGTCCGATCCCTGGCCGTCCCTGCGGCCCCATCTGGCGGCGGCGCTGCCGGAGTACATGATCCCGTCGGCCCTGGTGGTGCTGGACTCCCTTCCAGTCACCCCTACCGGCAAGATCGACCGGTCCCGACTGCCCGAACCGACCTGGGACGGCCATCGCGCGGCCGATCACGTCGCCCCCCGCGACGCCGTCGAACGCGCCATCGCCGCGCTGTGGCAGGAACTGCTCGACGTCGACAGGGTCGGCGTGCACGACGATTTCTTCGCGCTGGGCGGCCATTCGCTGCTGGTGGCCCGGCTACTCGCGCGGGTGCGGGAGCACCTGCTGGTCGACGTGCCGATGCGCACGGCGTTCGACGCCCGCACGGTCGCCGCGTTCGCGGTGGCCCTGCACGCCCACGAGTCCTCTCCCGGCGCGCTGACCGACGTGGCGGAACTGCGCGAGGAGATCGCCGCCCTGCCCGACGACGAGGTCGCCGCCCTGCTCGGCCCGGAGGGATCCGCATGACCGACCGCGACCGCCTTTTCGCCATGCTCGCCGCCAAACGCGGCCTCGGCGGTGGCGACACGATCCCGCGGCGCCCGTCGGACGTGGTGGTGCCGCTGCTCCCAGGGCCGCGGCAGCGGTGGTTCCTCGACCAGGTGGGCGCGACCGACGGCGTCTACACGATGTCGCAGGTGTGGCGGCTGACCGGCTCGGTGGACGTCTCGGCACTGCGCGCGGCGCTCATCGTGTTGCTGGCCAGGCACGAGGCACTGCGGACATCGTTCGCGGAGGTCGACGGGGAGCCCGTCCAGCGGGTCGCGGCAGACGTCGCCCCGTCACTGTCGATTGTGGACGGAGACATGTCGGTCCTGCGCGCGGAACTCGCCCGCCCGTTCGACCTGACCACCCCACCCCTGCTGCGCGCGGTCGTCGTCCGCCACCCGGACGGCGATCTGCTCGCCCTGTGCGTCCACCACATCGTGTGCGACGGCCCGTCCCTGTCGACCCTGGTCGGCGAACTGAGCGCACTGCTGGCGGGCCGCCCGGTCGAGGGCGTCGCGATCTCGGCCTGCGACTACGCGGTCTGGCAAGCGGGCCGCGACGGCGACGAGCACGGGCAGTACTGGTCGATCTACCTGGCGGGCGTCCCGACCCGGCTGGACCTGCCGACGGATCGCCCCCGCCCCCCGACCCAGTCCTTCCGCGGTGCCAGCCACCCCGTCACGGTCGACGGCGTCGCCGAGTTCTGCGCGCGCGAGGGCCTGACCGCGTTCCCGGTCCTACTGACCGCGTTCGCCCTGGTTCTGGGCCGCTTGAGCCGGGCGGACGACATGGCCATCGGCGTCCCCATGCGCGACGACACCCGCCTGTCGGGCTGCGTCGGCATGCTCGCGAACACGGTCGCGCTGCGGTGTCGCCTGGCGGGCGACCCGACCATCCGCACCCTGCTAGACCAAGCCAGAACCGACGCGGTGAACGCGTTGGAACACCAGAGCCACCCCTGGGAACTCGTCGCGCGGGAACTGGTGCCCCACCCCGATCTGAGCCACAACCCGGTCTTCCAGACCATGTTCGTCCTGAACCCGACCGCCTCCGACGTGACCGTCACCGGCTCGGCCGTCACACCACTGGACGACCCGGGGACGGCGGCGGCGAGGTTCGACCTGACCCTCGCCTTCGCCCCGTCGAAGGGCGGATACGTCGGCCAAATCGACTACGCCACCGACTTGTTCGACGCGGCCACAATCACCCGTTTCAGCGAATACCTCCAGCGAGCGGTCGCGGCCGTCGTATCCACACCGGACGCCCGCGTAAGCGAGATAGACCTGCTCACGGACGCCGAATGGTCCCTGATCACCACCGGCGGCCACCGTGTCGCCGAGGTTGTCCACACCCCCGATTTCCCTCCACACCCCACCCCACAACAAGATCAACTGACACCTGCCCCCGATAGACTGGCCAAGGGCCGTCCCCCCGGGACAGGGTGGGGGC
>DATLIA010000121.1:0-22594 GCA_035540215.1 Actinokineospora sp. | reverse complement strand
CCTACATGCTGCCGCGCCACCTCTGATCCTGTTACCGCGCGAATGTCTGGCCCAGTCGACGCAGGCTCGCCGTGGCGCCGCCCAGCGTGAACTCCAGTCTCTTCGCGGCGGTGAAGTAGGACTGGAGCGTGTGGTCCATGTCCAGGCCCATGCCGCCGTGGATGTGTACGGCGGTGTGGGCGACCCGGTGGCACGCCTCCGCCGCCCAGAACTTGGCGGTGGCCACCTCCGACTCGGCGGGCCGCCCCTCACTCAGCAGCCAGGCGGCCTGCCAGAGGGTCAGCCGGACGGCCTCGACGTCGATATACGCGTCCGCGAGCCGCTGGGTCACGGCCTGGAAGGTGCCGATCGGCCTGCCGAACTGGACGCGTTCGCCCGCGTAGGCCGCCGTGCGGCGGAGGGCTTCCTCGACGACGCCCAGTGCCTCGGCGCAGGCCAGGACGGTCAGCCGTGCCGTGATGGACGCGGCCGGGTCGGGCAGCCTGCGGGCCGGGGTGTCGGACAGCGTCACCACGAGGGATTCCCCGGCGACGAGTTCCTGGGTGGTGACCGAGACGCCGGTGACGGCGTAGGCGGCCGGGCCCGAGGTCACCACGAACGTGTCACCGGGGGTGACCAGCACCTTCGTGCCGGACAACCGGCCGCCGGTCTCCTCGACGGGATCCACCGGATCATCGGTCACGGCGCACGTCGGCGATCCCTCGACCGACTGGAGCGCCGCGCACGCCGTCACCCACGACGCGTATGGGGTCGGCGTGCCCGTGCGGCCGAGTTCTTCGGCGATGGTGCACTGTTCCAACAGGCCGAGTCCGTCTCCGCCCACCGACACCGGGAGCGCGGCCGCCAGCACCCCCGCCTCGTCCAGTGATGTCCACAGTGGACCCGGGGCGGCGACGAGGGCGCGGATGAGGTCGGCGAGGTCGGATTGGGCCTCGGAGAAGGAGAAATCCACAGCGAGGTCCTCTCAGCGGCGGGCGGGGGGCAGGCCGAGGCCGACGGTGGCGATGATGTCGCGCTGGACCTCGTTGGTCCCACCGCCGAAGGTCAGGATCAGCGACGAGCGGTGCAGGCGCTCGATGCGGCCGTGCAGCACCGAGCCGGCTGACCCCGCGCGGACGATGCCCGCCGGGCCGAGCACCTCCATCAGCAGCCGGTAGGCCTCGGTGGCGAACTCGGTGCCGAACACCTTCGTCGCCGACGCGTCGGCCGGGCTCAGTTTCCCGACGCCCCAGGCGATCTTCCAGTTCATCAGCTTCAGGAACTCGACTTTCGCGTGCACGCGCGCCAGGTGGACCTGGACCCACTCCTGCGCGATCATCGGCGACCCGTCGGGCAGCTTCGTCTCCCGTGCCCACTCGACGACCTCGCGCAGGGACTGCTGGATCGGGGCGGCGGAGGTCAGCGCGACCCGCTCGTGGTTGAGCTGGTTGGTGATGAGGCGCCAGCCCTCGTTCTCGGTTCCGACCAGCGACGACGCCGGGACCCGCACGTCGGAGTAGTAGGTGGCGCTGGTGCCGGGGCCCGCCATGGTGCGCACGGGCGTCCAGGAGAAGCCGGGCGCGTCGACCGGCACGATGATGATCGACAGACCCTTGTGCTTGGGCGCGTCGGGATCGGTGCGGCAGGCCAGCCAGACGTAGTCGGCGTACTGGATGAGGCTGGTCCACATCTTCTGGCCGTTGACCACGTACGAGTCGCCGTCGCGGACCGCGCGGGTGCGCAGGCTCGCGAGGTCCGTGCCCGCCTCCGGTTCCGAATAGCCGATGGAGAAGTGCAGGTCGCCACGGGCGATGCGGGGGAGGAAGAACTCCTTCTGTTCCGCCGTGCCGAACTTCATGATCGTCGGGCCGATGGTGTTCATCGTCAGGAACGGCACCGGGGCGCCCGCGACGGCGGCCTCGTCGGTGAAGATGAGCTGGTCGATCATGGACCCGCCCCGCCCGCCGAACTCGGTCGGCCAGCCGAGGGCCAGCCAGCCGTCGGCGCCCATGCGGCGGACCACCTGTTTGTAGGCCTCGCCGGTGCCGTACTCGCCGCCGGTCAGCGCGGCGCGCACGTCCGGGGTCATCAGGTCGGCGAAGTAGGCGCGCAGTTCCGCGCGCAGGCGCTCCTGTTCGGCGGTGTAGGCGATCCGCACGGCTGCCTCCCCGGAAGAGAACACGTTCCACTGGGAACCTAGCACGGCTAAGCTGGAACACGTTCTCTGTTGGCGAAGGAGGCTGTCGTGCGGATCGACGTTGATCGTGACCAGTGCGAGGCGAACGGGCTCTGCGTGGGCGTCGCGCCCGAGGTGTTCGAGCTGGATGACGACGATGAGCTGCACATTGTCCAGCCGGGGGTCGAGATCGACCCGAAGCGCGTCGCGCAGGCCGTCGCGTCCTGCCCGAAGGTGGCGTTGACGCTCCGCGCCTGAGGGGTTGCCCGGAACGAGAACAGATTCTAGTCTGGCGTTCCACTCACCCGAGGGAGACGTCATGTCCGTGGACCTCGACGGCAAGGTCGCCGTGGTGACCGGCGCGGGCGCCGGACTCGGCCGCGCCGAGGCGCTGGCGCTGGCCGCCCAGGGCGCGGTGGTGATCGTCAACGACCTGCCCGGCGGCACCGGCGGTGACGTCGTGGCCGACATCGAGACCGCGGGTGGCAAGGCCGTACTGATCGAGGGCGACGTCGCGGACCGCGCGACCGCCGACGCGCTGACCGCCGCCGCGCTCGACCGGGGCAGCCTCGACATCGTGGTCAACAACGCGGGTGTCCTGCGCGACCGGATGTTGTTCTCCATGACCGACGCGGAATGGGACCTGGTCATCGCCGTCCACCTCCGCGGCCACTTCCTGCTCTCCCGCAACGCCGCCGCGCACTGGCGGGCCGAGTCGAAGGCGAAGGGCGGCCCGGTCTACGGCCGCGTCGTCAACACCGCGTCGGAGGCGTTCCTGGTCGGCTCGACGGGGCAGCCCAACTACGCCGCCGCGAAAGCCGGGATCGTGGCGCTGACACTGGCCACCGCGCGCGGGCTCCAGCGCTACGGGGTCCGCGCCAACGCCATCTGCCCACGCGCCCGCACCGCGATGACCGAGGGCGTCTTCGGTGACGCGCCGGACGGGGCGGATCCGCTCTCGCCCGACCATGTGGCCCCGTTTGTCGCCTACCTGGCCTCGCCCGCCGCCGACGCGGTCACCGGCCAGGTCTTCGTCGTGCACGGCGGCATGGTCGCCCTGCTCGCCCCGCCGACAATCGAGCAGCGCTTCGACGCCGACCAGTGGACCCCGCAAACGCTTGCCACGCAGGTCGGCGGCTACTTCGCCGATCGCGACCCGAGCCGCTCCTTCGCCGCGTCCGACATCCTCGCGCTCGAAAGCAGGGAGAGCTGATGACCCTCACCGTGGCGTCCCACGCCGCTCGCGTCGGCCTGCCCAGCCAGGGCAT
Source organism: Actinokineospora sp. (assembly GCA_035540215.1). GTDB lineage: Bacteria > Actinomycetota > Actinomycetes > Mycobacteriales > Pseudonocardiaceae > Actinokineospora. Next base: position 19,171 of record DATLIA010000121.1, on the reverse strand, counting down.
CCTGATCGACGGCCGGTGGCGCCATACAGTGGCGGCATGGACTCACATCCACCCCGCGAGCGGCGAGGCCATCGGCGAGTTCGCGGTGGCCGACGAGTCCGATGTGGACAGCGCGGTCCGCGCGGCGCGGCGGGCGTTCGACGATGGCACGTGGCCGACGGCGCGGGCGACGGTCCGGATCAAGACCCTGCACCGCTACGCAAGCCTCCTGCGCGAACACGCCGACGAGCTGCGCGCCCTGCAAGCGCTCGACAACAGCGTGCCGCTGAGCTTCGGCGGCATCTACGCCACGTCGGTCGAGGCCGCCGCGGACGTCTTCGAGCACCACGCGGGCTGGGTCGACAAGGTAGGCGGTGAGACCCTGCCGCCGTATCAGGGTGGCGATCACCTGGCCATGACCTTCCGCGAGCCGGTCGGTGTGGTCGCGGCGATCCTGCCGTGGAACGCGCCTTTCCTGCTCTACGCGCAGAAGGTCGCTCCAGCGCTGGCCGCGGGCTGCACTGTCGTGGTCAAACCGTCGGAGTACGCGACGTTCACCGTGTTGCGTATGGTCGAACTCCTGCACGAGGCCGGCCTGCCGGATGGGGTGCTCAACGTCGTCACCGGCCCCGGCGACCCGACCGGGCAGGCGCTCATCAGCCACCCGCTGGTCGACAAGGTCAGCTTCACCGGCAGCCGCGCCGTCGGCCGCCGCATCATCGAGGCGTCGGCGGGCACGCTCAAGCGGGTCAGTCTGGAACTCGGCGGCAAGAGCCCGACCCTGGTCTTTCCGGACGCGCCCGACATCGGCCTGGCCGCGATGACCACCATGGGCACGGTCACGATGGGCTTGTCCGGACAGGCTTGCGTCGCGCACACCCGCGCGCTGGTCCACCGCGACGTCTACGACGACTTCCTCGCCGCCGCACAGCTTCTCGCCGGGATGATCACCTACGGCGACCCGTTCGACCCGACCGTGCTCGCCGCCCCGCTGATCAACCCGAAGCAGCTCGATCGGGTGATCGGCTATATCGATAGGGGTAAGGACGCTGCCCGGTTGATCACCGGTGGGTCTAAAGTGGAGGGAGTGGGGAACTTCGTCCAGCCGACCATCTTCGCCGACGTGGACAACACCGCGGAACTGGCGCAGGAGGAGATCTTCGGGCCAGTGCTCGCGGTGGTCCCGTTCGGCGATGAGGACGAGGCCGTCCGGCTGGCCAACGCCACCGAGTACGGCCTCGGTGCGGGGATCTACACCACCGACGGCCGCCGCGCCTTCCGCGTCGCCCGGGCTCTGCGGGCGGGAACCGTTGGTGTGAACGGTTTCCAGGTCGAACCGCACCTGCCGTTCGGCGGGTTCAAGCAGTCCGGGATCGGCCGCGAGGGCGGCCGGTCCGCGTTCGAGGCGTACACCGAGCTGAAGACGGTGCTCATGCCGCTCACCGACGAACTCATGTAGGGGAAGCCGAATGGGACGGTTGGACGACAGGGTCGCGCTGATCACGGGCGCGGCGCGAGGGCAGGGCGCCGCGGCCGCGCGCCGGTTCGTCGCCGAGGGCGCCAAGGTCGTGCTCGCCGACGTCCTCGACGACGAGGGCAAGACCCTGGCCGACGAACTCGGTGACAGCGCGTACTTCCGCCACCTCGACGTCGGTGACGAGGACGATTGGGCCGATGCCGTCGCCGACACGCGTGACCGGTTCGGGCCCGTCACCATACTGGTCAACAACGCGGGCATCCTGCACTTCAGCCCGCTGGTCGACACGACGCTCGCCAACTACGAGCGGGTGATCCGGGTCAACCAGGTCGGCTGCTTCCTCGGGATGCGCGCGGTGGCGCCGGGCATGATCGAGGCGAAACGCGGCTCGATCGTCAACGTCTCGTCGATCGAGGGCCTCAAGGCCGCCCAACTCGTCATCGCCTATACAGCCAGCAAGTTCGCCATTCGTGGAATGACGAAGGTGGCCGCCATGGAACTAGGCGAGCACGGCGTCCGGGTGAACTCGGTTCATCCCGGGGTGATCGACACCAAGATGCTGCCCACCGCCCTCGGCGGGATCGAGATCGACACCAGCCGCATCGGCAGGAAGGTGGCGCTGCGCCGGACCGGCCAGGCCGACGAGATCGCCAACCTGGTGCTTTTCCTGGCCAGTGACGAAAGCTCGTACTGCACGGGCAGTGAGTTCGTCGCGGACGGAGGTGCGACGACGACGCACGCACTGTCTTTTTAATGGAATACCCGTGAAATATTCGCGTACCTGGTTCGCCGACGCATCGTTGTGCTGACGAACACTGTCCGCGGCGACGACCGGCAGGAGTGATCAGCCGTTGAACACCCGAACCGACATCGCCGTCGTGCGGGGGCTGCGCCAGGTCGGCCGCGTGACGACACTGGCCTGGGACGTCGTGCGGTTCACCCCGCGCAGACCGTTCCAGACCCGTGAGTTCATCCAGCAGTGCTGGTTCTTCGCCAGTGTCACGATCCTCCCGACGGCACTCGTGGCGATCCCGTTCGGCGCGGTCATCGCGCTGCAGCTGGGTTCGCTGACGCAGCAGATCGGCGCGCAGTCGTTCATCGGCGCGGCGAGCGCGTTGACGATCGTGCAGCAGGCGGCCCCGCTGATCACCGCGCTGCTCGTCGCGGGCGCGGGCGGGTCGGCGGTGTGCGCCGACATCGGCTCGCGCACCATCCGCGAGGAGATCGACGCGATGGAGGTGCTCGGCGTCTCCCCGGTCCAGCGGCTCATCGTGCCGAGGGTGCTCGCCGCGATGGTCGTCGCGACCCTCCTCAATGGACTTGTCAGCGTCGTCGGCGTCGCGGGCGGCTACTTCTTCAACGTGGTGCTGCAAGGCGGAACGCCGGGCGCCTACCTGTCCAGCTTCAACGCGCTGGCCCAGCTTCCTGACCTGTGGATCAGCACGATCAAAGCGGTGATTTACGGCTTCGTGGCCGGGGTCATCGCCGCCTATCGGGGCCTCAACCCGTCCGGCGGGCCCAAGGGTGTCGGCGACGCGGTGAACCAGACGGTCGTGATCACGTTCCTGCTGCTGTTCGCCATCAACGTCGTGCTGACCGGCATCTACCTGCAGATCGTGCCGCCGAAGGGCTTGTGACATGGCCACGATCCCGCGCGGCGTAAAGACCGTGGTGACCCAGCCCGCCGAGGGGTTGGCGTCGCTGGGCTTCCAGCTCGCGTTCTACGTGCGGGTCATCAAGTCGTTGCCCCGGACCATTTCGCATTATCCGCGCGAGATCATGCGGCTGCTGTCGGAGGTGTTCTTCGGCAGCGGCGCGCTCGCCGTCATCGGCGGCACGCTCGGCGTCATGGTCGGGATGACGGTCTTCACCGGCCTGATCGTCGGCCTCCAAGGCTATTCCGCGCTGAACCAGCTCGGCACGTCCGCGCTGACCGGGTTCATCGCCGCCTACTTCGACACCCGCGAGGTCGCGCCGCTGGCCGCCGGGCTCGCCCTATCAGCCACGGTCGGCTGCGGCTTCACCGCGCAGCTCGGCGCGATGCGGATCTCCGAGGAGATCGACGCGCTGGAGGTCATGGCGGTGCCGAGCCTGCCGTACCTGGTCACCACGCGGATCATCGCGGGCGTCGCCGCCGTGATCCCGCTCTACGTGGTCGGCCTGCTGTGCTCCTACATGGCATCGCGGCAGGTCACCGTGTGGTTCTACGGCCAGTCCGCCGGCACCTACGACCACTACTTCCATCTGTTCTTACCCCCGGAAGACGTGCTCTGGTCGTTCCTCAAGGTGCTGGTCTTCAGCGTCGTGGTGATCGCGGTGCACTGCTACTACGGCTACACGGCCTCGGGCGGTCCGGCGGGTGTCGGCGTCGCGGTCGGCCGGGCGGTGCGCACGGCGATCGTGCTGCAGACGCTGCTGGACTTCTTCCTCAGCCTGGCGATCTGGGGCGCGTCCACCACCGTCAGGATCGCCGGATGACCGAGGGAAAGCTGCGGTATCAGGTCTACGGGCTGGTGTTCCTGCTCGTCGTCGCGGGGCTCGTGTGGGTCGCGATCGGCTTCTACCGCAAGGCGTTCACCACGGTCGTGCCGGTCAGCCTGGAGACCGACCGGGTGGGCAACCAGCTGCGCGAGGGATCCGACGTCAAGTTGCGCGGGCTGATCGTCGGCGAGGTCCGCTCGATCCGGCCGACCGGCGACCGCGCCGTGCTCGACCTCGCGCTCGACCCGGACTCCGTCGACCTGATCCCCGACAACGTTTCCGCGCAACTGCTGCCCAAAACGCTGTTCGGCGAGCGCTACATCGCGTTGCTGGTGCCCGCCGTGCCGTCGCCGACCCCGCTGCGGGAAGGCTCGGTGATCCCGCAGGACCGCACCGAGTCGGCGATCGAGATCGAACGCGTCCTCGACCACCTGATGCCGCTGCTTCAGGCTGTGCAGCCCGAGAAGCTGGCGACGACGCTCTCGGCGATGTCGACCGCGCTCGACGGCCGGGGAAAGCAGTTCGGCGAGACGATCGTGGAACTCAACGCCTACCTGGAGAAGTTCCTGCCGAGCCTGCCCGACCTGCGCGCCGACCTCACCGCGCTCGCCACCGTCGCCGACACCTACGCCGACGCCGCGCCCGACCTGTTGGCGGCCATGTCGGACCTGACCACGACGACCCGCACGATCGTTGAACAACGGTCCAATTTGGACGCTTTGTATGCGTCGGCGACGACCGCGGCGGTCGATCTGGAGCGGTTCATGGCTGTCAACAAGGACAACCTGATCCAGCTCGCCGACACCTCACAGTCCACTTTGGCCGTTCTGGCGAAGTACGCGCCGGAGTACCCCTGTCTGCTGGAGAACCTGGTCAAGGCGATCCCGGCGTCGGAGCGCGCGTTCGGCAAGGGGACCGACCACCCGAAGGTCTCCAGAGTGACGATGGAGATCGCGGCGAGCCGGGGCAAGTACCTGCCCGGTGTCGACACCCCGCGCTACGACGACAAACGCGGCCCGCGCTGCTACCGGATGGCTCAGCCAGGGGAGAAGTTCCCGCAGTACACCACCGACGGCCCGCTCAAGGACGGTTCGTCGAAGCCGCCGCCGCCGCGGTCGGACCGGCCGGAGCAGTTCCGCCCGACCGTCCCGCAGACCGCCGACGTGCCGCTGGTGGCCAACACCCCCGCCGAGCGCGACCTGGTCAACGCGCTGATCGCGCCCAGTCTCGGCGTGATGCCCGACGACGTCCCGGACTGGGCGAGCCTGCTCGTCGGACCGGCGTTCCGGGGCGTGGAGGTGAGCTTGCGATGAGGTCGGTCACCGGTCCGCTGATCAAGATCACCGTGTTCGCGGTGGTCACCGTCGCGCTCACCGCGCTGCTCGGCCTGACCATCGTGAACTCGACACTCGACAAGACCACCGGCTACACGGCCCTGTTCACCGACGCCACCGGCATCATCGCGGGCGACGACGTTCGGATGTCCGGGGTGCGGATCGGCCAGGTCAGCGGGGTCGCGGTGGTCGACCGGCCAGGTGGCGGCCCGCAGGTGGCTGAGGTGACCTTCGACGTGGAGGCCTCGCGCAAGCTGCCCGCCTCGCTCACCGCGACGATCAAGTACCGCAACCTGATCGGCCAGCGCTACGTCGCGCTCGGCGTCGGCGACATCAGCGACACCAACGCGGTCTTCGCACCGGGCGACGCGATCCCGCTCGACCGGACTAAGCCCGCGCTGAACCTGACCGTGTTGTTCAACGGGTTCCGCCCGCTGTTCCAGGCGCTCGAACCAGACCAGGTCAACGAGTTGACCGCGCACCTCATCCAGGTGCTGCAAGGCGAGGGCGGCACGATCGACAGCGTCCTGACCCACACGTCGTCGCTGACCAACGCCATCGCCGACAAGGACAAGGTGATCGGCCAGGTGATCGACAACCTGAACACCGTCCTGGACACGGTCAACGGCCGCAGCGCGGAGGTCGCGGGCCTCATCGACCAGCTGCAACGGCTCAGCACCGGCCTGGCCGAGCAGCGCGAGCCCATCGGCGACGCCATCTCCGCGCTCGGCGACCTCACCACGACCACGTCGGGCCTGCTCACCGAGATCCGGCCGCCGCTCAAGCAGGACATCGCGGGGCTCGGGCAGCTGTCCACGACCCTGGCCGAGCATGAGGCCACGGTCGAGACGTTCCTGCAGACGCTGCCGGTGAAGCTGAACAAACTCACCCGCTCGGCCAGCTACGGCAGCTGGTTCAACTACTTCCTGTGCAGCGCGTCCGGCCGCGTCGGTGTGTCGGAGCTGGGGATCGTGGTCGACCTGCCGCTGCTGCCGCTGCCCGGGACCCAGCGGCCGGAGAGGTGCGGGCCGTGAAGTCACTGCGCGAACGGGACCAGGCGGCAGTCGGCGCCGTGACGCTCGTGGTCGTCGTGCTGGCCGTCCTCGCCACGTTCTTCGCCGAGGACCTGCCGATCATCGGCGGCGGCACCACGTACGCCGCTGAGTTCACCGAGTCGGCGGGCCTGCGGCCGGGCAACGAGGTCCGGGTGGCGGGGGTGAAGGTCGGGTCCGTGGACTCGGTGGAGCTGTCCGGCACCCAGGTCCGCGTCGGCTTCACCGTCCGCGACGCCCGCGTCGGCGACCGCAGCACCCTGTCCATCCAGATCCGTACCCTGCTCGGCGACAAGTACCTCGCCATCGCCACCGAGGGCGCCGAGGTCCAGAACCCCGACGACGTCATCCCGCGGGCACGGACCATGACGCCGTTCGACATCCTGCCGGTGTTCAACGAGCTGTCGAGGACCGTCACGAAGATCGACACCGACCAGCTCGCCGAGAGCTTCCGCGTGGTCTCCGACGCCATGTCGGGCAGCCCCGAACACTTCCGCGACGCGCTCACCGGCATGTCCCGCCTGTCGGCCACCCTCTCCACACGCGACGACGAACTCGCCCGGCTGCTGGCGAACACGTCGACGCTGAGCAAGACCGTCGCCGATCGGGACCGGCAGCTGCAGAAGCTGTTCACCGACGCGGGCCTGCTGCTCGACGAACTCCAGGTCCGCCGCGACGCCGTCGGCAGACTGCTGACCGGCACCAAGGCGCTCGCCGACGAGCTGCGGGGCCTGGTCGCCGACAACTCCGCGCAGCTGACGCCGATGCTGACCCAGCTCGACAAGGTCACCACAGTTCTCGCGCGCAACCAGGACAACCTGAGCAAGGGCGTGGCCAACCTGGCGCCGTTCGTGCGGGTGTTCAACAACGTGGTCGGCAACGGCCGCTGGTTCGAGGGCTACATCTGCGGGCTGCTGCCACCACCGATCAAGACCGGGATCTTCGACATCAACCCAGAGGGCTGCTCGACGCCGCTGACCCCGGGAGGCACCCGGTGATCCTGCGCTCCAAACTGCACCGCGACGCGGTCGTCGCCGTCACCCTGGTAGTCGTGCTGGGCCTGATCGTCGCGGGTGCGCTGTGGTGGGCCGCCAAGCCGTCCGCCGGGGTGTCGCTGACCGCCCGCTTCGCCAAGGCGATCGGCGTGTATCCCGGCTCGGAGGTCAAGGTCCTCGGGATCACCGTGGGCTCTGTCGACGCGGTGACTCCGCGGGGCGACCACGTCGAAGTCACGATGACCTTGGATGACGATCTGCCGCTGCCACCGGACGTGTCGGCCGTCGCGGTCGCGCCGAGCCTGGTCAGCGACCGGTACGTGCAGCTGACACCGGTGACGGACGGCCCGGCCCGGCTGGCCGACGGCGCGGTGATCCCGCTGGAACGCACGTCGACCCCGGTCGAGATCGACGACCTCGCGGCGAGCGTCACTGAGCTGGCCGATGCCCTGGGCCCCAACGGCGCCAACGCCGACGGCGCCTTGTCGAAGGCCCTCGACTCGGCCGCGGCCACCCTCGGCGGCAATGGGCAACTCCTCAACGACACCATCCACCGGCTCTCGGAGGCGGCTGGCACGCTGTCGACGTCGTCGGGGGATCTCTTCTCGACTGTGGACAACCTGCAGAAGTTCACCCGGACCCTGGCGGAGAGCGACGCGCAGGTCCGAGGTTTCAACACGCGCCTTGCTGGCGTCGCCGACTATCTGGCCGACGACAGCGACGATCTGGGGATCGCGCTCACGGCGTTGGCGGACGCGCTGGGTCAGGTGCATGGGTTCATCGCTTCGAACAAGGATCTTCTGAAGTCCAATGTGGATCGTTTGGTGGTGATCACGCGGACTTTGGTGGATCAGCGGGGTGCGCTTGCCGAGGTGTTGGATGTGGGCCCGTTGGGCGCCAGCAACTTCCTCAACACGTATGACGCCGCTACAGCCAGTTTCGCGGTTCGGGGGAACATCAATGAGCTGACGTATCCGCCGGTCGCGCTGCTGTGTCGGACAATCCAGGCGGGAACGCCGAAGGAACTGCCACAGGCACTCGGCGAGGCGTGCGCGAAACTCGCGCCGATCTTGGACGGAACGCTGAAGCTGCCATCACCGATCGACGCCCTGAACGCGTTGCAGCGCGGCGAACTGCCACCGATGCCGTTGCCGCTGCTGGACCTGCCGGGCCAGAACGGGCCGGGGCTCGCGGGCGGTGGCCGATGACCCGCCTGCTTTCGCGAGCGACCCGCCTGCTCGTTGTTCTGGCGTTTGGTGTGACCGGGTGTGGGTCTGGTGGGCTGTATGACGTGCCCTTGCCCGGTGGCGCTGACCTTGGCGATCATCCCTATCGGGTGACCGCGCACTTCGCCGATGTGCTTGATCTCGTGCCGCAGGCCGCGGTCAAGGTCAACGATGTCGCCGTCGGTCGGGTCGATCGGATCACCCTCGCCCCCGACAACACCACCGCCGTCGTCTCCCTGCTGGTCAACGGCGAAGTCCGCCTCCCCGGCAACGCCGCCGCCGACCTGCGGCAGTCCAGCCTCCTCGGCGAGAAGTACATCTCCCTGCGCGCGCCCACCGATGGTCGAGGCGAGTTGGCCGACGGGGCCGTGATCCCGATGGGCCGGACCAACCGCAACCCCGAGATCGAGGAAGTCCTCGGCGCGCTCTCCCTGCTTCTCAACGGCGGCGGCGTCGCCCAGGTCGGGGACATCGTGCGGGAGGTCAACGCCGCGATGTCCGGCAATGAGACCGAGATCCGCGCCTTTCTATCCAATGTGGACACCGTGGTGACCGAGCTGGACGGGCAGAAGGGCAACATCACCCGGGCCATCGACTCCCTCAACCGCCTGTCGGGCACACTCGCCGCGCAGACCGACCAGATCAACGGAGCGCTGGACCATCTGGCGCCCGGGCTGAAGGTCGTCGCCGACCAGCGGGATCAGCTCGTCACGATGCTCGGCGCGCTCGATCGGCTGTCGGCGACCGCCGTCGACATTGTTAACCGGAGCAAGGCCGATCTGGTCGAGGACCTGAAGCTGCTCGCCCCGACGTTGGAGAAGTTGGCCGCCGCTGGGGCGAACCTGCCGAACTCCCTGCAGCTTCTCCTGACCTACCCGTTCACCGACTACACGCTCAACGCGATCGAGGGTGACTTCACCAATGTCGACGTCAAGTTCGACCTCGACCTGAGCGTCCTGCTGGACAACATCAACAGCGCGAGCACCCCGCTGGTCCCACTGCCGGGCGTCCCGACGCCGGTCATGCCGCCCGCGCTGCCACTGCTGCCGTCCCTCCCGCTTCCCCAAGCCCCCGCCGCCGGTGGCGGGCTGCTCGGACCACTGCTCGGCGGCCTGCTCGGGGGTGGTCGCTGATGTTGACAGTTCCGGTCAAAGTCCGGCTGTTCCTGTTCTCCCTGATCGCCGTGGTCGGGATCGGGTTCGTCGGCGGCACCTACGCGGGCCTCGACCGGCTGGTCGGGCTGCGCGGCTACACCGTGACCGCGCGCTTCGCCGATTCCGGCGGCATCTTCACCAACGCCGAGGTGACCTACCGCGGCGTCCCCGTCGGACGCGTCGCGGCGCTGCGGTTGGCTGAGGGGGGTGTCGACGTCGAGTTGGAGATCGCCGACGGCGCCCCGGACATTCCCGCCGACACCGACGCCGTGGTCGCCAACCGGTCGGCGGTCGGCGAGCAGTTCGTCGACCTGGTGCCCAGCCGCGACGGCGACCCGTTCCTCGGCGACGGGTCGGTGATCCCGCGCGAGCGGACCCGGATCCCGACCCGGCCGGACGAACTGCTGTCCAAGCTGGACACACTGGTGACCAGCGTCCCGATCACGTCGCTGCGCACCGTCGTCGACGAACTGGACCTCGCCTTCCGCGACACCGGGCCCGCGATGCGGACCCTGCTGGACGACACCGCGACCCTCACCGGCGCGGCGACCGAACACCTGCCGCAGACCACGAGCCTGCTGGCCGACGGCCGGATCGTGCTCGGGACCCAGGCCGCGCAGTCGGACCTGATCCGCTCCTACAGCCGCGACCTGCGCACCATCGCGGCTCAGCTCAAGACCTCCGACCCCGACTTCCGCGCGCTGCTGAACACCGCGCCCGCGGTCTCGGCGCAGGTCTACGAGGTCCTGCGCGACTCCGGCCAGGGACTCGGCGTCGTGCTGGCCAACCTGCTGACCTCCGCGCAGATCCTCGTCACCCGCACCGATGGCATCGAGGAACTCCTCGTCGCGTTCCCGATCATGGTCGCGGCGGCGCCCGCGGCCAACCCGGACGGCACCGGCCACCTCGGCCTGGTCCTGACCTTCGCCGACCCGCTGCCCTGCACCCGCGGCTACGAGACGACCAAGCAGCGCCCCGCCAACGACGTCAGCGACACCCCGGCGAACCACCAGGCGTACTGCGCGGAAGGGCCGGGCAGTCCGACCGGCGTGCGGGGATCGCAGAACGCGCCCTACGGCGGCAAACCAAAGGAGATCCCGGCGGCCCCGGTCGCCGCGCCCGGCGCTCCGGCCCCGGCGCTCGCGGTGCCGGGCACCGTCGGAATGCCGGGACTGCCACTGCCTTCCCTGGCGTCGCTGCTCGGACTGCCGATCTGAGTGTCGCGGTCCTGAGTCACCTTGACCGATTCCGCGGTTACGCCGGGACCACCTGCGGCGATGTCGAGTCATGCGAAGACACCACCTCTGGACCGCGGGCGTATCGCTCTCGCTGATGGTCACCGGATGCGAGTCGGTGTCTCATGACACTTGGAATTGCACGAAGAACCGATGTGAGATGTCGGTGACCGGGTCCCCGACCCTGGAGGTACTCGACGCGCGCCTCAAGACGAAGGTGTCCAGGGGACGGATCCGGGTGTCCGGCGGTGGCGTCGACGTGACGCTGAACCCGGGCGAGGCGGCGATAGTCGACGGCGTGCGGGTGGAGGTCCGCTCGGTGGAGAACGGCACGGCCACCATCGTCGTCAGCGAGTAGCGAGGCGTCGTCGGCATCGGTCTGTTGCTCGGCTGGGCCGTCGTTACGGCGGTGAGCGGAGGGGCGTTCACGGGCCTGGCGTGAAATACGTGGACACGCCGCCTGTCGCGGGATCGCCTATGCGCTAGGAGGTCCATAATCCATGCCCATAACATGTCGGGCATGGAACTGGAGTTCCGCCACCTGCGGATCGTCATCGTGGTCGCGGACGAGGGCAGCATCACCAAAGCCGCCGCCGCGCTCGGCCTGTCCCAGCCCTCGCTGACCTCACAACTGCAGCGCATCGAACGGGCCATGGGAGCACCGCTGTTCGACCGGGCCCGGACCGGGGTGATCCCCACGTCGTTCGGTCGCGCTGTGCTGGCCAAGGCCCGTGCCGTCGTCCAGGAGATGGCCGACCTGCGCGGCGACACCACAACCGCGCCACCAGGCCCGAACCGCCAGGTCGAACTGCGCGTCGGCGGGATCCCCGGCGCGCTCGTCGCGGGCATGGTGCCCCGCCTGGTCAACCTGCACGCGGTGGCCGCGGGCGACGGCGCGCCGCCGCTGAAGATCTCGGTGCACACCGACCCGTCCGTGGCCGCACTGCTGGCCAAGGTCCGGGCGGGCCGGGTGGACGCCGCGCTGCTGGTCGAGGGCGTCGGGTTCGAGGGCAGCGGCGCCGACGGGGTCCGCAGGGACGTGATCGTGCCGGTCGAGCCGCAGTTCGTCGCACTCGCCGAGTGGCATCCGCTGGCCGCCCAGGAGATCGTCGAACTCGGCGCGCTCGCCGAGGAGAACTGGATCGTCGACCCGCAGGAGGACCACGGTGGGGTCGCCGCGCTGCGGTGGGCCTGCCGCAAGGCCGGGTTCGACCCGCGGATCACGCACGAGGCCAGCGACTCGGTCTCGGCGCGCGAGTTCGTCACCAGCGGGCAGTGCGTGAGCCTGGCGCAGCCGACGTCGCAGGAGGGGATGGGGCTGGTGGTCCGGCCGCTCGTCGGCGACCCGCTCGTCGGGCGGGTGGAACTGGCCTGGAAGGACCCGAGCCCGGTCGACCCGGAGCTGATGCGGGAGGCGGTGGCGGCGACCTACACCGAACTGGTCAACCGCAACGCGAGCTACCGGAAGTGGTGGGCCGAACACGGCGTCCTACTCGCCTGACGGCATCTTTCTGGTTGGGTGCCAAGGTATTCACTGAATAGTTAACCGTTAACGAGCGCTGTCATGGTGGCTTAGTCTCCCGGCCAGGGAGGCTCGTCATGTCGATCATGTCTGTGGAGAACAACGACGCCGGACCGTTCGCCGACTCGCTGCGGGCGGCGATCCGGGCGCGCGGCCTTGGGCTGCAGCGGCTGCGGGAGCGGCTGAAGGTGCGCGGGGTGACCATCAGCCTGGCGACGCTGAGCTACTGGCAGTCCGGGCGCAGCAGGCCGGAGCGTCGCGAGTCGCTGGTGGCGCTCAAACACCTGGAAGCCGTGCTGGAGGTGCCAGAGGGCTCGCTCGCGGCGCTGCTCGGCCCGCCGCGGCCGCGGGGCCGCTGGCTCACGACCGTCGCGGACAGCATGCCCGTCAGCGCTCTATGGCCGCGGCCTGATCCTGTCACCGACGCGCTAACGGGAGTCGACGCGCGCTGGGACGAGCGGCTCACCAGACTCAGTCAGCACGACCGGGTCTTCGTCGGCCCGGACGGCGGCGAGGTCGGCTACACCTCCCGCCAGGTGCTGCGGTCGGAGGTCGACGGGCCGGACCGGTGGGTCGTCATCCTGCACACGGACGAACACGATCGCCCACCCGCCACAGTGCACGCGGTCCGCAACTGCGTGCTGGGCCGGGTGGTGACCAAGCGCGCGGAGGGGCTGATCGTGGCCGAGCTGATGTTCGACCGGCCGCTCACCAGGGGCGAGACGGTGATCACCGAGCACGAGATCGTGCACGCGGCGCCGTTCCCGGTCGACCGCAACTACGAGCGGAAATTCCGGTTCCCGGTGCGGGAGTTCGTACTGGAGGTGACCTTCGACCCGGCCGCGATCCCGGCCCGTGTCGAGCGGTACAGCCGGGTCGGGCACGGTCCGGAGCAGACGGTTGCCGTGGTGCCGGACGCAGGCGGCAGCGTCCACTCGGTCGCGCTCAACTTCGGTCCTGGCTGCTTCGGTTTCCGCTGGTCGTAGCGGAGTTAACAGTTAAGCCGCCGCGCGCGTTGTGCGCCGCGGCCGGGCGGGGTCATCCTGCAGCGGTGGGTTACCCAGGAGGTGAGGCGGGCGCCGTGCTCGCCAGATCGCCCAGACCGTTCTTGCGGACCGCACTGGACCACGTGATGGAGGCGGTGCAGCCATTCATCGGCACCGGCCGGGTCGCCGACTACATTCCCGCGCTGTCCACAGTGGACCCCAAGCGCTTCGGCATGGCCGTGGCCACAGTCGACGGCGAGACGTTCGGCGTCGGGGACTACCGGCAGCAGTTCTCCGTGCAGAGCCTGGCAAAGGTGTTCGCGTTCGCGCTGACCCTGGCCGTGGACGGCGACCGGGTCTGGGGCAGGCTCGGTCGGGAGGCGTCGCCGCACCCGTTCAACTCGCTGGTGCAGCTGGAGCAGGACCTCGGTGTGCCGCGCAACCCGTTCCTCAACGCGGGTGCCCTGGTGACCACCGACCGGCTGCTGAGCCTCACCGGCGACGCCGCGGGCGCCCTGCGGGCCTTCCTGTGCGCGGAATCGGGCAACACGTCGGTCGACACCGACCCCGAGGTCGCGCTGTCCGAACTGGCGCACGTGCACCGCAACGCCGCGCTAGCCCACCTTGTCGCGAGCTACGGCAACCTGGACAACCCGGTGGCCGACGTGCTCGACCACTACGTCCGCCAGTGCGCCATCGCGATGTCGTGCGAGGACCTGGCCGCCGCGGCGCTGTTCCTGGCCAGGGGCGGCCGAGGGGCCGACGGCGCGGAACTGCTCAGCCGCGACGCGACGAAGCGACTCAACGCCACGATGCTGGTGTGCGGGATGTACGGCGGGGCAGGGGAGTTCGCCTACCGCGTCGGCCTGCCAGCGAAGAGCGGCGTCGGCGGCGGGATCATCGCGGTGGTCCCGAACCGGTGCGTCGTGTGTGTCTGGAGCCCAGGGCTGGACGCGTGTGGGAACTCCGTGGCGGGGGTCGCCGCGTTGGAAGCGTTCAGTTCGATCACTGGCTGGTCAGTGTTCTGAGAAAAATTTACGTTCAACAGACGGTTAACACCCGTCGTGGTGTTGTCAGGCGCCCGCGATACCGCCACGATGATCGGAGGACGGCCACGGAGTCGAGCAGGGTCGATCTCGGTCGGCCGTCCAGCCTCGCCGCAACGCTCCAGTCCGGCCGGGACACCGGAGTGGCGCGCCCTCGCACGGCGAGGCCACAGTGATCCTGGGGCGGCGCTGCCAAATAGCCGCCCCAGGATCACCAATAAAGAATTCGGCCGACCTCCCCATGGGCCCCGCTTGTTGAACATTAGGATTGTTCAACAAGGGGATTGTTGGGCAATGTGCCCCTGGCGGGGTTCCGGAGTCGCGACCGCCGCCTTGGGGTGGTGCCTGCCCTACGTCGTGCGCCGCGGGGGCGGTTCTACGTCGTGCGGGTCGGCTACTCGTGCTCGCCGGGGCGTGGAAGCTGGCGGCGGTCCTCGTCGGCGGTGAGACGGTTCCACTCGCCGTTGGCGACGGCACTCAGGGTGGGGCGCTCGGCCTGGGCGTACTTCGGGGCGACCTCGGTGTCGTTGACCGCCGCCGTCAGCTCGGCGAAGGTCGGCAGCAGCGCCGCGGCCTCCCGGATCTGGTCCGGGTGCCGCGCCAGCCACCACACCATCGCGCTGCCCGGGTCCGTGAACACGTTCTCGGCGAGGTAGGCGCGCGTGCTCTGCTCCAGCTCCCGCTCCTGGTGCAGTACCTGCTTCTCCTTGCGCAGCTCCGCCAGCCGCGCCAGCCGGGCGACGTCGGTCTCCGGGATGGTCAGGCCGACTTCTTCCGCCCAGGCGACGATCTGGCCAGATCGGTCCGGCGCCTTCACACCGAGCTCGGCCGCCAGCCGCGTGCGCACGTTGTCCACGTCGGTCGGCGCGCCGGTCACCGTCACCTGACGCGCGCGCTCCAAGATCGCGTGCACCGCCAGGCCGCGCGGGTTGCCGTGGTCGGCGTCCGGGTCGGTCGTCCAGCAGACCTTGCACGACAGCACGAACCGGTAGTACGGCTCGGCGCTGTCGATCGGGATGGCGGGGACGTGGTGCTCGTTGCGCGTGGGCTCGACCGCCTCGACGGGCTTGGTCGCCGCCCGCTCCTTGGCCACCTCGGCGCGCATCTCGGCTTGTTCGCGTTGGAACACCACCTGCCGCACGCCCATCGCGCCCGCGGCGATGGACAGCACGAGCAGCACGACGGTGAGCCACCGCGCCAGGTCGAAGGCAAAGGTCAACATGAGCGGCAACAGCAACGCGGCGCCCATCACCAGGATAGGCGCCCGCCAGCGCGCGGAGGTCTCCACACTGTGTGCGTACCTGGTGGGACCCCGTCGCAGTAGCCGAACCCTCCGGATTCCCTCGAACATACGAACATCATCCGGCGCGGCTTGGGCCAAGCGGCTGAACCGATCAGGCATCAGGGTGCGCGCAGCGCGTCCCGGATGCGCGCGGCGAAGTCCTCCGCCCGGTTCTCCGCGTCGTACGGGTGGCGCGGGCCGAGCCAGAACCGCAGGCCGTCCTTGCGTCGACGTGGGATGACGTGCAAGTGAAGGTGCGGCACCGACTGACTGGCCACGTTGTTGATGAGGATCATCGACCCGTCCGCGCCGAGCCCGTCCTCCACGGCCCGCTCCAGCCGCTGCGCGAGGGTGAAGAACGCCGGGACCCGCTCGGCTGGCAGGTCGCTGAGGATCTCGACGTGTGTCTTGGGCACCACGAGCGTGTGGCCGTGGAACAGCGGGCGGTGGTCGAGGAAGGCGATCGTCGCGTCGTCCTCGTGGACCACGCTGGCGGGCAGTTCGCCGCCGATGATCTGGCAGAACACGCACGGCTTGGAGGTCACCCGGTGCATGTTATGGCTGTCTGGGATGTCCGATAGGGGCGGTGTCGCTGTCAAGATCGGCACAGCCGGTCGCTGACCGGTCATGTGTGCTGGGCACAATGGCGTAGTGACCGCCTCAGACACCCCGTATCAGGTGCGTCGGACCCCGACCCAGTTCCGAGCCACCCGGCAGATCGAGCGCATCCTCGACGCCGCGGCCCTAGTCGTGGTGGACAAGGGTTTCACGGCCGCGACGACGGCCGACATCGCCAAGGCCGCCAAGGTGTCCATCGGCTCGGTCTACCGCTACTTCCCCGACAAGCTCGCCGTCATGCGCGCTGTCGTCGAGCGAAACACCTTGCGCTATCAGGACAGGGTCACCGCCGAGGCCGGGGTGCTGCCGTTCTGGCACGAGGCGGTCGCCCGCGCGTACTCGATCTACGTGGCGATGTGCCGCACCGACCACGGCTTCCGCGCCATCAGCAACGCGGGCCTCGCCGCCGGTGAGCTCGACTCGACCGAGTTCGACGACCCGCTCGCCGCCGGGCTGGCCGACCTGCTGGTCGACCGGTTCGGCTTCGCTAACACCCCCGAACTGCGGGTGAGCGTGCTGCAGGCGGTCACGATCGGTGACGTGCTGACCCGGTTGGCCTTCCGGCTCGACCAGCACGGCCACCCCGATACCCTCGCCAAGACCGCCGACATGGTGCACGACCTGATCGCCCCGCACGCCCCCTGAAGTGCAGGTCACGCTCCTGGCGGCTGGACAAACTAGGATTGCCTTACCTAAGTTCCTCGGCAGCAACCCTGTTCGAGGAGCCTTGATGACCCTGCCCACGTTCCGTGCCGCCCTGACCGGCCTCGCCTGCGTCGTGACGCTTGCCGCCTGCGGTGGTGAGGAGGACAAGCCGACCGGGGCCATCGCCGTCGAGGCCAAGGACGACGCCTGCGCCGTGACACGGACCGAGGCCGACGCCGGGACGATCACCTTCGAGGTGAACAACAAGGGCAGCCAGGTCACCGAGTTCTACCTCTACGCCGAGGGCGGCCGGGTCATGGGCGAGGCGGAGAACATCGAGCCGGGCAAGTCGCGCAGGCTCAACGTCGAGGTCAGCGCGGGCGGCAAGTACCAGACCGCCTGCAAGCCGGGCATGAAGGGCGACGGCATCCGCGCCGACTTCACCGTCAAGGGCGGCGCGGCCAAGCAGGCCGACGGCGACGCCGCGCTGGCCGAGGCCACCAAGGGCTACCACCGCTACGTCGTTTCCCAGTCCGACACGCTGCTGGTGAAGACGAAGGAGTTCGTCGACGCGGTCAAGGCCGCCAAGGTCGACGAGGCCAAGGCGCTCTTCCCGGTCGCGCGGACCTACTGGGAGCGCATCGAGCCGGTCGCCGAGAGCTTCGGCGACCTTGACCCGCGCATCGACGCGCGTGAGGCCGACCTGGAGCCGGGCGCGGAGTTCACCGGGTTCCACCGGCTCGAGAAGGACCTCTGGGTCAGCGGCCCGCAGGCCGACTCCGCCGCCATCGCCGACCGGCTCATGGCCGACGTGACCGAGGTCGTCGACCGGTCGAAGAAGATCGAGCTGACCCCGCTGCAGCTGGCCAACGGCGCCAAGGAACTGCTCGATGAGGTGGCCACCGGCAAGATCACCGGCGAGGAGGACATCTTCTCGCACACCGACCTGTGGGACTTCCGCGCCAACGTCGACGGCTCGCAGGCCGCCGTCGCCGCGCTGCGCCCGATCGTGGAGAAGAAGGACCCGGCGCTCGCCAAGACCCTCGACGAGCGGTTCAAGGCCGTCGACACCCTGCTGGAGGCCCAGCGGGACGGTTCGGGCTTCAAGTCGTACGACAAGCTGACCGAGTCGGAGATCAAGGCCTTCGCCGAGGCGGTCGACGCACTGGGCGAGCCGATCAGCAAGGTCGCCGACGTGGTGGCCGCGAAATGACGCAGGTATCCCGTCGCCGCGTGTTCGGCCTCGCCGGGGCGGGCGCGGCCGTCGCGGGCCTCGGCGCCGCCGCGGGCGTGCTCGCGGGCCGTGACCCCGAGGTGCGGCCGGTCGGCATGGTCTCGGTGCCGTTCCACGGCGAGCACCAGGCGGGCATCGTCACCCCCGCCCAGGACCGGATGCACTTCGTCTCGTTCGACCTGACGACGCGCAAGCGCGAGGAGGTCGTCGAACTCCTCAAGGCGTGGACCGCCGCCGCGGAGCGGATGACCCAGGGCCTTGAGGCGACCGAGGACGGCGCCGTCGGCGGCGCGCCGCAGGCCCCGCCCGCCGACACCGGTGAGGCGCTGGACCTGTCCGCGTCCGCGCTGACCCTGACCATCGGCTTCGGGCCGTCGCTGTTCGATGACCGGTTCGGCCTCGCCGACCAGCGCCCCGCCGCGCTGGTCGACCTGCCGCGCTTCCCCGGCGACGACCTGCTGCCCGCCCGCACCGGTGGCGACATCTGCGTGCAGGCGTGCGCCAACGACCCGCAGGTCGCGGTGCACGCGATCCGCAACCTGGCCAGGATCGGCTTCGGCAAGGTCGCGGTCCGCTGGTCGCAGCTGGGCTTCGGCCGGACGTCGTCCACGTCGACGACGCAGACCACGCCGCGCAACCTGTTCGGCTTCAAGGACGGCACGAACAACGTGAAGGCCGAGGACCCGGCCGCGCTGAGCGAGCAGGTCTGGGTGGCTCCGGGCGACGGGCCGGCCTGGCTCGACGGCGGCAGCTACCTGGTGGCGCGGCGGATCCGGATGCACGTGGAGATCTGGGACCGCACGCCGCTCGCCGAGCAGGAGACGATCATCGGCCGGTCGAAGGGCGCCGGGGCCGCGCACGGCGGGACCGACGAGTTCGCCCCGGCCGACTTCGCCGCCCTCGAC
>DATLIA010000120.1:0-14988 GCA_035540215.1 Actinokineospora sp. | reverse complement strand
CTTGGCCAGCAGGTCCGCCTCCGACACCACACCGACGACGTGGCGGTCGGCGTCCACCACCGGCAACGCGCTCACCGCATGCTCGGCCATCAGCCGTACCAGCTCGGCGAATCCCGTGTCGACAGACGCGGTCACCACCTTCTCGGACATCACGTCCTCGACCATGTGCTGCTTCATCCCTTGCCTCCCAACGTCAACCGTTAAGACCAGCCAACCCCGACACGACCCGCCCGCACAGGAAGCCAAGGTCCCCACTGAGAACACACCTTCGACTCTGCTGACCGGTTCGGGTCTCGGGCCCGCCGTCGTCACGCGGCTCCGTCGAGTCCGCGGTCAGTGGCCGGTCGCCGCCGACAGCAGGGTCGAGGACAGGGTGCGCGCGGCTTCGCGCTGCGCCACCGACCGGCGGCGGCGTCGCGGTGCGGGCGGCGGAGGCTCGGCGGCGACCAGACCCTCATTAGCGGTCAGTCCCAGCATCGCGAGCAGGTCGGCGAGATCGGCGGAGTCGGTGGCGTTGCCCGCGACCGCGCGGGCGGCCAGGTGTCGCATCCGTACCTCAGTCATCGTCTGCCTCCTTCATCGGCACCGCCGTGGAACGGTTGAGGGTCAACGGGACCAGGTGGGAACGCACGGTGGCGCCGTCCGCGATCCGGTGGTAGACCCCGCTGTGCTGTCTTCAGCCAACCGCCCGCCAAGACAACGCACCAGAGCGAGTGGACACCGAAGCACCGGGACCTAGGACCTCGCAGAGCCCAAAGTCGGCCGAACAGGGACTTCCCGCACTGTGGCGCCGCCGAGACGGGACTGACGATCGAGTCGGCACAACCCGAGAGGCGGCTCTGATGATCAGCTACGACGAACGCGCTGGAGCGTTCCCCGACACCACGACGGTCCGTGCGGCGCTGGAGCTGGCCGGGCGGGCCCCGTCGGTGCACAACTCGCAGCCCTGGCGCTGGCGGCTGGGCGAGTCGACCGTGCATCTGTACGCCGACCGGTCCCGGCACCTGCCCGCGACCGACCCGGACGGCAGGGATCTGCTGATCAGCTGCGGCGCCGCGCTGCACCATCTGCGGGTGGCGTTCGCCGCGTTCGGCTGGCGGACCACGGTGCACCGGCTGCCCAACCCCGCCGAGCCCGACCACCTGGCCGCCGTCGAACTCGCCCCCGCGCAGCCGACCCGCGCCGATGTCGCCGCCGCGGCGTCGATCCTGCGCAGACGGTCTGACCGCAGGCCCTATGCGGGCACACCGATTCCCCTGGACCGGATCGCGGCCCTGACCAAGGCCGCGGGTCAGTGCGGGGTGGTCCTGACCCGGCCGACCCCGGCCGCCCGCGAGGCGTTGGTTGCCGCGATCTCGCTGGCCGACGCCGAGCAGGAGCGCGACCCCCGCTATGGCACCGAGTTGGCGCTGTGGAGTGGCCGCGACCAGGTGGCGAAGGACGGCGTGCCGAGGCGCAACGCCGTGGCCGCCCGCCGGTACTTCGACGTGGGGCTGCGCCGCTACTCCGCGGCGGGCATCGAGATCGCCGACCAGGAGGCCGGGGCGGGTCTGTTGGTGGTGCTGGGTACGGCGTCCGACGACGCGCTGTCGCAGCTGCGGGCGGGCGAGGCCACGAGCGCGGTGCTGCTGGCCGCCACTGGGGTGCGGATGGCGTGCTGCCCGCTGACGCAACCGTTGGAGGTGTCCGCGGCGCGGGAGTTGGTTCACGAGTCGGTGCTCGACGGGGCGATGGTGCCGCAGATGGTCGTGCGCGTGGGATGGCCGAGGCCGTCCTCGGCGGCGCTGCCCAGTACGCCGCGGCGGCCGGTGGACGAGATGATCGACTGATCGAGGCCTACGCCAAACTCCAGATCCGACGCCGCACCCAAGCCGCTGTCCTCGCCACCGAGCCGCGCGCCAAGGGCAGGAGCTGATCAGCTCAGCGGGACCCGCCACCGCAGCCTGGTTCCCCCGCTGTCCGGTGTGGACAGGTCCATGCCGCCGTTCAGCTTGGCCGCGCGCCCGGCGAGGTTGTGCAGGCCGCGCCGCGGGGTGCCCTCGGCGATGCCGGAGCCGTCGTCGGTGACCTCGATGAGCAGTTCGTCGCCCGCCTCGATGACGACGGTGATCTCCCGGGCACCCGCGTGCCGGACCGCGTTGCTCAGCGCCTCCCGCAACACCGCCTCGGCGTGCTCGGCCAACGCGGCGGGCACCAGGGTGTCGACTGCGCCGGAGATGCGCACCGACGGCGAGACCGCCGACTCGGCCGCGGTCTCCCCCACGATGTCGAGCAGGCGCCTGCGCAGACTGTTCGCCGCGCGGGCGTTGTCCTCGGTGTGCAGGTCGAAGATCGACGTGCGAATCTCGCGGACGGTCTGGTCCAGCTGCTCGACCGCGCGGTGCACGCGGGAGCGCACGTCCTCGTCGGTGATCCGGCGGACCGTGCCCTGCAGGCTCATCCCGGTGGCATAGAGCCGCTGGATGACATGGTCGTGCAGATCCTGGGCGATGCGATCCCGGTCGGCCAACACGTCGAACAGCCGCTGGCTGCGCTGCTTGTCGGCCAGCTCCAGCGCCACCGCGGCCTGGCCGGCGAACGACGCGAGCAGCGGCACCTGGTCGGCGGCGAACCGCGGCCCGCCCTTGTCCCGGCCGACGAGCAGGATGCCGCCCGCCTCACGGCCGTGGCTCAGCGGCACCACGACGGCAGGACCGATCCGGTCCACTACCTCCGAGCCGCCCACGGCGTCCGACAGATCGGCCACCGTCAGCGGGCTGCCGGTGGTGACCACCTCGCCGACGATCCCGGCCACGCCGGGCAACTCCACGCCGAGCAGGCCGTCCGCGTCCGACCCACTCGCGGCGGTGACCCGCAGCGGGGCACCGACGGTGCCGAGCAGGATCAGGGCGAGGTCAGCCTGGGCCAGTTCGACCACCCGCTCGGCGATCAACGCCAGCGACTCCTCCTGAGAGGCGCCCGCCAGCATGGCGCTGTTGATCTCGCTGGTCGCGCTTACCCAGCGTTCCCTGGCCCTGGCCCGCTCGAACAGCCGCGCGTTCTCCACCGCGACACCCGCGGCGGCGGCCAGCGCCTTGAGTACGGTCTCGTCGTCGGGGGTGAACTCGCCGCCGCCGCGCTTCTCGGTCATGTAGAGGTTGCCGAAGACCGCGTCGCGTACCCGTACCGGGGCGCCGAGGAAGCTGTGCATCGGCGGGTGGTTCGGCGGGAAACCCACTGATGCCGGGTGCTTCGACAGGTCGGCCAGCCGGATGGGGACCGGGTGCTCGATCAGCAGCCCCAGCAGGCCGCGGCCTTCTGGCAGGTGGCCCATGGTGTCGCGTACCTCGGGGTGGATGCCCTCGTAGACGAACTCCGAGAGCCCTTCACGCTCGCCCAAGACGCCGAGAGCGCCGTACTGGGCGTCGACGAGTTCCACCGCCACCTGCACGATGCGCTGCAGCGTCGAGTCCAGCTCAAGCCCCGCGCCGACGGCGAGCACCGCGTCGAGCAGGCTCTGCAGGCGGTCGCTGGTGCGCATCACCTCGGTGAGCCGCTCCTGCACCTCGCCGAGCAACTCGTCCAGGCGCAGCCCCGACAGCGAGGCCGTGGCGCGCCCTTCCGGCTTGGGCATTGGGTACTCCGACCGTTCGTGGGCCCGACAAGACCACGATGCCACGCCGCACGGCCGCGTCCAACCGAGTGGATCACAATCCCGCCCGGATGTGACTCAGCGGTGCATCGACGACGACGGGTGGCGCGGTCATCGCCGCGTCCGGACGACGGCGACCGGGCAGTCGGCGTGGTGCAGCAGTGCCTGGCTGGTCGAGCCCAAGCCCATGCCGACGACCGGCCCGTGTCCGCGCGTGCCGACGACGATCAGCTGGGCGCGCTCGGCCGCGTCGAGCAGCGCCCGGACCGGCCGGTCGCGCAGGACCCGACGCTCGACGCCGACGTCGGGGTATTTCTCCTGCCATCCCGCGAGTCGCTGGTCGAGCAGCAGTCGCTCGTCCTCGGCGACCGCGGCCCAATCGATGGTCGAGGGCAGCGCCGTCCACGCCCCGGTGAAGGCGATGTCGAGCCAGGTGTGGACGGCGACCAAGCGGGCCGAGCGCACCGAGGCTTCCTCGAAGGCGAAGGCGATCGCGGCCTCGCTCGCCGGGCTGCCGTCGACGCCGAGCACGACCGGTCCGGTCGTCGGCGCCGGGCCGCGGACAACGACCACCGGGGAGTGCGCGTGGGCGGCGAGCGCGACGGCGACGGATCCGACGAGCATCGAGGTGAACCCACCGAGGCCGCGGTGTCCCACGACGACGGCGTGCGCACCGGTCGATGCCTCGACCAGCGTGTCCACGGCGAAGCCCATGCGCTGGTCGGTGCCGACCTCGACGCCGGGCGCGGCGGCCCGGGCGGTCGCGGCGGCCTCGCGCAGGATGTGCTGTCCGTTGGCCGACAGGTCGTCGATCCAGCGGCTCTGGTCCGCGGCCGAGGCCGGGTGCCGGATCGGCGGGAGCACGCAGGCGTGGACCAGCAGCAGCGGCAGACCGCGGCGCCTGGCCTCGGTCGCGGCCCACGCGGTGGCGTCGAGCGCCGAGTCGGATCCGTCCACGCCGACCACGACGGGTGGGCGGACCGGGGTGTGGCTGGTCATGACGGCTTGCCTTTCGATCGGCGCGGAGGCTCGGTATCGGGTTCAGCACTAGTGGTTACGACCGGAGGTTCGTCGGGGGTATCGGCGGATCCAGGTTTCCGCTGGGTGTGCGGCCGGAAGGTCCTCGTACTGGTTGTACGTGGGCCTTTCGGCCGTGCGGCCAGCGGGAAGCTGGGCCGTCGAGACCCCGGCGAACCTCCGGTCGTGACCACTAGAGACGAAGATGTCGCAGCAGCGGGTCGAACGGGCGCGCGGGCGCGACTCGGATGCGGGCGTCCACCGCGACACAGCCGTGTGGGGTCGCGATCAGCGGGTTGATGTCGAGTTCGGCGATCTCGGGCACCGCCTCGGCGAGCAGGCCGACCCTGGCAACGACGTCGCGCACCGCGGCGTGGTCGATCCTGGAGGTGATGGCGGCCGAGCCGCGCAGGCCGTGCACCAACTCGTCGAGGTCGTCGGTGGTGACCGGGGCGAGTCGGGCGGCGCGGTCGGCGATCAGGTCGGTGTCGACGCCGCCGAGTCCGAAGACGACGAGCGGACCGAACATCGGATCGCCCTTCACCCCGACGAGCAGCTCGACCCCGGATGTGTCGGCCATCGCCTGGACGAACACCCCGGTCAGCCGGTCGCCGAACCGGTCGGCCAGCTCCGAGTACGCGGCGCGCACCGCGTCTTCGCCGTCGCGGCCGAGCAGCACACCGCCGCTGGAGTTCTTGTGCAGCAGGCCGGTGGCGACGGCCTTGAGCGCGACCGGGCCGTCGATCCGGGCAGCCTCGGCGACCGCGGCGTCGGCGCTGGTCACGACCACGCCGGCGACGATAGGCATACCGACGGAACCCAGCACCCGCACCACCGTCTCCGGATCAAGCCAGCCGCCCTCCGCCCGTCCGGCGAGGTCGGCGCGGATCAGCCGGGCCGCCTCGGCCGCGTCGAAGCCGGGTGCCGTCGCAGGCTCGCCAGGGCGGTTGAGCCACCGTGCGCGCTGGACCGCGCGGCCCAGCGCGCCCGCGGCGGCCACCGAGTCGGCGTAGCAGGCCACCGGGTGCGAGGCGTCGCCGTTGAGCCGCACCACACCCTCGGTCTGGCCCAAGTGGACAGCCAGGAGCGGCGTGCCGTGCTGGTGGGCGAGGTGACCTGACTCGGCGATCACGGTGATCGGGTCGGACAGCGCGGTCGGCGCGGCGATGGCGACCACCGCGTCGATCCCCGGATCGGCCAGCAGCGCCGCGACGCAATCGGCGAACGCGGTGTCGGAGACGACCGCTCCGGTGTCCACCGGGTTGGCCACCGTGGCCTGGGCGGGCAGACAGTCCCGCAGGGTCCGCTCGGTCCGCGCCGAGAGCGGCGGAAGGGTGAGTCCGGCGCGGGCCATCGCGTCGGCGGCCAGGACCCCGGCGCCGCCCGCGTTGCTGATCACCGCGATCCGGTCGCCCGCGGGCAGGGGCTGGTCGACCAGCGCCGCCAGTGTCTCCGGGAGTTCGGTGAGCCGTTCGACGACGGTGACCCCGGCTTGGCGGAACAGCGCGTCGGTGGTGACCGCCGGGGTCGCCAGGGCCGCGGTGTGGGAGGTCGCCGCCCGCTGGGCGACGACCGACGCGGGCGGACGCACCGCCAGCACCGGCTTGGTCCTGGCGACCTCGCGGCACAGCGCGGAGAACTTGCGCGGATTGCCGAAGGACTCCAGGTAGAGCACGGCCGCCTTGGTCCGGTCGTCGGCCGACCACCATTGCAGCAGGTCGTTGCCGCTCACGTCGTACTTGTCCCCAGTGGACACCAGCGTCGAGACGCCGAGCCCGAGCCGGTCGAGGGTGTCGAACAGCGCGATCGCCACTCCCCCGGACTGCGTCACCACCCCCACCGACCCCGGCCGGGACCGATTGCGCGCGAACGTCGCGTTGAGCCGCACGGCCGGGTCGCTGTCGTAGACGCCCAGACAGTTCGGGCCGACCATGCGCATTCCGTACTCGCGCACCACGTCCCGCAGTCCGGCCGCGTCCTCGGCCGGCAGCCCGGAGGTCACCACGAGCAGCGCCTTGACCCCACGCAGCCCGCACTCCCGCGCGACGCCTGCGACAGACCGGGCAGGCACACACAGCACGGCCAGATCAGGCGTCTCCGGCAGGTCGGCCACGGTCGGCACACAGGGCACACCCGCGACCGTGCGGGCGTGGGGGTTCACCGCGTGCAGAGCACCGCCGAACCCGCCGCGGACGATGTTGGCCAGCAGCGCGTGGCCGATCGACTCCGGCCGTCGCCCGGCCCCCACCACCGCCACCGACCCGGGACGCAGCACCGCGCGCAGGCTGGCAACGTCCGCGACGTGTTCGCGCGCGAGGACCGCGAGCCGGTATGAGGTGACGTCGTCGAGCCCGATCTCGATCTCGACCACCTCATCGACCTGGTGCCTGCCGATGGCCAAGCCGAGCCGGTTGATCAGCCGCAGCATCGCGCCGTTCTCCACGAGCACGTCGGCGGACAGCGCGCGCAAGCCCGCGGCCCGGCCCAACGAGACCAACTCCTCCAGCAGCAGCGTGCCGACGCCCTGCAGGTGCTCCTCATGGACCACCGACATCGCGAACTCGGCCACATCGCTGCCCGGCTCGACCACGTAGCTGGCCACGCCGATAAGCCTGCCGTCGGCGAAGGCACCGACGGCCGGGCGGCTGTCGTCGGCGCCGGTGATGCTCGCGGTGTACATGTCGGCGTTGACGTCGCACAGGGTGAAGAACCGGCGGTAGCGGTCCAGCGGCGGCAGCTCCTGATGAAAGCCGCGCACCGCGTCATGGTCGGCGGGCTCGATCCGCCGGATGACCACGACCGTTCCATCGATGAGCAGTGACCGCGCTGCCGCGGCGGTGTCGATGCCCATGGTCAGTCGGTGTCCTGTCCGCGCAGCACGACGACCGGGCACGGCGCGTGGTGGATCATCGCCTGGCTGGTGGAGCCCATGGTCAGCCCGGTGAACCCGCCGCGGCCGCGGCTGCCGACGACCACGAGCTGGGCACCCTCGGACTGCTTGAGCAGCATCTTGGCCGGACTGGACCTGGTGACCTTGCGGGTCACCATCACGTCGGGGTACTTCTCGCCCCAGCCCGCCAGCCGCCGGGCCAGCAGTTCCTGGGCCTCGTCGACGTAGGTGTCGAGGTACTGCGAGCCATAGCATGCGAGCACCGCGCGCAGCTCCGCGCCGCGGGCGGCGGCCTCCTCGAACGCGAAGGCGATGGCGCGTTCACTGAGCGGGGACCCGTCGACGCCGACAACGACCGGGCCGCTGTCGAACTCGCCATCACCGCGCACCACGGCGACCGGACAATCAGCATGGGCGGCCAACGCCACCGCGGTCGAGCCCAGCAGCAACCCGCTGAACCCGCCCAGCCCACGCGAGCCGACCACCACCATGCTCGCCGAACCGGACCGGGCGATCAGCACCGACGCCGGGCTTCCCGCCACGACCTCGTCGGTGACCCGCATGCCTTCGGCGTGGTCGAGCACCGCCTCGCGGGCCCGTCGCGCCCAGTCGTGCGCGTTCTCCCGCAGCGCCTCGTGCAACTGGTGGGAGGCCACCAGCGCCTCGGGGTAGCCGGTCACCGGCCAGACGTAGACGGCGACGATGTGCAGGGCCGACTTGCGCCGCACCGCCTCGGCCGCGGCCCACTCGGCCGCCCTGATCGCCGAGGTGGATCCGTCTACGCCAACCACGATCGCGCGCTCCAGCATGGTCATGCTGTTCCTTCCGAATCGTCGTTGATGTGTCCACTGTGTACTTTGGAACGGACGACCCCGGACACGGACTCGGCCAGCGCCCTGGCCACTTCCCAGTCCGACGAGTCGTCGAACCGATCGACCACGACCGCCGCTCCATCGCTGACCCGGACCGTCCAGCGGCTCCGGCCGCCGAACACGGTGAGGGTGGCGCGGACGTCGATCGCGATGTCGACATCGGACCGTGACAGCGGCCGCACCAGGTCACGGCGGGTCACCACGCCGACGACACGGTTGGCGCCGTCCACGATCGGTACACACCGACGCTTGCGGTCGACCACGGCCTGGGCGATGTCGGCCACTGGTGCACCGGTAGGCATGCTCTCGGCGGGGGAGGTCATCAACTCGCCCACCGCGTGCCCGCCGACCGGGGTGCCCTCGGCGAAGCGGCCGCGGACCAGGTCGTACTCGGTGACGATCCCGACCAGTGTCCCGTCCTGGTCGACCACCGGCAACGCGCTGAATCCGTTGTCGGCCAACAACGTGGCCGCCTTGGCCACCTCGGTGGTCGGGTTCACCGTCACCGCGGGGGTGGTCATGATGTCGCGGGCGCGCATCACGCACCACCGGCGAACTCGTGGGCGGGCACCCGGAGCACGTCGGCCAGAGCGCGCCTGCGGGCGGGCACACCGGCGAAGCCGTAACCCAGTCGCAGCACGACATGCGGCCTGCCGATGCCCAGCAGCGCGCGAAGGGCCGACCGCAGCGCTGGGATCTCGATGGGCTGGGACAGGAATGAGGTGCACAGGCCCAGGTCGGTCGCGGTCAGCAGCACCCGCTGCATCGCCTGGCCTGCCTGCACCTGGTCCATCGGATGGTCGCCGGGGGTGGTCAGCACAGCCAGCAGCGGTTGCTGCTCGAAGGGCCGCGCGGGTGCGCGTTCCTCGGCGAACTGCCGCAGCACGATCAGCGACGTGTCGTCCGGAGTGGGGCCGATCGAGGACAGCTGGACCCCATCGCCGCGCTCGGCGATGCCGTGCACCCATCGACGCAATTCGTTCTGGTACATCGGGTCCTGCGACTGCAGATGATCTCCCCGGCGGATCATCGAGGCCAGCGCGTCGACCTCGGCCGGGCGCTCGACGATCCGCAGCACGGCGTTCTCCGCCTGCGCCGCGCGCATCAGCTCGGCCTTGGCGTAGTCGGGCACGGGGCTGTCGAGGAAGGGTCTGCGGTTGGTGTGCCTGCGCGGGATCGCCAACGCCAACCGCTGGTCGGCGGGCGCCGCGAGACGGCCGCCCGCGACGCGGACCGAGGCCAGCAGGTCGGGGCGCGCCGGATCCGGCAGCAGCCGAACCACCGCCGCGCGTCCGGCCGCCATCAACGAGAGCTTGATGTTGAGGATCGCGGCGCCACACGACAGCCTCGCCTCGTGAGCGTCGGGGTCGGCGGCGGCCAGCACCCGGTCGCGGTCGAGCACAACGTCCACCCGGTCGCCCGTGACCTCGAACAGCCAGGGCTGGGTGTTGTACGGCGACGGAGCACGCAGTCCCGCCAGCAGCGCGGTGCGCAGAGGTTCGGTGTGGACGTCCATGGTCGGCTCCTGCTCGTTGTCTGCTTCCACCTTCGCGGCCCGACGGGCTCGTTGGCTGCGGACCGGGGACTCCACTGAACGGGGACCTTCGCGGCAGGCCCGGGGCCTAAGGTCCTGGGTCAGCCGAAGACGCCGATCCCGCGCCACCGCCGGTCGTCGAGGTCGTTGTAGACATAGCCGATCCGGTCCCGCAGCTTCCGAACCCCTGGGACGCGGCGGATCCATTCCCCCACCGCCCTGGCCTGGCTGCTCCACTCGACGCGACCGACCAACAGCACGACGTCGCCGTCGACCGCGGCCCGGACCCGCGACGTGTCCACAAGCGGCATCTCGGCCAACGCATTGATCACCAACGCGCTCAGATCAATCGGGTCGGACTCCGCTCGCGGCGTGGGAATGCTGTCGATCCTGGCCCGTACGGTCATGACAACCACCTCCACCGCAAATGTGCCCACAGGCGGCAGGCGGTGTCGCGGGCGGATCTACCTCACTTGGCGCGGCTCAAAGTCCCTTGTCCGACACGACCAAAGACCTGAGCACCGGACCGCGTCGCAAGATCGACTCAGGCAGCGTCGGCAAGCGGGCACACAAGGGAGTGAACCCGCACCTCCGGAGGAGGTTCCATGGCTTGGACGCCGACGCGATCAATGTGGACGGGAACGAGGTAACCGTCCCGGAGGACGTCGCCGCGAGCCTGCGCACCAACCTGCGCAGTTTTTCTCCGGTGAACCAGAACTACGTGCTTCTGGAGCCGGTGCGTCTCTCGCCCAAGGCACCGCCGCCGAGGGGCGAACCGGCTGGAATGCCCCAAGGCTTTGGTGTGATCGTGAACCAGAGCGGGCAAGAAGACCGCTTACGCGACGGGCGGGCGGACCTGGGCCTGACTCACGACGGACTGCCTTTCGCTCGGACGACCTCGCTCAGGGGACGGCGCGGGGTGGGCGGCACGGCGTCGGCGGGCTGGCCTACGCGCAGGATGGCTTGTGGGTAGCCGGGCAGTTCCATGGCCTCGATCAGCCCGGCGCGGACCTCGTGCAGGTGCAGCGGCTGAGTCAGCACCGACGCGGCCAGACCGCGAGCGGTGGCGGCCAGCCAGACCTCCTGCAGCGCCATACCCGCGTGCAGGTGATCGCTGCGGCCATCGCCCACGGTGATCAGCACGAGCAGCGCTTCCTCACCCAGTCGGGCGGCCAGGGTCTCGTCGTCGGGGATGTGGGTGGTCGCGTTGACCAGGCCGGTCCACGGCAGCGCGCCCGCGGGCAGGTTCGCCAGCGGAATGCCGTCGGGCAGCGCCATCTCCGCCGTCCACCCCGTCAGCTCCCGCAGATACGCCCGGTCACCCTGCAGGACCGTGGCGGCGTAGCGCAGGCGCGAGGCCAGCGCACCCAGCTCGGACCCGTGCACGACGTGGGCGCTGAGCCCGGTCGCGGTCGACGCGTGCTTCAACGCCGCGACGTCCGCGGCGGCGGCCGGACCGGCGAACCGGCCGCGATGGCTCCGCCGGGCCGAGATCGCGTGGAACAGCGTCAGTTCCGCCGACGTCGGTGCCACCCGGTCGAGCGCGGTCACCCGCGCCACCTCGTCCGGGCGCGGCGGGTTGCCGAACTGGGTCCACCGCTCCGACCAGCCGAGCCTGCGCACAGCCAGCCGGAGGTTGGTCACCGCGGCGCCGCAGGAGATCAGCCGGTCCCGTCCGGCCGGGTCGTGTTGGGGCAGCCTGACGTCGAACCGCTCGTACAGCGCCGCGGTTCGGCCTGCGGTCTCCATTACCCATGGCTGGGTGTTGTGCACCGACGGTGCCCGGCTCACCGCCGACGCCATCAGCGCGATCTCGGCCTGGGTCCATTCGCCTTCAGTGCGCATGTTCGTCAGCTCCTTCGAGGTGAGCATCGATACCCACGGTCAGTCGGTGTCGTGTCCGCGCACCACAACGACTGGACACGGGGCGTGGTGGATCATGGCTTGGCTGGTGGAGCCCATCGTCAGGCCGGTGAACCCGCCGCGGCCCGGGCTGCCGACGACCACGAGCTGAGCGTTCTGGGCCTGCTTGAGCAGCAGCTTGGCCGGGCTGGACCGGCTGACCTCGCGGGTGACCACCACGTCGGGGTACTTCTCGCCCCAGCCCGCCAGCCGCTCGGACAGCAGTTCCTGGGCCTCGTCGACGTAGGTGTCGAGGTACAGGGAGCCATAGCCCTTGTCCAACATCACCTCGATCGGCCAGTCACTCCACGCCAATACCGCGCGCAGCTCCGCGCCGCGGGTGGCGGCCTCCTCGAACGCGAACTCGATGGCGCGCTCGCTGAGCGCAGACCCGTCGACACCGACAACGACCGGGCCCCTGTCGAACTCGCCATCACCGCGCACCACGACGACCGGGCACGCCGCATGGGCGGCCAACGCCACCGCGGTCGAACCGAGCAGCAGCCCGCTGAACCCGCCTAGCCCACGCGACCCGACCACCACCATGCTCGCCCGCTCGGCCCTGGCCGACAGCACCGTGGGCGCGTAGCCCGGCACCACCTCATCGGAGAGCTCGGGAGCCGGGCCGACCACCGCGTCCCTGGCCTGCCGCACCCAGTCATGGGCGGTGGTCCGCAGAGCGTCGTGCAGCTGGTGGGAGGCGACCAGCGCCTCGGGGTAGCCGGCCACCGGCCAGGTGAAGACCGCGACGATGTGCAGCGGCAGGTTTCGCCGCACGGCCTCCGCCGCCGCCCAGCGGGCCGCGTGAACCGAGGAGGATGATCCGTCTACGCCGACCACGATGGCGCGCTCCGGCATGGTCATGATGTTCCTTCCGACTCTGATCGTGCTTTGTGGACTGATGGCCTCAGTGGCCGGTCGCCACTACAGCGGAGGTCATGTCGGTTATCTCCGCCGTGCTGCTCCCAGCCAACGCCGTGTCCTGGTCAGCGACCAGAGCGACTGGACACCGTGCGGCCGGGACCTTGGGCCCGGTCGGAGTCGGCGGGGAGCCAAGGTCCCCGCTCGCCACGCACCTTCGACTCTGCTGGCGGGGGCGGGCCTCGGCCAGCGTTGTGGCGTGACCAACGCAGGAGGTAGCACGATGAGTGCGGGCAAACCCGACAACGCCACAGTGCGCAACGCGATCGCACTCGCCGCCCGTGCACCGTCGGTCCACAACACGCAGCCGTGGCGCTGGCTGATCGGCACGGAGTCGGTGCACCTGATGGCGGACTGGAACCGGCACCTGCACGCCACCGACCCCGACGGCCGCGACCTCGTCATCAGCTGCGGCGCGGCACTGCACCACCTGCGGGTCGCCTTCGCCGGGCTTGGCTGGGCGACGCGGGTGCACCGCTTTCCCAATCCCGCCGACCCGGACCACTTGGCAGGCGTCGAGCCCTATGCGGCACCGCCCGCCGACCAGGACATCTCACTGACCACCGCCATCGCCCGCCGCCAGACCGACCGGCGCCAGTTCTCCGCACGACCCGTGCTCGCCGAACACCTCGACCTGCTGGTCGAGCGGGCGGGCCACGAGGGCGTCCTCGCGGTGCCCGTGACCGACCCGGTACGCAGGCACCGTCTCACGACAGCCATCGCCCTGGCCGCCGAACACGTCGACGACACCGCCGAGACCGCGCTGTGGAGCGGCCGCGGCCGCGGCGACCTCGACGGGGTCCAAGCCGTCAGCGTGGTCCCATTCGGCGCCGTGTACGGCGACACCACAGTGCGCGCCTTCAACGCGGGCACCCTGCTGCCGTCCACAGTGGACCCGGAAGACGTCGGCCCCGGCGAGCTGATCGTGCTCGCCACCCCGGGCGACGACACCCTCGCCCGACTCCGCGCGGGCGAGGCGGCCAGCGCGGTCCTGCTCGCCGCGACCGAACTCGGCCTGGCGACCTGCCCGCTGTCCCAACCACTCGAACCCGGCACCGCGGCCATGATCCGCGACTCGGTGCTCGACCGAACCGCCGTCCCCCAACTCGTCTTGCGCGTCGGCTGGCCCCCCGCCACCGCGGGCCCGCTGCCCCGCAGCAGGCGCAGGCACCTCGAGGAATTCACCGCGTACCTGCCCGGGATCGCCCCGGCACGCGACAACCAATAGGAGGAAGCAAGATGTCCATCGACCACGTCACCCGTCCCGGCACCCGGCACGCCACGACCGAGCGCGCCGACGACACGGTCGGGCGGGTGCTCGCCGCGACCCGAATCGGGCTCGGGCTGGTGTTCTTCTGGGCCTTCGCCGACAAACTGTTCGGCCTCGGCTACGCCACCCCGTCGACAAGTGCCTGGATCAACGGCGGCTCCCCGACCAAGGGCTTCCTCGGCGGGATCGACCACGGCCCACTCGGCTCCATGTTCCGCTCCTGGGCCGGACAAGGCTGGGCCGACTGGTTGTTCATGGCGAGCCTCTTCGCCATCGGCACCGCACTCGTACTCGGCGTCGGCCTCCGGGTGACCGCCATCGCCGGCACGGCCTTGATGCTGATGATGTGGGCCGCTGAGTGGCCGCTCGACCGGTTCACCGACGCGGGCGAAGCCACCCGCTCGACCAACCCCATCCTCGACTACCATCTCGTCTACGCCGCTCTGCTGATCATCTTCGCCCTGACCAAGGCAGGCGACATCTGGGGTTTGGGCCGCCGGGTCGCCGCGGCGACCCGCTCCCCCTGGCTACGCTGACGTCGCACTGCCGCTCACGCGAGCCCGCCGTCACGACCATGACGGCGGGTCGCCAGGAACAGCAGTCCGCCGAAGGTCAAGAGCAATCCACCGATCGCGGTCAACGGGCCGAGTATCGGACTGGCGCCCGTGGTGGCGAGAGGTCCGGTCCCGCCCGACTGGCCTGCCACGTTCGTCCCAGTGGCCTGGGTTCCGGTGAGCACGGGTTGTTCACTGGACGTGGTCGTGACTGTTGTGGACGAGGTCGTGCTGTCGGACGGCGTGGTCGTGGTGGTGCTGAGGTTCCCCCCGGGAGTCGGACACCGGGGTTTCATGCCGCGAGGGCGATGGTGGGACTGTAGCTGATGCGGGTTTCGTGTGGTGTGTGGTAGCCGAGTGTCGAATGTAGACGGTCGTGGTTGTAGTAGGCGAGGTA
>DATLIA010000119.1:0-13800 GCA_035540215.1 Actinokineospora sp. | reverse complement strand
GGGGTACGCAGGGTGGGCAGCACGTGCGTGCCGAGCAGGTCGACGGTGCGCAGGGTGCGGCCGGGGTCGCCGGTCACGTCGACCATGGCGATGACCCTGCCGACGCCGGAGCGGGCCGCGCTCGCCCGCAGCGCGCGCAGGCAGTAGTCGGGGTCGCCCACCGGATGCAGGTCGCAGAGCAGCCGGGCGTAGGCGTGCGGGTCGCGGGCCGGGCCGGGGCGGCCGCCGACCGGGCGGTGCGCGGCCAGGCCGTCGCGCAGCCAGCCGGGAAGCGCCGACATGACTTCGGTCACGGCCCGCTCCCGGCTGTCGGCGACGTGGGCGATGACGGCGGAGACGTGCGGCGCGTCCGGTGGACCGCCCTGTCGGCGGTAACGGGTGATGAGCGCGCGCTTGTCGTCGTCTCCGATGTGCATGCCGAGCAGCATCGGGAGCCCGCGCGCGGCGGCGAGGTCGACGGTGGCGGCGGAGGTGCACGCGACGACGACGGGCGGCGGTTCGCCCGCCGCGGCGGGGACGACGGGCACCTCGCGGAACGGGAACCAGGCGTCGCCGCTGACCACCGGGCCGCGGAGGGTCTTGAGGAGCAGGTCGAGACCGTCGGCGAGGCCGCGTTCGTAGCGGGGCAGGCCGCCGCCGAAGACCTCCAGGTCGACCCACGGCCCACCCCGGCCGACGCCGAGAGTGAGTCGGCCACGGGCCAGTCCGTCGAGCAGCAGCGCCCGCTCGCCCAGCGCGACCGGGTGCGCGGTGCTCAGCACGCTCACGGCGGTGCCGACACCGACGCGCCTGGTCGCGCCGAGGGCGAAGGCGGCGAAGGTCAGGGCGTCCGGGCAGACGCCGTATGGCATGAAGTGGTGCTCGGCGAACCACACGTCGTCGAACCCGGCCGCCTCCGCGGCGGTGACGGTGGCCATGGCCCGCCCGAGCGCGTCGTGGTCGCGCTGCCCGGGGAATCGGCCCGCGAGGACGAAGACCCCGAGCCGGATCAGCAGTCCCGCAGTTCGGGCGACTGGTTGAGCAGCTGCCCGCGCGGGGAGATGAAGGCCCGGTAGCGGTCGCCGTCGACGGCGGCCGGGGCGAACGCGCCGACCCGGTGGCAGTTCTGGAAGGCGAGCTTGACGCCGAAGTGCCGCTCGAGGCCGCCCCGGATGGCGTCGGAGGCCAGCGCCCGCAGCAGCTGCCCGCGCTCGGCCTCGCTCGGCGGCGGGATCTCGTGGTCGGCGAACCCGTCGGAGCTGCCGGGGACCGAGGTGGCCACCCCGGAGATCACTTCCCAGGCGTAGGGCAGTGAGGTGCGCACGCAGTCGATGAACTCGGCGTCCGATACGGGGCCGCGCTCGGCGGCGGCCAGCAGGTCGGGGGAAACATCGAGAGACATGAAACCTCCAGAAGAAGTCCGGATCTCCTGCCTACCGGGCTTCTTGAACGCCGGACAAGGCCGGTTGATCGACTCCACCGCTTTGGCCCAACGGTTGACAGCCGGGGCACACTTTGTAATACATGGCTGATACAAAACGGGGGGTGCCGTGAACTGGCTACTGGGAACGACCGTGATGTACGCGGTCGTGGGACTCGCGGTCCTGCTCGTGCTGTGGCCCACGGAGTCGTCCGGCCGACGCTTCCTCCGCCGGTGGGGAGTGTCCGATCCGGACGAACGGCAGACCGCGCTCGCGGTGTCCTATCTGCGAAACCGGCGGTTGCTCTATCCCCCACTGCTCCTGCTCGGCCCGGCGCTGGCCGATGTCGCCATCGACAGGCCAGGCGATCCAGGGTTCCTCACGCTCCTGGCACCGGTGATCGTCGCGCTCCTGCTCGCCGAGACCATCGGCGCGCTGCGCAAGCCGACCGGCCCGCGGATCGCCGCGCTGACCAAGCGCCACTGGCGCGACCTGGCGCCGAGGTGGGCGATGGCGACCATGCTCACGTTGGCCGCGACAGCTGTCGGCCTCGCCGTAGCGGGCCTGATCGCCCAGCCATGGGCGAACCGGATCGCCGCCGCGATACCCCGCGACGGGGTGTGGACCTATCCGGACGGCAGCGGTTCGTGGACCGTTCCCGTGCTGGTCCTGTCCGAGCTCACCCGGCCGTCGTCGGTGATCACGCTCGCGGGGATCGCGATCGGCCTCGCGGCGGTGTTGGGCCTGGTACGCCTCGCGGTCCGGCGCCGCCCGATCGGCGACCCGCGCCTCGACGCGGCGCTGCGCACCCGGACCGCCCGGGTCGCGGTCGGCATCGGCATCGCCTGGATGGCGGCCATGGTCGTGCTCGCCAACAACCGCCTCACGTTCCTGCGCACGTTCTATCCGCCGTCCGAGTTCCCATCCGCTCCTTCGTGGCTGGCCTACACCTCGGCAGGGAACTTCCTCGGCGTGCTCTTGCTGTTCGTAGCGGCGGCGGGCTGGATCTGGGCGGCCAACCCGCCGCGCCGCCTTCCGTACGTCGAGGCGGCCAGGTGACTAACGGCGCCAGAATCGTCGTCGACCCCGACAGTGGCGTGGCCCCGTGGCGGCAGGTGCACGACCAACTCGTCCACCTGATCCGCGTGGCCGAACTCCCGATCGGCGGCAGACTGCCACCGATCCGCCAACTCGCGCGGGACCTCGGCCTCTCGGCGGGCACCGTCGCCCGGGTCTACCGCGAACTGGAGAACACCGGCGTCCTACACACCGCGCGGCGCAACGGGACCGTGGTGGCCGCGATCCCCGCGGCCGACATGGACGCCGCCACCGCGCTGAGCAGAGCGGCGGCGGCGTACACCGACGTCGCGAGGGGCATCGGCGCCACCGAGTCGGACGCGGTTCAGGCCGTCCGACTGGCTTTCGCCCGGACCGACCCGTCCTGAGCTATCCGCGACCGCCGTTGTGGTCTCCGTTGGCGCTTCCGCTGGTCGACGCCGCCGTGCACTCCGTCGGCGATGCGACCGGGATGGACGCCCCCAGAACCGGGAGACCAAGGCCGCACACATTGACGGGCACGTTCTGCGTCGCGTTATGGGCGGCATCGGCGCCCACGTCCTCGATTGGCGCGGCGATGGGAAGAACCAGGGGAACGTCGTCGGAACGCTCGTCCGGCGAGACCGCGACGGGACCAGGTCGCGCCGACGAGGGGGCCGTCACGCCACCCTCACACCTAGCGTCGACCGCTCCCAACACCCCGGCGGCGACTCCGCACACGTTGATCGGCGCGGTAATGGGTGCGAAGACCTGGTTACCGCCGAGGATGCTGCCCTCGCCGGTGGTGAACTGCGTCCCATGTGGACGATCGTCCCCCTCGCCACCCAGCACGATGTCGGTGGCGGAGGCAGCCGGGGTGACGAGGAACGTCAACGCCGCCGCCGCGAGGGTGATCTTGCCCAAGACGTGCACGGGTGTGCTCCAATGCGATTCGAAGACCCAAGATCTGTTGATCTTTGGTCCGAATGGTCGCATGCCGCTGGGCTGTTCGGTCCAGCAGGATCGGAGTTACCTCCTCCAGGTCGAGGACCAGGTCACGCATGTCGGTCGCTTGCCGTCCCTGGCTAGCAGCTCCCCCATGGCTTCCTTCACCAGATCGACTGAGACCTCCGCATCAGCCGGAAAGTCATGCCCCGTGCCAAAGTACGTATAGACAACCGTGCCCGTCACGGCCTGCCCGCGCGCGCTAAACCACTCCTCGGCATCATCACCCGGAATCGGGTCGCCACCCGAGTAGCGCACCACGCCAACACCCCGCTCCGGGTTCACTCCCACGATCATCTCGTGGTCGGGATCAGCGTCCGTGGCCTCGTCGATGGCGTAGACACTGGCGGATCGGTGACCCGGGTCGGCGGCCAACAGCTCCGCCATGAACTCCTCGATGTCGGCTGCCGTGCGCAGCGCCTTGACCGGGACATCGTTGTGGTAGGCCACTTCCAACACAATCCCCACGTTCGCGCCTCTCGCCCTCGGTACGTTCGCTTGCGGTCGTCTCAGGCAGCTCCTGCCGCACTCATTCCGGGCCACGCCCGGAACTCCCAGGTTGCACACGTCGTCGCGAGTGCACCCGAACGGCCAAGACCCGGACAGGCATCAACCGGCGGCCTGCTCAAGCACGATGGTGGCGCGGACGAGCCGTTCGGCGTGGCCGAGGATGTCGGCGAGTTCGTCGGCGTGGGTGGCCGTGGCCCACCCGATGATCAAGCCCTGCGCGTGGCGGCGGGACACCGCGGCGACCTCGGTCAGCTTCACGGCCAACGCGGTGAGCATCGACGCGAGGTCAGTCTCGTCGAGGGGTTGCTGGCCGCCCGGTCATCGAATTCCTGCCGAGACCGCGGCCATGCACGCACCGCAGGTGCGGGTGCCGATGGGCCTGCGGGGGAAGTCCGCGGCGCACAGGGTGGCCGATTCCCCGCACACGAAGGTGACTTCGTCGCCGGGGACGTGTCGGTAAGGCCCAGAGATCGGCGCGGCGTGCAGCTTGCCCGCCGTTTGCTGCCACTCCCACATCGAGCGATCCATCCGCCACCTCCCGGCCATGAGGTTTGGGCCCGCCCCGGCGGCCCTGGGAACTGTGAGACGACCGGGGCGGACTGCCGAGCAACGCCCGGCAACCATCACCGTAAACCTGCACGTGCACATTAGCAGTGCATCTAACGGGTGATCCTGCGCGGTGCGTGGTGCTTCGACCACCTAGGGTCGCAACCGTCAACACGATCTGAAGGACCACCCACCATGGCCTCACGCCCCAGTCCGACCGTGCCCAAACGCCAGGTCGGGCAGGCACTCGCCGCGCACCGCGACGCCGCGGGCAAGAGCAGGGAGGACGCCGCCGACGCGCTCGAATGCTCAGTGTCGAAGATCGGCCGCATCGAGCACGGCCAAGTCTCGCCGTCGGCGAGCGACCTGCGCGCACTGCTCGACCTCTACGGCGTCGCCGACCAGCAGCGGCACGAAATCGAGGACCTTGCCCGCGACGCTCGCAAGCGCCGCCCGCGCACCACCTACGGCAAGGCCATCCCAAACTGGTTCCGCCGCTACGTGGCCCTCGAAGAAGCCGCCACCGAGATCCGCACCTACGACGAGGGCCTGATCACGGGCCTACTCCAGACCGAGGACTACGCCCGCACCCTCACTACATCGTCGCCGCTGCACAACCCAGCCGACATCGAGCAGATCGTCAAGGCCAGGACGGCGCGGCAGGCACGTCTGCTCAACTCGAACCCGCCGGACCTATGGGCGGTGATGTCCGAGGCGGCCGTGCGCCTCGTCGTCGGCGGTCCGCACGTCATGCGAGCGCAACTCGGCCACCTCATCGAGTTGAGCAGCATGCCCAACGTGACCGTGCAGATTGCACCATTCGACGCGGGCGCGCACGCCGCAACCGGCTTCGCGTTCACCCTCCTCAGCTTCCCGGACAGCGGAGTCGACGTCGTCTACCTCGAAGACCTCACCTCGGCGAGCTACCTCGACAAGGCCAACGACCCGCAGCGGCAGCGCTATTCGATGGTCTGGCGCCATCTCACGGCAGCCGCGCTCTCACCCAATGACTCAATTCGGCTGGTGGATACGCTCAGGCGGGAACTGTGAGACCAGGCGAAGGAGGGTGCGATGGCTCACGCACCACAGACCCAGTGGAGGAAATCCAGCCACAGCGGCGGCAACGGCGGCCAATGCGTCGAAGTCAGCAACCTCGGTGTGCGGGACAGCAAGAACCCCGGCGGCGGAATCGTCCGCGCCGACCTCGCGACCCTCGTGGCCGCGGCGAGGAGTGGCCACCTGAACAGGTAGACCCGGCCCCGCCCCTGACCACGGTCGGGGGCGGCCGGCACTCACCTTCGGCGGCGCGGAGCGATCAAGACCACTCGGCGATGAGCGGGACGAACGGCGCGGGGACTGGGGGTCGAGCGCTCGCAGGCGAACCCTCCGAGCGGAGTGTCACCGAGCACTGCGCGAGCCGTTCTCCGCGTGGCGCGAACACGAAAAGGCCCCGCCACCAGCGGTGACGAGGCCTTGTCGGGATGACAGGATTTGAACCTGCGACCCTCCGCTCCCAAAGCGGATGCGCTACCAAGCTGCGCCACATCCCGGGGTCGTGCGCGATCAGCTTAGCGTGACCCGCTAGGCTGTTTTACGTGCCCAGGGTTAACGCCCGGCGCGCACGCGGGCGTAGCTCAATGGTAGAGCCCTAGTCTTCCAAACTAGCTACGCGGGTTCGATTCCCGTCGCCCGCTCGTTCATCAAGCGGCGGTAGGGTCCAAGTGGATCTTGCCGCCGCTTCCTTATTCGGGCGTCCCCTTCCAACCAGGTACTCGCCTTGTCGGCGAATCATCTCCCAAGGTGGCGTGGAACACAGCCAGTCGGGTGGATTCGGCCACACTTGGGTGTGAACACGCGGCGCGCCATGGTGTGGGTATTGGGGACTCGCTAAGCAGTACCTATGTCGCAAACCGACTACCTCCTAGAACCCCGAACCGGTCCTTATTACCGCAGCACCGTCACGACCAGCGCGGTCGTCGTCGATGACGCGGGGCTGCTGCTGATGGTGCGGCGGCCGGACTCGGACTCCTATCACCTGCCCGTGGGGACACCACACAGCGGCGAGACAGTCTCCGTCGCGGCCAGTCGGGTGGCCGCCGAGAGCACGGGGGTCGCTGTCGAGATCACCGGGCTGGTCGGGATCTTCGATGAACCGAACGACGCGTTCTCCGTGTGTTTCCGTGGGCGGCCCGTCGGCGGAAAGCTCGGCAGCGGTGCCGCCGAGGCCGTGTGGGTGGAGCCTGAACTGCTCGACGAGCTGAACGTGCCTGCGACCGTGCGCCAGTGCGTCAGACACGGCCTCGACCTGCGCGAACCGTTCTTCGCCTGAAATCCGGTGGCAGGATCGGCCCGCTGCGCGTAGACACCGAGGCGTGGCCACCGACGACTACACGATCCGCCAGCTGACCGCCGACGACCTCGAAGCCTTCTCCGGTGTCCTCGCCACGGCGTTCCTCGCCGATGGCGAGCTCGAGAAGATCATCGACGCCGAACGGACCGTTTTCGAACCGGAGCGCTCGGTCGCGGTCGTGGCCGACGGGCGGTTCGCCGGGGTCGGCCAGATCCTCAGCCGGGCGGTGACACTGCCGGGCGGGCGGATCTGCCCGATGGCCGCGGTGACGTCGGTCGGGGTGCGCCCCGACCACCGTCGCCGCGGTGTGCTCACCCGGATCATGCGCGCTCAGCTGCACGGCCTGCACGAGTCCGGCGCGGAGCCCATCGCGGCGCTGTGGGCCAGCGAGGCGGCGATCTACGGCCGGTTCGGCTACGGCCTGGCCACCGACTACGTCCGCCACGAGATCAGCGCGCGGACGCCGTTCCGGCCGGGGGTCGACCTCGGGACCGACCGGGTCCGCGAGGTGCCCCGCGCCGAGGCGATGGCGGTCATCCGGCCGATCTACGAGCGCTACGCCGCCGCGACCGTCGGCGCGCTCGGCCGCACCGAACCGCACTGGAACTACCACCTGCTCGACTCCGAGCACAGGCGCCGCGGGGCCTCGCCGTTCCGGTTCGCCGTGCACCCTGACGGGTACGCGGTGTACCGGGTCAAGGGCGAGTGGAGCGACCGCGCACCCAACGGCCGGGTCATGGTCCGGGAGCTGGTCGCCACCACACCCGAGTCCTACGCCGCGTTGATGCGCTACCTGCTCGACGTCGACCTGATCGGCGTGATCGAGTACGACGGCGGCCCGGACGAGCCGCTTTCGCTGCTGCTGCAGACCCCGCGCGCCGCACTGCGCAGGCGGTTCGACGGCATGTTCATCCGGCTGGTCGACCTCGACCGCGGGCTCACGGCGCGCGACTACGCCGCCGACGTGGACGTCGTCATGGACGTCGCGGACGAGTTCTGTCCGTGGAACGCGGGCCGCTGGCGGTTCGTCGCGAAGGACGGCGACGCGGTCGTCGAGCGCACGACGGCCGACGCGGACCTGTCGCTCAGCACCACCGAGCTGTCCGCGGCCTACCTGGGCGGCCCCCGCCTGACCTCGCTCGCCGCGGCCGGGCGCGTGCGCGGAACTCCAGCCGCGGTGGCGCGGCTGTCGGCGGCCTTCCAGTCCGAGCGGGAGCCCGCCTGCGTCGAGGTGTTCTGATCCGGCGAACCGGGCGCCTCGGGAACCACGGCGGTACCGTCCGGCGTTGACCCCATACAGGCGCCCGGTGAGAGGATCGCTATGAGCGGTACAACGGTTTTCGTAATCGTGGTGATCCTGGCCTTCATCGCGTTCGGGGTCATCTCGTCACGCGGTCGGGCCGCTGCCCGGCAGCGCGAACTCGATGACGCCAAGGCTGACGCGCGGCGCTGGGTCGAGCGCCTTGGCGGCCAGGTGATGAACCTGACCGGCACCGACACCGCCTCCCAGCAGGCAATCGCCGACGCGGCCGAGCGTTTCACCGCAGCCGGATCCCAGATGGAACAGGCGGCGACCGTCGAGCAGTGCAAGCTGGTCACCAAGACCGCGCTTGAGGGCCTCTACTACGTCCGTGCCGCCCGCACGGCCATGGGCATCGACCCCGGCCCGGAGCTGCCGGTCGACCCGGACGCGCAGCGCGCGGGCAAGGTCACCGAGGACCGTCGGATCAGCGTCGAGGGCCACGACTACGAGGCTTCCCCGGTCCCCGGTCAGCGCACACCGCACTACTACCCGGGTGGGCGGATCGCGGGCAGGCCGGTCCCCCAGGGCTGGTACAGCGAGCCGTGGTGGCGCCCAGCGCTGGTCGCGGGCGCCTGGGGCATCGGCTCGGTGCTGCTGTTCAGCGCGATGTTCTCCGGCATGGCGGGCATCGCGGGCGCGTCAGCGTGGGAGTCCGGCTATGACGCGGGCCAGGAGGACGCCATGGCCGACATGGGCGACCAAGGCGACATGGGCGGCGACGCGGGTGGCGACTACGGCGGGGACATGGGCGGCGGCGATTACGGCGGCGGCGACTGGGGCGGCGGCGACATCGGCGGCGGGTTCGACTTCTAGGTGCTGGACCTGCAGGACGGCGCCTAGGCGGTTTGGCAGGTAGGGCACCAGAAGAGGTTGCGGGCCGCGAGGACCTGGCCCGCGACCTCGGTGCCGCACACCAGACACGGCATCCCGGCACGGCGGTAGACGTAGACCTCGCCGCCGTGGCGGTCGACCCGGGGCGCGCGACCAGTGGCCTTGGGCAGGTGTTCGTCGCGGACCGTGTCGATCCGGCCGCGGCGCACGCCAAGGCGCATCAGGCCGACCAGGTCGGTCCACATGTCCGTCCACAGTGTCCGGTCCAGCACCTTGCCAGGGGTTAGTGGGTGGACGCCGTGGCGGAACAGGATCTCAGCGCGGAAGACGTTGCCGACACCCGCGACCACGGCCTGGTCCATCAACGACACCGCCAGCGGTGTGCGGGACTTGGAGATCCTGGTCCACGCGCGGTCGGCGTCGGCGTCGCGGCGCAGCGGGTCCGGGCCAAGGCGGTCGCGGATGGCTTTGACCTCGGTCCGGGTGAGCACCTCGCACGCGGTCGGCCCGCGCAGGTCGGCCCAGTGGGTCGGGCCGGCCACGCGCATCCGCACCTGGCCGACCGGGGCGGGCGCGGGCAGCGGCGACTCGTCGAACGTGCCGTAGAGGCCGAGGTGGACGTGCACGATCGTCTCGGGACCGTAGACGTGGAACAGGTGCTTGCCGTGCGCCTCCGCACGGGTCAGCACCTGTCCGTCCACAAGGGACGCTCCGGCGGCGAAGCGCCCCTGTGGACTCGACACCTCGACCACCGAGCCGCCGAAGAGCTTCTGGTGTGACCGGGCTAGCCGGTGCAGAGTGTGGCCTTCTGGCATCTAGTGTCCCGAGTCGGAGGTGGTGTCGAACTTCCGATTCGTGACCACTAGGGGAGGTACGGCGGTTCGCCGGTGGCCTCGTACTCGTCGAGCAGGCCGATGCGGCGGGCGTGGCGCTCGTCGGTGGAGAACGGCGTCGCGAGGAACGCCTCGACGATCGCGGTGGCCTCCTCGGTGCTGTGCTGCCGCGCGCCGAGGCCGATGACCTGGGCGTTGTTGTGCTCGCGGCACAGCTTGGCGATCTCGACGCTCCAGGCCAGCGCGGCGCGGCAGCCCTTGACCTTGTTCGCCGCGATCTGCTCGCCGTTGCCGGACCCGCCGATGACGATGCCAAGGCTGCCCTCGTCGGCGACCACGCGGCGCGCGGTCTCGATGCAGAACGGCGGGTAGTCGTCCAAGGCGTCGTACTCGTGCGGGCCGACGTCGGTGACGTCGTGGCCCGCGGCGGTGAGGTGGTCGATGAGGTGGGCCTTCAGCTCGAAGCCCGCATGGTCGGATCCCAGGTAGACACGCACGGGGCGAAGTGTGCCATCCCATTAATCAGTTGGCAGGCGATGGGAGGGTGAATGCGTGATGGATCCCTCGTTCGAACAGTCCGGTTTCGATGTCCGCGTCGAGTGGGGCCTGGACGGCGTGGCCGCGCTGGCGGGCAAGTGTGGGGCGCTGGTGATCGTGGACGTGCTGTCGTTCAGCAC
The DNA here is from genome assembly GCA_035540215.1 of Actinokineospora sp. Taxonomy (GTDB): domain Bacteria; phylum Actinomycetota; class Actinomycetes; order Mycobacteriales; family Pseudonocardiaceae; genus Actinokineospora. The sequence continues at coordinate 3,310 of DATLIA010000119.1, read as the reverse complement.
CTCGGTCGACATCGCGGTGTCGCGCGGTGGCCGGGTGCTGCCGGTGCGCTACCGCGACGAGCGGGCCCAGGCCGAGGCGCGCGCCGCGGGCGCGATGCTGCCTGGGGACGGCCCGTGGACGCTGCGGCCGTCGTCACTCACCGCGCTGCCCACGGGCACGTTCCTGGCCCTCCCCTCCCCCAACGGTGCCACGCTGAGCGCGGTGGCGGCCGAGACCGGGGTGCAGGTGTTCGCCGGGTGCCTGCGCAACGCGGCGGCCGTCGCGGCGGCGGTGCGTCCGCTGGGCCCGGTCGGCATCGTCGCGGCGAGCGAGCGCTGGGGCCACGTCGGCGCGCTGCGGCCCTGTGTGGAGGACCAACTGGGCGCGGGCGCAATCGCCCACGCCCTGGGCGGCGCCCGGTCGCCGGAGGCGCGGGTGGCCGAGGCCGCGTTCCTCGCCTTCGCCGACGACCTCCACGGCGTGCTGCGCGAGTGCTCATCGGGTCGCGAACTGATCGCGGCGGGCCACGCCGGTGACGTGGAGTTGGCGGCCGGACACGGGGCGAGCACGACCGTCCCGACGCTGGTGGACGGCGTTTACCAATAGCTCGACTTCCGCGAGTGTGGTGCTGGATTGTGGGCGCGTGCGCTCGAAACCGCGCCCCGGCTTAGTCGGGGCGCTCCTCATCGTGGCCTTCGGGGTCACCACCGCGTTACCAGCCCAACCGCCGCGCGCGGTCGCCGACGCGCCCGCTGTGGCGGCGGTGCGCCCGCCGCCGACCGGGACGCCGGTGCGCGGGGTCGACTTGCCCGCGGCGGTGGCGGCCGGTGTCGCCGCGGCGAGTGGGCGGATCACGCTAGGGCTCGCGGTGCTCGATCTCACTACCGGAAAGGTCGCCAGCAGCGACGGCGGCAGGCGCTTCTACTCGGCGTCGATGAGCAAGCTGATCATCGCGGTCGACGTGCTGTCGCGGGACGTGACGGCCAAGGACCGTGACCGGGTCTGGCGGGCGCTGTCGGCCAGCGACGACGAGGCGATGAACGCGCTGTGGAGCCTGCACGACGGTGTCCGCGCGATCGGCCGGGTGTCGCGGCTGGCCGGGCTGACCGGGACCTCGGCGCCGACGGACCCGGCCGAGTGGGGCGAGACGATGGTCACCGCCGACGACTTCGTGCGCCTGCAGGCCTACATCGCCGCCTCGCCGTCGGGTGAGTTCATCGCCGCGGCGCTGGCCGCCGCGCCGGACACCGCGGCGGACGGGTTCAACCAGGCGTTCGGCCTCAACGGCGCCGGGCTCGACGCCTATGGCAAGCAGGGCTGGATGAACTACCGCCCCAACTTGGTCTACCTGCACAGCGCGGGCGTCCTGAAAGGCCGGTACGCGGTCGCGCTGCTGTCGGTCCAGCGTGGACTGTCGACCGGCGGCGCGCGGCAGCGGGTCGACGCGATCACCAGCGCTGTGGCGGCCGTGCTGCCCTGATTTGGGGCCGGATGACCCTTCGACTCGTTCCTGGCCGGGCCCATGATGGGGAATTCCGACGACGAGGAGGAGGCGGTCATGAAGGTTCTCCGGCGTGCCCTGCCGATGGCGGCGGCGCTGGTCATGGCGGCGGTCGTGCCCGCGGTGGCGGCGCCCGCGAGCGCGGTGATCGTGCTCCCGGGGGCGACCTCGGCCGAGGGCATCGCCGTCGGGCGCGGCTCCACGTTCTACGCGGGTGATCTCTTCGGCGGAGACCTTTATCGCGGCGACCTCCAGCGCGGGACGGCGGAGCTGTTCGTGGACGTGCCCGCCGGGCGGAACGCCGTCGGCATGCGATACGACGACGGCACCGGCCTGCTGTTCGTCGCGGGCGGCTTCACCGGACAGGCCTATGTGTACGACGGCGCGACGGGCGTCGATGTGGCCACCTACCAGCTCGGCGGACTGATCAACGACGTCGTGGTCGTCAACGGCGGCGCCTGGTTCACCGACACGGTGCTGCCGCACCTGTACTTCATTCCCATGAGCCCGACCGGCGCCCTTGGTCCCGCTCAGACCCTCACCCTTACCGGCCCGGCGGGCCAGATCACCGGCGACTTCAACCTCAACGGCATCGAGGCCACCGCCGACGGACACACGCTGCTGGTCGCGCACACCAACAACGGCGCCATCTACACAGTGGACCCGCAGACCGGCGCGAGCGCGGTCGTGGCGGGCGTCGACACCTCCAACCCGGACGGCATCATCCTGAGCGGGCGGGACCTGTGGGTCGTGCAGAACTTCGACAACTTGGTCACCAGGTGGCGGCTTAGCCCGGACCTCTCGTCAGGCACCCTGACGAAGACGATCACCGATCCGGCGTTCCAGGTGCCCGCGACGGGCGCGCTGCACGGCAGCAGGCTCGCGGTGGTCAACGCGAAGTTCGACACGGGCTTCCCACCAAGCGCGCCCCAGTACGAGGTGGTCATCGTCGACCGGTAGATCGTGTAGACCGGACAGCATGAGGTGGATCGAGCTGGCCGACGGCGTCTACGCGCGCCGGTACGCGGAGTTGGACCAGACGCTGGGACTGGTCGTCGGCACCGAGCGGTGTCTGGTGATCGACACCGGGCCCGACGAGACGCACGGCGCCGAGTGGGCGGCGGCGGTCCGCTCGGTCACCCCGCTGCCGTGGGACGTCGTGATCACCCATTCGCACTGGGACCACTTCCTCGGCACACAGGCGTTCCTGCCCGCTCGGGTGTGGGCGCACGCGCGGTGCGCCGCCGCCATCGCCGCCGACACCGACAACCAGGTGACGGCGTGGGCGGCGAAGTACCGGGCGGTCGACAAGCACGAACTGGCCGAACGGCTCGAACTCGCGCGCGTCGTCCTTCCCGACCACGACACGGGCGACAGCACGACGCTCGACCTCGGTGGGCGAACGGTCGAGCTGATCCACCTAGGTCTAGGCCACACCGACAACGACGTGGTCGTCCACGTGCCCGACGCCGGGATCGTCTTCGCGGGCGACACCGTCGAACAGGGCGCGCCGCCGTCGATCGGCCCGGACAGCCACCAGGACCTGTGGCCCGCTTTGCTCGACGGGATCCTCGCGCTGCGCCCGGCGGTCATCGTCCCCGGCCACGGTGAACCAGTCGACGCCGACTTCGTCCGCGCACAGCGGGACGCGCTGATGCGATTTGAGTGACGAATCGCCTACACTGCGTGTGCGGACAGTCGGTCACCAGTGGGAGCGAGCGGAGACATGGACGCGATTACCGAACAGGAGATCCTGGCCGGACTCAGCGCGATCGTCGAGCGGATCGCGGGCGTCCCGGCCGCCGAGGTCACCCCGGAGAAGAGCTTCC
>DATLIA010000118.1:0-3779 GCA_035540215.1 Actinokineospora sp. | reverse complement strand
CTTGGCCAGCAGGTCCGCCTCCGACACCACACCGACGACGTGGCGGTCGGCGTCCACCACCGGCAACGCGCTCACCGCATGCTCGGCCATCAGCCGTACCAGCTCGGCGAATCCCGTGTCGACAGACGCGGTCACCACCTTGTGGGACATCACGTCCTCGACCATGTGCTGCTTCATCCCTTGCCTCCCAACGTCAACCGTTTCGACCAGCCAACCCCGCCGCGGCCCGCCCGCACAGGAAGCCAAGGTCCTCACTGGGAACACACCTTGGACTCTGCTGATCGACACCCGACCCGGCCAGTGTTGACCCCGGAACGAACAAGCAGGAGGTGCTCCGATGAACGCCCTGTATCCCGACCACGCCACCGTGCGCGACGCCATCGCGCTCGCTGCCCGTGCACCCTCGGTGCACAACACCCAGCCGTGGCGCTGGCTACTCGGCGAACAGTCAGTGCACCTGATGGCCGACTGGGGCCGCCACCTGCGCGTCGCCGACCCCCGACGGCCGGGACCTGCTGATCAGTTGCGGCGCGGCGCTGCACCACCTCCGGACCGCCTTCGCCGGGCTCGGCTGGGCCACCCGCGTACACCGGCTGCCCAACCCAGCCGACCCCGACCATCTCGCGGCCGTCGAACTACTCCCCGCCCGGCCCAGCGAGGAGGACATCGCCTTGACCGCGGCCATCGCCCGACGTCAAACCGACCGGCGCCGCTTCTCGTCATGGGCGGTCCCCGCCGGGCACCTCGACTTGCTCGTGGAACGCGCGGCGCCTGAGGGCGCACTCGCGATCCCCGTCACCGATCCCCTGCGCAGGTATCAGCTCGCGGCGGCCATCGCGAAGGCCGCCGAACAGGGACACAGCGCCGAGCGCGACGCCGAGACCGCACTGTGGAGCGGCCGAGGCCGCACCGACAACGAAGGCGTCCAAGCCGCGGGCGCGCCGCCGGAGGACACCGTCCACGGCGACACCACGATGCGCGCGTTCACCGCGGGCACCCTCCTTCCCTCCACAGTGGACGCGGAGGACGTCGACGCCGGCGAGCTGATCGTGCTGGCCACCGCGGGCGACGACCCACTGTCGCGGCTGCGCGCGGGCGAGGCGGCCAGCGCCGCGCTGCTCGCCGCGACCCAGATGGGGCTGGCAACCTGCCCGCTTTCCCAGGCGCTCGAGATCCCCGAGACCGCCTCCACGATCCGTGGCCAGGTACTCGACGGCGCCGCTGTCCCGCAGCTCGTTCTGCGCGTCGGGTGGTCGCCCACCGCCGCGCCACCGCCGCCGCGCAGCCACCGCAGACCGATCGACAAGTTCACCGCCTACCTGCCGGGATTCTCCCCGGCACGCCACCGATAACCCCACACTGGAGGAGACAGATGTCCACCGAACAGGTCACCCGCACCGACCCGCGATACGCCGCGACCACCGGCACCCAGTCCTTCGATCCGGTCCCAAGAGTCCTCGCGGCCACCCGCATCGGCCTGGGCCTAGTGTTCCTCTGGGCGTTCGCCGACAAGCTGTTCGGCCTCGGCTACGCCACCAAGTCCGCAAGCGCCTGGATCAACGGCGGATCCCCGACCAAGGGCTTCCTCGGCGGCGTAGACCATGGCCCGCTGGCCTCGGTGTTCCGCTCCTGGGCGGGCCAGCCCTGGGCGGACTGGCTGTTCATGGCAGGTCTTCTCGGCGTCGGCGCCGCGCTAGTCCTCGGCGTCGGCCTGCGCGTCGCCGCGATCGCGGGGACGGCGATGATGCTGCTGATGTGGGCCGCCGAGTGGCCGCTGGACCGCTTCACCGACGCGGGCGAGGCGACCCGCTCGACCAACCCGCTGCTCGACTACCACCTCGTCTACGCCGCCCTGCTTGTCGTCCTGGTCATGACCAAGGCGGGCGACATGTGGGGCCTGGGCCGTCAGGTCGCGGGCCGCTCCCCCTGGCTGCGCTGAGACGGGACCCACGGCCGCCGCGAGCGGGCTGGACACGACGGCCTCCGACCACGGGCCTTACAGCCCGGTGGTCGTGAGGTCGTCGTAGTCGTAGTCGAGTTCGTTGTGGACGGTGATGACGCCCGCGACCCGGTGGGCGATCCGGGTGGCTTGCTCGGTGAGGCTGCGGACGGCGAGGGTGCCAGTTAGGGCGACGACGCCGTCGGTGACGTCGATGCCAATGGGGTGGTGGCACCGCGCCGGGTCGTTGAGGCGGTGTTCAAGGTCGTGGTGGATCACGGCGTCGGAGCGGAGGAAGACCCGCAGGACGTCGCGGCGAGACAGGGTGCCCACGAGGTAGCCACTGTCGTCGACGACGCAGAGGTGGCGTCGGTCGCTGTCGGAGAGGGCGCGGATGGCGCCGCCGAGGGTGGCGTCGTGGCTGACGGTGGGCGCCGGGGTGGACATCACAGCGGCGGCAGTGACGCCCGCGGCCTGGGTTCGGCGGACGCGGACTCTCCGGCCGCCGAACAGAGGCGGCGGGTCGGTGCCGCCGTGGTGTTCGAGCTTGGCGAACAGTTCGTGGTCGGTGACGACGCCGACTGGCCTGCCCATGACGTCGATGACGGGCAGCAAGTCGATGTCGTGGGCCAGCAGAAGGCCGACAAGTTCTCGGTATGGGGTGTCCGGCACAGCGGTGGCGACGCGGCTGGTCATCACGGTCGCGACGGTGACGTGGTTCATGGGTCCTCCACGGTGGCGGGGGTGACTCCCGTCGAGGTTGACGACTTGCTAATATTAGCAACTGCTGAACCTTGCGACAAAGGATGTGCCGTCGCTTGCGGCTGTCCGGCACGGGAGGATCTGCGTATGACGGTGTCCACTGGCGTGTGCAGGGAGGGGTGCTTGTGAGCAAGCCCCTCTATCAGCTGAAGGCCGAGTTCTTCAAGACGTTGGGCCATCCGGCGCGGATCCGGGTGCTGGAGCTGCTGAGTCAGCGTGAGCACGCGGTGGCGGAGATGTTGCCCGAGGTCGGGATCGAGGCCGCGAACCTGTCGCAGCAGCTCGCGGTGCTGCGCCGGGCCGGGCTGGTGACCACCCGCAAGGAGGGCTCCAACGTCTACTACTCACTGACCAGCCCGCATGTGGCGGAGTTGCTGTCGGTGGCGAGATTGATCCTGACCGGGGTGTTGACCGGTCAGGTGGGTTTGCTCGAGGACCTGCGGGACTTGTCGGCGGCGGCCGATGGTCGAGGTGGGGACTCGGGTGGTTGAGCCGCGGCCACCCCGCTGACTTCCTGGCTTGTCGCCCGGCGGGGTGGCCGCACCCATGTCGAGCGATTCGGGAGCGGTGCGGTGGTGGGTCTGTTGCGGTTGATCCGCAGGGTCGGGCGGGTCGCTGAGCCCGCTCCGGCGGCGCCGCGCGCGGCGGCGGGGTTGTCGGGGTCGGTGCAGATCCGGCATGTCGACGCCGGGTCGTGCGGTGGGTGCGAGATCGAGGTCGGCGCGGCGTTCGGTCCGGTGTACGACGCCGAGCGGTACGGCGCGCGGCTGGTGGCCTCGCCGCGGCACGCCGACGCGCTGCTGGTGACCGGGGTGGTCACGCGGAACATGGCCGAGCCGCTGCGCCGGACCTTCGCCGCGGTGCCCGCCCCGAAGGTGGTGCTGGCGGTGGGCGACTGCGCGTGCGGGCGTGGGGTGCTGGGCGATGGCTACGGGGTGGCCGGGGCGGTCGAGGACGTGGTGCCGGTCGCCGTGGAGGTCGCGGGGTGCCCGCCGCGGCCGGAGGCGATCGTGGAGGGGTTGCGGAAGCTGACCGGGCGATGAGCCTGGCGGCGGCGTGCTTCGTCTCGGCGGTCGGA
>DATLIA010000117.1:0-19411 GCA_035540215.1 Actinokineospora sp. | reverse complement strand
TGCCGGAGTGGAAGAAGGTGCCGTCGCCGAGGTTCTGGAAGAAGTGCTCGGTGTCGGTGAACGGCGCGGCGCCCACCCAGCTGACGCCCTCGCCGCCCATCTGGCTGAACCCGACGCTGCGGTCCATGAACGTGGTCAGCGCGTGGCAGCCGATGCCCGCCGCGGCCAGCGAACCCTCGGGGGTCTCGGTGGAGCGGTTGTGCGGGCAGCCGGAGCAGAAGAAGGGGGTGCGGTTGACCGGGGTCAGCGACAGCGCGGGCAGCCGCGGCTTGAACGCCGGGTGCCGCAGGTCGACGTGCTCGCGGCCGACCCGGTCGGCCAGGAAGCGGCCGAGCGATACGACGAGGCGGTCGGCGTCGAGCGAGCCGGTGACCGGGATGAGCTGCTTGCCCTCGGGGCCCTGCTTTCCGTAGACGCGCGGCCGGACGGCCCGGTCGAACAGGGCCTCCTTGACCAGCGTCTCCACGAACGCGCGCTTGTCCTCGATCACGACCAGCTCATCGAGCCCGTCGGCGAAGCGGAACAGCAGGTCGCGGTCGATCGGGTGGACCATGCCCAGCTTCAAGATCCGGACACCGCGCCGGACCAGCGCGTCCTCGTCCAGACCCATCCGGTCGAGTGCGTCGCGCAGCGAGGCGTAGTTGTGGCCGGAGGCGACCAGGCCGATGCGGGCGTCGGCGACCGCGCCCTCGATCACGTTGAGCCCGTTGGCCGCGCTGAACGCCACGGCCGCGGCGAGCCTGCCGTCGAGGACCTCACGCTCCAGCGCGAGAGCCTCGGGGATGCCGACGCCCGCCTTGTAGGTCGGCCGCCACGGGCGTCCGTCCCACGAGAACTCCGGGACGACGATCTCCGGGGCGGCGTCCAGGTCGATGATCTCGTAGGCGTCGCCGATGTTGGTGACGATGGTGAAGCCGGTCCACGCGCCGCTGAAGCGGGACATCTCGAAGCCGAAGCGGCCCAGCCGGATGACGTCGGCGACGTCGACCGGGGCCAGCACCGGCAGCAGGGACTCGGCCAGCGCCATGGTCGAGTTCGACGGCAGCGACGACGACTTGCTCGCCGGGTCGTCGCCTACGACACACAGCACGCCGCCGCGCGGGGTGGTGCCCATCCAGGTGGCGTGCTTGATCGCGTCGACCGAGCGGTCGAGGCCGGGGGCCTTGCCGTACCAGAGTCCGAAGACGCCGTCGAAGCGCGGATCGGGCAGCTGCGGGGCCAGCTGGGAGCCGTAGACGACGGTCGCGCCCAGTTCCTCGTTGACGCCGGGGATGAACTTGATGTCGTGCTCGGCGAGCAGCTTGGCGTTGCGGTCGAGCACGATGTCGAGCCCGGCCAGCGGCGATCCCCGGTAGCCGGAGACGAGCCCGGCCGTGCGCCAGCCGCGGGCCTGGTCGGCGCGGTGCTGGTCGAGCAGCAGCTTGCCCAGCGCCTGCACGCCGGTCATCGCGCCGCGGCCGGAGACAGCGCCGACGACATCAGCGGGGCGGTAGCCCTCGAACAGCACGGTCATGGCCGCCACCTTTCCTTCGCGCCTGCGCGTCGCGGGCAAGCAAACGATTCAAGGTGAGCGCTGTGCAAGACTCTGCGGAGAAAGTTGAGCGATCTGCGCAAAAGATGGCCAAGTGATCATGAGAGGTTGAGCGGCATGGGCAGCCTGAACCGGCTCGACCTGCGGGTCATCCGCGAGCTGGTGGCCAGCCCGCGCATCGGCATCACTGAGCTGGCCGAACGCCTCGGCGTCGCCCGCAACACCGCCCACGCCAGGGTCGGCAGGCTGGAGCGGCAGGGTGTCGTCGGGCAGCGTGGCCGCGCGGTGGACTACACCGAGCTGGGTGTCGAGGTGACCGCGTTCCTGACGGTGCAGGTCGCACAGGGCAGGCTCGGGTCGGCCATCGACGACCTGGTGCTGGTCCCCTACGTGCTGGAGGCGCACGGCATCGCGGGCGACGGTGACCTGCTGGTCCGGGTCGCCGCCCGCAACACCCGCCACCTGCACGAGGTGATCAACGCCGTGCTCGCCTGCCGCGGCGTGATCCGCAGCTCGACGGCCGTGGCGATGACCGACCAGATCCCCTACCGGGTGGCGCCGCTGCTCGACGCGATCGAGCGCTCCCTGCCGGAGTGACTCAGTGGAACGTGTTGAACATCGAGTCGTAGACGTCCTGCATCATCTGGTCGATCTGGTCGCGCTGGGCTTGCAGCGCGGCCTGCAGCCTGGCCAGCCGCACCCGGGCCATGTGGGCAGCGGCGGTGGCGTTCGCCGTCTGGGCCAAGCTCGCCAAGTCCGCGGGCTGGAGTTGGTCGACGATCGCCTGCTGCAGCTCCAGCGGGAGGGTGTCGAGGTAGGCCTGGGGATTCATCACTGGCCTCCCGTGTACTGCGGCAGCTGCTCCAGCAGGTAGGCGATCCGGGTCTTGACCGCCTCGACCTCCTGCTGCAGCGCGGAGACCTGCTCCTCGAAGAATTTGACGATCTCGTCGTGGTTTTCGTCCTCGGCGGCCAGCTCGGACGCGTCGCTGACGCCCAGATGCTGCAGGAGTTGTTCCCGCGTTTCGGTGTCGAGTTTCTCGATGGCTTCGGTCATGCCTCCAGCGTCGACTCGGCCCGGCGCCGCGGCGAGGACCTTTCGGGCAGACGTTGGGTCTGCGCCGCCGACGCGTACAGCCACGCGAACAGGGCCCAGGCCAGGCCGAACACACCGCCGACGAACACGTACGCGCTCGTCCACAGCACGGCCGGGGTGTCGGACTTGCGTTCCCGCTGCAGGAACTCGATCTCGGCGATGAACGGGTGCGCCCCGTCGATCGCGCGGATCGATGACGCGTTGGCCGCCGGGTCGGCGGGTGCGTAGACCGGCGCGAGGGCGAGCACGCGGTCGGCGGTGTGCAGCCGGATGCCCGACTTCCACTCGCCGTACACGGGCAGTGGTTCGCTGGTCCGGTAGACGCCGTCGCCCAATGGGATCAGCGGTGCGGAGTTGAACCCGCCGCCCTGCCAGGAGAAGCCGTTGAGCCACACCGCGTCGCGGGTGATCTCGGCTGGGGTGATCTTGACCGTCGCGTTGACCCAGCGTTCCTCGCCGTCCTTCGGGTGGGCGATGGGTAGGCCGGTCGCCGACTCGGTGAGCTGGATGTCGGCCGACCAGCCGGGTGCGGGGTCCTGCGGCGGGATGACGGTGGCCAGCACGGCGGTCGCGCCGAGGGCACCGGCCAGGCCGAGGGCGTGCCTGCGGGCGAAGCCCTTGGGGGCGGCGGTGTCCGGGTTCGCGATCTCGGTGATCCGCTGCTGCTGCCACGCGCCGATCAGGCCGCCGCCGACCGCGCAGAGCGTGCCGACGACCAGCGCGTCGGCCAGCATCGACGCGGGCCACGGGTTGGGCATGATCCACTGGCTGAGCTGGGCCTCGGCGAGCACGCCCAGCGTGCCCACGCCGAGACCGGCCGCGATCCCGAAGCGGTAGCCGGGGCGAACGGCCAGCGCGACCAGCTCGATGATCACCGCCTCGGCCACGCACGGCAGGAGCACCGCGGTGTGAAAGTCCAGCGCGTAGGGCAGTGCGATGAAGAACGGGCGGCTGACCAGCAGCACCGCGACGGTCAGCAGCGCGCCGCCTGGGCCGAACGACGTGCGGCCGACGACCATCGTCCATGTCGTTGTCAGTGCGACCAGGCCGACGTGGCTGAGCATCGGGAACTGCGGGACGCCGAGGTCGAACTCCATCAGCATCGCCGAGGTGCCCATCAGCCAGGCGCCCGCGAGCAGCACGCCGAGCCAGCGCGTCCACTGGCTCTCGCCGCGGACCTGGCGGGCCTCAGCGAGCAGCAGCTGCAGGCCGATGACGACGGTGATCGCGCCGCAGATCATGATCACGTGGGTCGGGCCCCACTCGGTGACGTCCTGGCCGAACAGCCGGTGCCACACGTCGTCGAGCGGGAAGCCCGCGAGCGCGACCGAGCCGGTGGCGAACATCAGCACGCTGCCGCGCGGCACCCGGATGTCGGGGCCGATCCGCAGCGCCCTGGCGGGCAGGTCGCGGGTGGCCAGCGCGGCGCTGATGACGCCCGCGCACATGATGCCGACGAGGCCGAAGTAGATGGGATAGTGCGACGGGTTGGCCAGCGGACCCTCGTCGCGGCCGAGCTCCATGTGGATCGGCACGTCCCAGTACACGCCGACCAGCGCCGAGATGCCCGACGCGAAGGCCACCACGACCGGGATCGGCGCCCAGCGCGGCAGCCCGGTCAGGCGCTCGGTGTAGTCGGCCAGCCTGCCCAGCACGGTCCGCTTGCCGGTGCGCTCCCGCACGACGAAGACCAGCAGCGGGATGAACACGACCAGGAACATGCCGAGCGCGATCAGGATCTGGTCGACGGGCGCCCCGCCCGCCGGTGGCGGGGTCGCGGGATGGGCTAGCGGCATGTCATCCACCTCGTTCTGGAGCAGGGTGGTAAGTATGATAGCAAGTAACAGTTACTTCTCGTAACAGTAACTTGGGGTGATCGCTCGATCATCCTCTGTGGACGGCTCGCCCACCCGTCACGAAATGTCCGAGAAGCGCGACTACCTACCGACGCGGCCGGTAGGGTGCCGGCAACAACAGTGTGTCCTGGGGGCGGTCGATGGGTGAGTTCGTCGCGACGACTCTCCGTTTTCCCGTTGTTCTCTTCACCTTCCTACTGGTCGCCGTCATCCTGTACTGGCTGATCGTCGCGCTCGGAGTGTCCGATGTGGACGTCGTGGACATCGACGCGTTCGGCATCGGCGGCGTACCCCTGACGGTCGCGCTCTCGATCTTGGTCCTCACGTCGTGGTTCGCCGCGCTCGTCGGGACCGTGCTGCTTTCCGACACGGGCGGCGCGCTCGCCACCCTCCTGTCGATCGGTGTGCTCCTGGGGGCACTCCTGATCGGCCTGCTCATCACCCGGCTGGCCATGGCGCCGCTGCGCCGACTGTTCCCCGACGACAACGGCGCGTCCCGCGGCGACTTCGTCGGCCGGACCTGCGTGGTGCGCACCGGCCAGGTCGACACGACCTTCGGCCAAGCGGAAGTGACCGCCGCGGATGGCTCGTCGGCGGTCATCCAGGTCCGCAAGGCGGGCGACGACGCGCTCGGCGCCGGTGACACCGCGGTGATCTACGACTACGACCCCGACGGCGAGTTCTTCTGGATCTCGCCGCTCGACTCTTCGCTCACCTGAATCTGAGGGGCTTGCAGAACGATGGAACCGATCTCCACCGGCCTGATCGTCGTGCTCGGCGTGGCCTTGCTCGTCATCGTCATCCTGTTGTTCATGGTCAGCAGGCTGTTCCGCAAGGTGGAACAGGGCAAGGCGCTGATCGTGTCCAAGGTCAAGAACGTCTACGTGACGTTCACCGGCGCGATCGTGCTTCCCGTGCTGCACAAGGCCGAGGTCATGGACATCTCGGTCAAGACGATCGAGATCAACCGGGCGGGCACCGAGGGCCTGATCTGCCGCGACAACATCCGCGCCGACATCCGGATCACGTTCTTCGTGCGGGTCAACAAGACCACCGAGGACGTCATCAAGGTCGCGCAGGCCATCGGCACGCAGCGGGCCAGCGACGAGAGCACCCTGCAGGTGCTGTTCAACGCGAAGTTCTCCGAGGCGCTCAAGACCGTCGGCAAGCAGCTCGACTTCGTCGACCTCTACACCCAGCGCGACCAGTTCCGCGACCAGATCATCCGGGTCATCGGCACCGACCTCAACGGCTACAGCCTTGAGGACGCCGCCATCGACTACCTCGAGCAGACCCCGATGTCGCAGCTCGACGCGGCCAACATCCTCGACGCGCAGGGCATCCGCAAGATCACCGAGCTGACCGCGATCGAGCACATCCGCACCAACGAGTTCCAGCGCAACGAGGAGAAGGAGATCACCCGCCAGAACGTCGACGCGCGGGAGGCCATCCTGGAACTGGAGCGGCGCAAGGCCGACGCGGAGATCAAGCAGCGCCGCGAGGTCGAGACCATGCGCGCCCGCGAAGAGGCCGAGATCCTGAAGGTGCAGGCCGAGGAGCGGCTCAAGGCCAACACCGCCCAGCTGCGCACCGACGAGGCGCTGGGTGTGCAGGGCGAGAACCAGGCCCGTGAGATCGCCGTGGCGCAGAAGAACCGCGAGCGCGTGATCGCCATCGAGACCGAGCGCATCGAGAAGGACCGGATGCTGGAGGTCATCGCCCGCGAGCGCGAGACCTCGCTGTCGCGGATCTCGGCCGAAAAGGAGGTCGAGGGCGATAAGCGCGCCGTCGCCGAGGTCGTGCGCGAGCGGATCGCCGTCGACAAGACCGTCGCCGAGCAGGAAGAGGCGATCAAGCGCCTGCGCGCGGTCGAGGAGGCCGAGCGGATGCGCCAGGCGCTGGTCATCGGGGCCGAGGCCGAAGCGCAGGAGAATCTGGTCAAGGACATCAAGGCGGCCGAGGCCGCCGAGGCATCGGCCAAGCACAAGGCCCGCGAGGAGATCGTGCTCGCCGAGGCCCGCCAGCAGGCCGCCGAACTCGACGCGCGGGCCAAGATCCGCCTCGCCGAGGGCACCCAGGCCGAGGCCGCCGCCGAGGGGCTGGCCCAGGTGCAGGTTCGCGAGCGCGACGCGCAGGCGATCGAGAAGGTCGGCCGCGCGGAGGCCGTCGTCGCCCGCGAGAAGGCGATGGTCGAGGCCGACTCGATCAAGTTCAAGCTCAAGGGCGAGGCCGAGGGTCTGTCGGACAAGGCGGGCGCGCTCGCCGCGATGGACGCCGCCACCCGCGAGCACGAGGAGTACCGCCTGCGGCTGGAGGCGGAGAAGGAGATCCGGCTCAAGGGCATCGACGCGCAGCGCGAGGTCGCCGAGGCGCAGGCCATGGTGCTGGCCGCGGGCCTGGAGAAGGCCGACATCGACATCGTCGGCGGCGAGACCCAGTTCTTCGACCGGATCGTCGGCGCGGTGTCGATCGGCAAGAGCGTCGACGGGTTCATGGACCACAGCTCGGTCGCCCAGCAGCTCGCCGGGCCGTGGCTCAACGGGTCGGCCAGCTTCACCGACGACGTCAAGTCACTGCTCAGCTCCGTCGACACCAACGACATCAAGAACCTGACGGTGTCGGCGCTGCTGCTCAAGCTGATCAACTCGGGCAACGGCGAGTCGGGCCCGCTGCGTGAGCTGCTCGGCCACGCCCAGCGGCTCGGTCTCGCCGACCAGCCCGTCGCCGCGCTGGCCGCCGCACAGCGGTGACCACGACTACGGCTCAGGTGCCCGCGCTGGACGCGGGCACCTATGAGGTGCTGCGGGCCCGGCTCGGCGAACAGGCCGCCGAGTTGGCCCGCCGGGCGCGGGCGCTCAACGACGAGCGGCTCGCCGTCTTCGGCGGGACCGAGCTGCGGCTCGTCGGCGCCGACCGGATCCGCACGGAGAACAACTGCGTGCCGCGCGACATCGTCGCCCTCGGGTCGACGATGGTGTTCGGCTACAACGTGTTCATCGGGCTCAAGCCCGAGACCACGGTCGCCGACGTGTTCTCCCTGCACACCTTCACCCGCGACGGCGAGGCGTTCCGGTTCGACCCGGCCGAGCTGCCGCCGCTGCTCGGCGACGAGCAGTTCCAGCGCGACTTCGCCGAGCTGTACCGGTATTACCGCGAGACCCGGCTGCTGCAGCTACGTCGGGTCGAGGGCAAGCTGCTCGCGGTGTTCCAGACGGGGCCGCGCACCGAGGACACCAAAGTCCTGCGGTGGAAGGTCTCCGTCGACGGCGACCTGTCCTATGAGGACAATCGGGGCGAGCGCGACCACGTCTTCCCGCCGTCGCACGACTTCGAGTGGACCGAGACGAGACGGCAGGATCATATCTCGGGCCGGTTCCCGCACATCTCGATCCTGGGCAAGGTCTTCATCGAGACCGTGCACGGCGACCTGACGCTCAAGATCGAGAACAACACCGAGACCGGCGAGGGGATCTACGCCGAGCCGGTCGACGAGCCGCTGCAGAGCCTCGCCGACGCCGAGGTGCACTACGCGCAGGTCGGGCCGCTGATCCTGATCCGCGTCCGGCCGTACAAGGAGCCGGACTGGCGGCACCTGGTGTTCAACACCCACACCAGGTCGGTCGTGCGGCTCGACGGGATCGGCCAGGCCTGCCGCAGGCTGCCCGAGGACCACGGCGTGATCTTCCCCGGCGGCTACTACCTGGCCACCGGGGTGCACAAGACGTTCGACACCGACGTCACGGACCTGGAGTACGAGCGCGTCATCCGCTCGCCCAACGGCGAGGACGTGCTGTTCGTCTTCCACGCCCGCGGTGACGGCCGTTCGCTGCTGCTTCCGTACAACCTCATCCGCAAGGAAGTGGCGAACCCGCTGGTCTGCCACGGGTACTCGCTGTTCGACGACGGCACGCTGGTGATCTTCCGCGCCGACTCGGAGGAGCCGACGCGGGTGCACGCGATGCAGGTCTGGCAGACGCCGTACCTGTCCGACACCTACGCCGCCGCGCAGCCGGTGGGCACCGGACCGCTGGAGAAGGTCGGGAACCCGGAGCTGGTGCGGGGGATCTCCGACTGCCTGTCGGTGACGAACATGGTCGTGGACATGGCGCCTTCCGCGTCGGTCTTCGAGGCTTTGATCACCGCGTGCGCGCGGGTGTTCGACATCTATCACTGGCTCGACGTCGGTGACCTGCGTGAGCCGCTGACGCAGGTGCGGGCGACGGCCGAGCAGGTACTCGATGAGTTCGAGACCGTTTCCGCGCTGACCAAGCAGGCCGCTGACGCGCTGGCCGAGGTGTCGGCGCAGGTGGCCTCGCTGATCCGGACCGTGCGCGGTGAGGCGCCGAAGTCCGCCGACGCGTGGGTGGGCCAGCTCGCCGAGCTGCGACGGGTGCAGGGGCGGGTGATCACGCTCCGGGACGTCCGTTACATCGATGGTTCACAAGTAGAATCGTTGAACGATTCTCTTGTTGAACAATTGAACGATGCCGGGAAGCGGGCGGTCGGGTTCCTGCAGGGCGCCGACGCGTTCGCCGGGTATCACGAGCAGGTCGCCAAGCTCGTCGCCGACGCCGAGGCCATCACCACGGTCGCCGCGGCGGAGCCGGTCAGCGACCAGCTCGCGACGCAGGCCGAGGGTCTGGAGATCGTCACCGAGGTCGTCGGCTCGCTCGACATCGC
Source organism: Actinokineospora sp. (assembly GCA_035540215.1). Lineage (GTDB taxonomy): Bacteria > Actinomycetota > Actinomycetes > Mycobacteriales > Pseudonocardiaceae > Actinokineospora. The sequence goes on along the minus strand of DATLIA010000117.1, from coordinate 10,249 downwards.
CGACGCCACCGCGCGCACATCGATCCTGGAGCGGGTCGGCGAGGTGCTGGCCGGGGTCAACCGGGCCAGGGCCACGCTCGTCGCCCGACGCAAGGAACTGCTGGCCACCGAGGGGCGAGCGGCCTTCGCCGCCGAGTTCGCCCTGCTCGGCCAGGCCATCACCGGCGCGCTCGCCGTCGCCGACACCCCGCAGCGCTGCGACGAGCAGCTCGGCAAACTGATGCTCCAGGTGGAGAACCTGGAAACCCGCTTCGGCGACTTCGACGACTTCCTCACCGAGCTCGGCACCAAACGCACCGACGTCTACGAGGCGTTCTCGTCGCGCAAGCAGGCGCTGCTGGACGACCGCGCGCGCCGGGCCGACCGGCTGGTCGAGTCGGCCGACCGGGTCCTGACCAGCGTGCAGCGCCGGGTCGCCGGCCTGAAGTCGGTCGACGAGGTCAACACGTACTTCGCCTCCGACCCGATGGTCGCCAAGCTCCGCTCGGTCGCGTCCGACCTGCGCGAACTCGGCGACCAGGTGCGGGCCGAGGAGCTGGAGGGCCGGGTCAAGGCGGCCAGGCAGGAGGCGGGCCGCTCGCTGCGGGACCGCCTCGACCTCTACACCGACGGCGGCGACACGCTGCGCTTCGGCAAGCACGCGTTCGCCGTCAACACCCAGCCGCTCGACCTGACCCTGGTCCCGCACGACGGCGCGATGGCCTTCGCGGTCACCGGAACCGACTACCGCTCGCCGGTGGGCGACGCGGACTTCGCCACGACCAAGCCGTTCTGGGACCAGCTCGTGGTCTCGGAGTCGGCCGAGGTCTACCGCGCAGAGCACCTCGCGGCGTCGCTGCTGGACACCGCCGACCCGGCCGCCGACCTGCTCACCCAGGTCCGGGCCGCGGCGGAGTCCCGCTACGACGAAGGCTACGAGCGCGGCGTGCACGACCACGACGCGGCGAAGATCCTCGACGCGCTGCTGCGGCTGCACGCGGGCGCCGGTCTGCTGCGCTACCCGCCGCCGGTCCGCGCCGCGGCCCAGCTGTTCTGGACACACGGCACCGACGAGACCCAGCGCGCGCAGTGGACCGTGCGCGCCGGATCGCTGGCCAGGGCCAGGGCCGCGTTCGGCCCGGTCCCGGCGATCGCCGACCTGGCCGCGGAGCTGTCCGCCGCCGCGTCGAAGTTCCTGGCCTCGGCCGGACTGCCGGTCGAGACCGTCGGCGAGTACCTGTTCGAGGAACTGGCGAGCGCGCCGGACGGGTTCGTCACCAGCGCGGGCGCCCGGACACTGGTCGACAAGTTCCGCCGGGTGTGCGGTCCGCGGTTCGACGAGGACGTGCGCGCCCTCACCGACCTCGGCGCCCGCTACCAGTTGGTCCAGGCCTGGCTGGCCACCTTCCAGGCGAGCGCCGGTCTGTCCGAAGTGGACCTCCCGGAGGCGGTCGCGGTCGAGCTGTGCGGCGACACGCCGCGCCACGACTCGTCGGCGGCGCTGTCGGCCAGGGTCGACGGCCTGCTGGGCGCCCACCCGCGGATCGCCGAGCGGGCGCTGGACATACGGCTGGACGAGTTCCTGGCCAGGACCCGGCGGTTCCGCACCGACCGCGTCCCGGCCTATCGGACCTACCGGCGCAGGCGTGAGGCGCTTGTCGTGCGGGAGAAGGAGCGCCTGCGGCTGACCGAGTTCCAGCCCAAGGTGATGAGCGCGTTCGTGCGCAACCGGCTCCTGGACGAGGTCTACCTGCCGTTGATCGGCGACAACCTCGCCAAGCAGCTCGGCGCGGCCGGGGAGAACAAGCGGACCGACCAGATGGGTCTGCTGCTGCTGATCTCCCCGCCTGGCTATGGCAAGACGACGCTCATGGAGTACGTGGCGAACCGGCTGGGCCTGGTGTTCGTCAAGGTCAACGGCCCCGCGCTCGGACACGACGTGACGTCGATCGACCCGGCCGACGCGCCGAACGCGACCGCCCGCCAGGAGATCGAAAAGATCAACTTCGGGCTGGAGATGGGCAACAACGTCCTGCTCTACCTCGACGACATCCAGCACACGAATCCCGAGCTGCTGCAGAAGTTCATCTCGCTGTGCGACGCCCAGCGTCGGATGGAAGGTGTCTGGGAGGGGCGGACGCGGACCTACGACCTGCGGGGCAAGCGGTTCGCGGTGTGCATGGCGGGCAACCCGTACACCGAGTCCGGCAAGCGCTTCCGAGTCCCGGACATGCTCGCCAACCGTGCCGACGTCTGGAACCTGGGCGATGTGCTGTCGGGCCGGGAAGAGCTGTTCGCGCTGAGCTACGTCGAGAACGCACTCACGTCGAACCCGGTGCTGGCCCCACTGTCCACACGGGACCGCGCGGACATCGGCCTGTTCGTCCGGATGGCCCAGGGTGACGAGACGGTCCGCGCGGATCGGCTGGCGCACCCGTACTCGTCGGTCGAGGTCGAGCGGATCCTGTCGGTGCTGCGCAAGCTGCTGCGGGTGCAGGAAGTGGTGCTGGCCAACAACAAGGCCTACATCGCGTCGGCGGCGCAGGCCGAGTCGTCCCGCACCGAACCGCCGTTCGGCCTGCAGGGCTCCTACCGGAACATGAACAAACTCGCCGAACGCATCGTCCCCGTGATGAACGACGACGAGCTGGAAGCGACCATCGACGACCACTACCGCGGCGAGGCCCAAACCCTCACCGCGGGCGCCGAGGCGAACCTGCTGAAGCTGGCCGAACTCCGGGGGCGGATGACCCCGGACCAGTCGGCGAGATGGGCGGCAGTGAAGTCCGCCTACCTCCGTGACCAAGCCCTGGGCGGCGACGGCGACGACCCGATGACCCGCGCGGTCGGAGCGGTGGGCCTGCTGGCCGACCGCGTCGGCGGCATCGAATCCGCGCTGCGAGCTCGCCCGGCGCAGTGACCAGCGGGTTTGGCCTCGAGCGACTCCGGCGCAACCCCCACCCTCTCCGGGGGGACGGCCCCTGGCCAGTCTATCGGCCGTAGGGACGATTGGGTGGGGGTTGCGTTCGGCTGTGGATCGTTCGGACGGTTGTGGACAACCGGCGTGGGTCAGCCGCGGTCGCCGCCGCCGCCCGTCAGCTTCCGGTAGAGCGTGACCCTGCCCGTCGAAGCGCTCCACAACGCTGACCCGCCCTCGAACTCCGCACGGCTGCCGCCGGGGACGGCTGTCTCGTCGGTGGTCGGGTAGCCCAGCCAGGACTTCTCCGCGCCCATTGAGTTCCACCTGTCCCGCAGCGCGCCGATGACGGAGTGGGCTCCCGTCGTGGCCGTCCAGTAGATCGAGGTGTTGCCGGTGAAGTGGTTGAACCGACCCTTGCCGTCCGCGGTGCCCGACTCGTCGTTCGTCGGGTAGCCCACGGTCCCGAACCCGCCGAGCTCGACGAACTTCGCGTTGATCGCGCCGCTCACCACGTGTGCGCCGACGCCCGAGCGGTACCCGATCGTGGTCATGCCCCAGTTGAATGTGGTCGACCGGCCCCCGCCCGCCTCGCCTTGCTCCAAGCCGTACACCGGGCCCAGACCGCTTGTGGCCAGCCACTTTTGCCGGATCGGGCTCGACTGCCAGTCGCCCATCAGCACGGCGACGCGGTCCCGGATCACGGGGAGCTTGGTGTAGGCGGCCCCGCCAGGGCAGGCCGTCTTGCCGACGTCGCGGTGGCCGAAGATCGTGGGCATGGTGACCTCGGTGCCCGCGGGCCACTTGGCTGTGCCGCCGCCCGTGCTGACCAGTTTGGTGGAGCCGCGCGGGTCGACGTAGGCGTTGCCGAGCTTCCAGGCCGCGACCCGCGCCACCGACTCCAGCGCCGTGTCCGACGGTGCGGTGTCGACGTGGTTGCCGATCATGGAGATGCCGAACGTGTACGTGTTGAACCCGCCCGCGTGCGCACCGATCGCGGGCTGGCGCTGACCGCCGGAGCGGCCCTCGAAGATCGTGCCGCACTTGTCGACCAGGACGTTGTAGCCGATGTCGCCCCAGTCGTTGGTGATCGAGTGGTAGCGGTAGATCGCGCGCACGATGGCGGCGGAGTCGGCGCAGCCGTAGTCGTCGGCCTCGGCGGTGTGGTGGATCACCACGGCCTTGGTCTCGGCGGCGTACTCGGCGGGCCAGCCCATGATCGACTCGTCGGCGCCCCACTGGGCCCTGGTGACCATGGCAGGCTTGTCGCCGTCGACGCTCGCGATCCGCGCACCGCTGGGTGACTGACCTGGGTTGATCGCGACGGCGGTGATCTCGTCGGTCACCGACTTTCCCGCGCGGGTGGCGCGCACCCGCAGCCGGTCGGCCGGACCGGTCCAGATCGGCTCCGTCGTCCTGGTCGGCCGGTCGGCGCGCGGCGAGTCGGTCGGCTCAGCGTCGCGCCATGGGCTCCACTTGCCGTCCTTGCGCCAGCGGACCTCGATGGTGTCCGGCGCCGCCGCGGGCCAGGTGAGGCCGACCAGTGAGAAACCACCCTCAGGGGCGACCTCGCGCACGCCGGGCTCGGCGGCCGCCGCGCTCGGGGCGGAGACCGCCGCCAATGCCGACACCAGTGCGAGAACTGCGAGTGCGAGCACGCGATTCATCGACACCCCAAGGGAATCCGAAGTGGACACGCCAGGACGCGCTCATCGGAAAGTACCTTGGTTACCCGTTGTTCGCAGATCATGCCCATTCTGGTTGGTAGTCGTACATCCAGTTCAGGTCCGGCTTCGGCAGCAGCCGGAACACCAGCGGCAGCAACAGCCGCCCGAGCACCCCGGGCGCCTTCTGGTCGCCGTTGCGCTTGCCCTGGGCGACGATCCGTTCGACCCGGGTGCGCCGCAGTGACTCGAACGCGGCGAACGCGCGGTCGGCGTCAGGGAGGTCGCGCAGGCAGCGGGCCAGCTCGACGGCGTCCTCCATGGCAAGGGACGCGCCCTGGCCCGCCGACGGCGCGGTGGCGTGCGCCGCGTCGCCGATGATCACCATGCGGTCGCGGTGCCAGGTCGGGACCTTCGGGACGTCGTGCGTGCTCCAGCACGGCGCGATCGCGGATGTGGCCCGGATCAGGTCGTTGATCAGCGGATCGTCGTCGGCGAACAGGTCCAGCAAACGCTTGCGCCAGCCTTCCGGGCCGATCGCGGCCAACGAGTCGGGGTCGAGTTCGCCGCGCTGCGGCGGGTTGGCGAACCACCACACCGTGCCGTCGGGGCTCGGCGTGTAGCCGAAGAACGCGCGCTTGCCGAAGATCATCTGAGCGGTGCCCACCGGGGTGTCGACCGGGACGCCCTCGGCGTAGCCGCCGGTGTTGAGGTACGGCACGTAGCGCGGGGCCGGGGCGTTCGCGTCGATCAGCTCGCGCACCCGCGACCGCAGTCCGTCCGCGCCGACCAGCGCGTCGCCCTCGGCGGTGGACCCGTCGTCGAAGCGCGCGATCACCTTGCCGTCGCGGGTCTCCGCGTCGACAAGGCGCTTGCCGTATTCGAACCGGACGCCCCGCCGCTCGGCCTCCTCGCGCAGGGTCCGGTAGAGGTCGGCCCGCTTGAGGGTGATCGGCATCGGCGCGTCCGGCCGCGTCCCCGCCATGGAGAAGTCCATCAGCCTTCGGCCGCCGCTGAGCGCCAGCCGGATTCCCGGGCTGGCGAAGCCCTCGGCCTGGACCAGCTCGTCGAGGCCGAGGGTCCGCAGCGCCCGCAGGCCGTTGGGGGCGAGGCCCAAGAACGCGCCGACGCCGTCGGCTTTGCGCTGATAGGCCTCGAACACCGTCGAGTCGATGCCCGCTTCGCGCAGGGCCATCGCGGTCACCGGTCCCGCGATGCCGCCGCCGATGATCAATACCGTTGAGGTCATGAAATGACTATACATAAAATGACCAAGGCCGGGCAAGCGTTAAGCTGATCTCATGCCCAGTCGGTCCGACCGACCTTCGCCGCTCGCACTCGTGTTGCTCGTGCTGCTGGCCGAGGCGCCCATGCACCCCTATCGGATGCGCGAACTGCTGCTCGAACGCGGCAAGGACCGGGTCGCCAACGTCGCGCAGCGCAACAGCGTCTACCAGACGATCGAGCGGCTCGACCGGGTCGGACTCATCCGGGTCCGCGAGACCGCGCGCGACGAGGGCCGCCCGGAGAAGCGGGTCTACGAGCTGACCGCCGACGGCCGCACGACCCTCGGCGAGTGGCTGACGTCGATGCTCAGCACCCCGGCCCGCGAGTTCCCCGAGTTCCCGGCGGCGTTGGCCTCCGTCCTGGTTCTCGGCGCGGCCGAGGTGGCCGACGCGCTGCGCAGGCGGGCCGACACGCTGGAGCGCGACCTCGACGAGACGCGCGCGGTACTCGACGCCGTCGGCCTGCCCAGGATCGTGGTCCTGGAAGAGGAGTACGCCCAAGTGGTCGGCCGCGCCGAGGTGGCGTGGTTACGCCAGGTCGTCGCCGACTTCGACTCGGGCGAACTCGGCTGGTCCGAGGAGTTGCTGCGTGCGATGGCGGCGGGCCACTAATTCCGAAGCGGACTGTCCGACCCCCGTGGTTGGGTGTCGGCATGGACTACCTCGATTGCCTTGCCGCCGACTACATCCGCCTGCGGGCGGTCGCGGAGACCGCCCTCGACGCAGCCGTGCCGTCGTGTCCTTCGTGGACGATGGCCGACCTCGTCCGCCACGTCGCCGAGGTCTACCAGCACAAGACCGCGGCGATGCGGGACAACGCCTTCCCGCGCCCGTGGCCGCCGGACCTGACCGGCCGCGAGCCGATCGAGGTGCTGGACGAGTCCTACGAGGCCCTGCTCGACCAGTTCGATCAGTTGGAGCCGGAAGATCAGCGGATCACCTGGTACGCCGCGGAGCAGACCGTCGGCTTCTGGCAGCGCCGGATGGCCCAGGAGACGGTGATCCACCGCATCGACGCCGAACTCGCCGCGGGCGTCGACTCGGAAGTGGTGCCCGACGCCTTGGCCATCGACGGCATCGATGAGGTCCTGCACCGGTTCCTGGCCTACTTCAGCACCGAGGCGCCCGAGGAGTTCGGCGCGGCGCTGGCGGCACTGGCGGGTCAACGCGTGGCGGTTCGCTCAGCGGGTTCGACATGGATCGTCGACCTCCAGCCGACCGGCGTGAAGATCGACACCGATGGCGCGGCCGACGCCACGGTCACCGGCGACCCGGACGCCGTGCTCCGCTGGCTCTGGCGCCGGGCCGACTATGACGCGGTGACCGCCGACGGCGACTTGGACGCGGTTAAGGCCCTGTACGCCGTCTTGGAGGAAGCCACGCAGTAACCAAAGCCCGCGACCGGGCCGCGATCGCCCACCACTACGAGCTGTCCAACGCCTTCTACGAGCGCGTTCTCGATCCCCAGATGGCCTCGTCAGCTCAGGCGCAGTCTGACGCTGAACGCGGCCCCGCCTTCGCGGGCGGGGCCCGCGTCGATGGCGCCGCCCATGCGCATGACCAATCCGTGCACCAGCGCGAGTCCGATCCCCGTCCCCACCGGACGCCGTCCGCTGTAGCGCGCGTTCAACACCCCGCGCTCGAAGGCCACCGGGTACTCCTCCGGCGCCAGGCCGGGCCCGCCGTCGCGCACCTCGATCGTCGCGACGCCCTGGTCGACGGCCAGCGCCAGCACCATCGGCCGACCGGCCGGGGTGACCCGCAGCGCGTTCTCCGCCAGCCCGTCGATCACCTGCCGCAGCCTGCGCGGATCGGCGTTCACCCAGACCGGTCCTGGCGCGGCCTCCACCGAGAACCGCACTCCGGCCGCCGTGCACCTGGTCTCCCAGACGGTCGCGGTGTCAGCGATCAAGGCCGCGAGATCCACGGCAACGACGTCGAGCCGGAAGTCGTCGGCACCCAGGCGGGCCAGGTCGAGCAGGTCGCTGACCAGCCGGTCCAGCCGGTCGGCCTCGGCCCCGATGGTGCGTCCGGCCGCGGGGACCGCATCCCCGGTGACGACGCCGTCGGCCAGTGACTCGGCGAAGCCCTTCACCGCCGTCAGCGGAGTCCGCAGTTCGTGTGACACAGAGAGCAGGAAGTCGCGCTGCCGGGACTCGCTGCGCTGCAGCGCGTCGGCCAGCTCATTGACCGACGCGGCCACCTCCGCGACCTCACGCGGCCCGTCGACCGGGGCCCGCAGGTCGCGGCGGCCGTGGCTCATCGACGCGGCGACGCCCGCGGTCCGGCGCAGCGGCCGGGACAGCAGGCGCGCCAGGACGAGCCCGGCGACAGCGGCCACGACCAGGCCGATGCCGAGCGCGACGGCGATGTTGCCGATCAGCCTGCGGCCGGTGTTCTTGGCCGTCTCGCTCTCCCGGATCAGCGCGATCGCGCCGCGGTCCTCGACCGGCCGCAGCTCCACCAGCAGAGTTCGGTCGCCGACCTCCAGCGTCTTGTGGACAGGCCCGGTCAGGTCGGCGATGCCCGCCTGCCGGGCCGCGCGTTCGGCGGTGGCGTCGGTGCTGACAAGGTTGCCGTTGGGCCGCAGCTGCACGACCCCAACGCCCTGCCCGCTGAGCACGTCGACCACCTTGCGCAGGCCGACTCGGCTGTCGGCGAGCTGGCTCGCCACCACGTCGGCCTGGTCGGAGAGGGTCTGCCTGGTCACCTCGCGGGCCGTCGACACGACGAGCCTGGCCGAGATCAGCCCGCCGACGACGGCGACCACGCCCGCCACGAGCAGGGCCAGCGCGGTGATCCGGACCGCGATCGACCCGCGTTTCACCGGCGTTCCGCCGAGTAGCCGACGCCCCGGACTGTCCTAATCGGACTAGATTCGCCGAGTTTCGCGCGCAGCTGGGCCACATGCACGTCGACGGTCCTGGTCCCGGCCGCCGCCGCGTAGCCCCAGACCGCGCTGAGCAGTTGGGCCCGCTCGAAGACCTGGCCCGGTCGGCGCATCAGGTGGGCGAGCAGGTCGAACTCGGTCGACGTCAGCGCGACCTCGCCCACGTCCGTCCACACGCGACGCGAGCCGAGGTCGAGCCGGGTCCCGCCCGCCTCAAGTACCTCGGCCGCGCCCGCCCCGGCCGCCCGGCGCAGCACCGTTCGCACCCGTGCGACCAGTTCGCGCGGGCTGAACGGCTTGGTCACGTAGTCGTCGGCGCCGAGTTCGAGGCCGAGCACCCGGTCGACCTCGTCGTCGCGGGCGGTTACGAACAGGACCGGGGTCCAGTCGCCGTCGGCGCGCATCGCCCGGCAGACCTCGATGCCGTCGAGCAGCGGCAGTCCGATATCGAGGATCACCGCCACCGGTTTGACCTGCCGTGCCGCGGCCAGCGCCGACTGGCCGTCGGTCTCCACCCGCACCCCGAACCCGTCGCGGCGCAGGTAGAGCGTGACCAGCTCAGCGATGGCCGGGTCGTCCTCCGCGACAAGCACGAGGCCGCGAGATTCCATGTCGCTGACTCTAGGGCGTGTCCTGTGGATCACGGCAGGCGCTATTCGCGCCCGCGCGGCCCCTGGCCGCGCCGCAGGGTCGGCCACGGACAACCAGTACGCGACCGCCCCTGCGGCGCGGCCAGGAACCACGCGGATCACGAATCCCACCTACCGTGATCCACAGGACACCCCCTAATCTCCGGCCAGCTCCGACTCGATCGCGTCCAGGGTGGACTCGATCTGGTCGACGTCGCCGGTGGTCGGGGTCGTGCCCCCGGACCCGGCGCCCCGGTCGCAGGCCACGCACGCGAGCAGCAGCGTGGCGATCGTCAGCGCCCGCTTCACTTGGCGCCGCAGTGCTTGGCCTGGAAGTCGGTCACCCAGCCCTTGATCTTGTTCAGCTGGTCGACGCGGCCCGCGCGCCGCTCGGCCTTCTCTTCAAGCAGGTTCGCCGTCGCCTCGCGGCCCGCCGTGCGCTCCTTCTCGGCGCGCGCCTTGAGCCAGGCGACCGAGCCGCGGGTGCCCGCGTCGGCGTTGATCCGCTCCAGCAGCTTGGTGACCCGCTGCTCGGTCTTCGGCAGCCGCTTCGCACACAGGTGCTGCACCTGCTCCGGGCTCAGTGTGATGGTGACCGGCTCGCTCGGCTGCGCCGCGGCGATCCCCGCGCCGGTCAGGCTCATGCCCACCGCGATGGCGGCCGCCGCCGCCCACTTGTTTGCCCGCATGGTGATCCTCCCTTGATGACCTGATGACATCACTGTCACAGTCCCGGGTAAAGGGACCGCCCGGACCGCGTTCGGGTTCTGTAAAGATCACTAGTGGTCACGACCGGAGATTCGACGGGGGTCTCGACGGCCCAGCTTCCCGCTGGCCGCACGGCCGAAAGGCCCACGTACAACCAGTACGAGGACCTTCCGGCC
>DATLIA010000116.1:0-14586 GCA_035540215.1 Actinokineospora sp. | reverse complement strand
CTCGTGGCGCCGCCGTCGGCCATCGGCAGCGCCACGAGTTCGTCGTCGGGGCGCACACCGTGCCAGCCCGCGGACAGCGCGTCGGCCGCCTCGATGGCGGTCGCGGTGCCCTTGAAGGAGTCGGGGGCGATGATGATCTTCATCGGACCGCCCGCCCACACGCGACACCCGACGTGCCGCCCGGACTCATGTTCCGGATCAAGCGGTCCACTGACACCCTCCGTGTCCTCGCTAGCCAAGTGGCCGGTCCGGCCCGGTGACCTTGAGGACACCGGGCCGGACTGACCGACGACCGTCAACGCCTGGCGGTCACGTCCTGCGGCACTGCGGACGAGGTCACCGAGCGATAGGCCGCGATCGTGTCGCGGAGCACGTCCGCGCCAGGACGGGACCAGAGGTTCGCGTCGAAGACCTCGACCTCGATCGGACCGGTGTAGCCCGACTCCTCGACCGCGCCGAGCAGCGGGCCGAAGTCGATCAGGCCGGTGCCGGGCAGGCCGCGGCCGACGAGGACGTCGGCGGGGAGCGGCAGCACCCAGTCGGCCAGCTGGAAGCAGGCGATCCGGTCACCGTTGGCGGCGATCAACGGCAGCACGCCCTCGTCCCACCACACGTGGTAGGTGTCGAGCGCGACGCCGACGACCGACGCCGGGTACGGCGCGCACAGCTCGAGCGCCCCAGCCAGGGTGGCCACGACACTGCGGTCCGCGGTGAACATGGGGTGCATCGGCTCGACGGCCAGGGTGACGTCGGCGGCCTCCGCGTACGGGGCCAGCGCCTCCAGCCCGGCCGCGACCCGGTCGCGCGCCTCGACCAGCGTCCGACCGGCCAGACCGCCACACACCAGGACCAGCGCGGGCGCGCCGAGGACGGCGCACTCCTCGATGGCCCTGCGGTTGTCGTCGAGCCAGTCGTCGGCGCCGAAGAAACCGCCCCGGCACAGCGAGGTGACCGTCAGGCCCGCCGCGCTCACCATCGCCGCGGCACGGCGCAGCCCGTACTCGGCGACCGGCTCCCGCCACAGGCCGACGTTGCGCACGCCCTCGGCGACGCATCCGTCGATCACGTCGGTGAGCGGCCAGTACTTGGCGGTGGCCTGGTTGAAGGAGAACCGGTCCATCAGCTCACCCCGCACGTGGTGAAGAACGCGCGCGCCCGCATGGCGGCCAACTCGGCGTCCGGCAGCAGCCCGACCTCGTCGGCGAGCACGAGCAGCCGCGCCAGGTTGGTCACCGAACGGCCCGACTGCAGCCCGCCCACCATGGTGAAGTGGCTCTGGTGCCCCGACAGCCAGCTCAGGAAGACGATGCCCGTCTTGTAGAACTGGGTCGGCGCGCCGAACAGGTGCCTGGCCAGCGGCACTGTCGGGTCGAGCACCGCGCGGAATCCCGCGGTGTCGCCCGCGTCGAGCAGGTGCAGCGCCGGGCCGACCAGCGGCGCCAGGACGGCGAACACACCGAGCAGCGCGTCGGAGTAGCCCTCCTGGTCGCCCGCGATGAGCTCCGGGTAGTTGAAGTCGTCGCCGGTGTACATCCGCACGCCCGCCGGGAGACGGCGGCGGAAGGCGATCTCCAGGTCCTTGTCGAGCAGGCTCATCTTGATGCCGTCGACGACCTTGTCGTGGTCCTTGATCAGGCTCAGGACGGTGTCGGCCGCCTCGGTCGGCGACGACGTGCCCCAGTAGCCGGTGAGGGCGGGGTCGAACATCTCGCCCAGCCAGTGCAGCACCACCGGGGTGTCCACTTCGGACAACAACGTCGAGTAGACGTGCAGGTAGTCCTCAGGGCTCTTGGCCACCGCGGCCAAGTGCCTGCTGCACATCAGCACCGGCTGCGCGCCCGCCTCGATCACGTCGGCGAGCTGGAGCCGGTAGGCGTCAAGGACCTCGCCGAGGGTGGCGGGGCCTGCCAGGTGGTCGGTGGCGACACCCGCGACCACCTTGCCGCCGACCGAACGTGCCTCCAGCACGCTGCGCTGGATGAGTGACCGCACAGCGGGGTAGTCGATACCCATACCCCGCTGTGCGGTGTCCATGGCCTCCGCCACGCCAAGACCGTGGTTCCAGAGGTGGTGGCGGAACGCCATCGTGGCGTCCCAGTCGAGCACCGCGGGGGCGCCCGGAACGTTCTCGGCGAGCGGGTCGGCCACGACGTGCGCCGCGCCGTAGACCACGCGGCTGGTCGATGGCGCCGCACCCTGCGGGGCGGCTGGGCCGCCCCGCAGGGTGTGACGGTGCCCGCCGGGAAGCACGACGGTGGTCATGAATTCTCCGTCAGATCGAACCTGCGGCCTTCACTCGCGGACCGCAGACCGAGTTCGGCGAAGCGCACACCGCGCGCGGCGGCGGCGAAGTCCCATGGGAACTCCGAGCCGGTCACCACGTGCTTGAGGAACAGTTCCCACTGGACCTTGAACCCGTTGTCGAACTGGGTGTTGTCGGGAATCTCGGTCCACGTGCCGCGCGCGTCGATCTCCGATGGCTTGTCCGGATTCCACACCGGCATCGGCGTCGCGGTCCTGGACTGCGCCCGGCAGCGGTGCAGCCCGGCGACGGCGGAGCCGTGGGTGCCGTCGACCTGGAACTCGACCAGCTCGTCGCGGAACACCCGGGTGCACCAGGAGGAGTTGACCTGGGCGATGACGCCGCCTTCGAGTTCGAAGATGCCGTAGGCGGCGTCGTCGGCCGTCGCGGCGTACTCCTCGTCGTTCTCGTCCCAGCGGGTGGGGATGTGCGTCGCGGTGATGGCCTGCACGGTCTTGATCTCACCGAACAGGTGCTCCAGCAGGTAGTGCCAGTGCGGGAACATGTCCAGCACCATGCCGCCGCCGTCCTCGGCCCGGTAGTTCCACGAGGGACGCTGCGCACGCTGCCAGTCACCCTCGAACACCCAGTAGCCGAACTCGCCGCGCACCGACAGGATCCGGCCGAAGAACCCGGAGTCGATGAGCCGCTTGAGCTTGAGCAGGCCGGGCAGGAAGATCTTGTCCGCCACGACGCCGTTGCGGACACCGGCGGCCTTGGCCACCGCGGCCAGCTCCAACGCGCCCGCGTGGTCGGTGGCCAGCGGCTTCTCGGTGTAGATGTGCTTACCGGCCTCGATCGCCGCGGTGATGTTCTTCTCCCGCTGCAGCGTGGTCACCGCGTCGAAGTAGATCTCGACGTCCTCGCGGGCGAGGGCGGCGTGCAGATCCGTCGTCCACTCGGTGAGGCCGTGCCGCTCGGCGAGCTCGGCCAGCTTCTGCTCGCTGCGCCCGACCAGCACCGGCTCCGGCCAGATCACGGTGCCGTCGGCCAGCGGCACGCCACCGTTCTCCCGGATCGCCAGGATCGACCGCAGCAGGTGCTGGCGGTAACCCATCCGTCCGGTCACGCCGTTCATGGCGATACCGATCGTCCTACGGGACATTGAATATTCCCCCTGTGCGTTAGTGAGAGTCGTGGGCGCCGAGCAGCTGGCGGATGTCGCGGGTGTACTCACCGAACTTCGGGTCAGCCATCACCTGCACGTAATCCCGCTCCCGCGGCAGATCGATGTCGAAGGACCGCACCAACCGGCCGGGGCGGGCGCTCATGACCTCCACGCGGGTGGACAGGAACACCGCCTCGGCGATCGAGTGGGTGACCAGCAGGACGGTGGTCCCGGTCTCCCGCCAGATCCGGTTCAGCTGCGCGTTGAGCACCTCACGAGTGAGTGCGTCCAGGGCACCGAACGGCTCGTCCATCAGCAGCACCGGCGGGCGGTGCAGCAGGGCGCGGCACAGGGCCACGCGCTGCTGCATGCCACCGGAGAGCTCGTGCGGCATCGCGTTCTCGAACCCGGTGAGCCCGGTGAGCTCGATCAGCTCGTCGGCCCGCTCACCGGCCACCGTGCGGTCCATGCCCCGCATCTCGGCCTGCAGCAGGATGTTCTTGCGGACATCCCGCCACTGCAGCAGCGCCGACCGCTGGAAGGCGAATCCGACGTTCTGCTGCGGCTTGGTCACGACCTCGCCCAACAGCGTGGCCGTGCCCTCGGTCGCCTTGACCAGGCCCGCGACGACCTTCAACAGCGTCGACTTGCCACAGCCGGACGGACCGACGATCGAGGTGAAGCCCGCCTCCGGCACCCGCATCGTCACATCGTCGAGTGCGAGCGTGGAGGACTTCGCCGACTGGAACCGCACCGTCAGGTTCGTGACGTCGATCGCGGCCGAGGTGGTCACGGCGGTCACGCGCCACCGCCGGAGGCCAGCGAACCGTCCCAGTACACCGACGGGGCCTTCGGCTCCTTGAGGGTCCCGTACTTGTTCAGCAGCTCGATGGTTTCCTGCCACTGCTTCTCGGTGTTCTTGCCGGGCTTGCCCGCCTCCGACAGCTTCAGCAGCGGCTCGGCGAGCTTGAGCTGCTTGACGAGCACCTCGAGCGGGGGCTCGTTCTCGGCGAGGTCGACCATGGACTTCGCGGCCTCGTCGGCGTTCTTCACGGCCTCGGCCCACGACTTCTGGGTGGCGCGGACGAACTTGGCGACGAGTTCCTTCTTGCTGGTCAGCGTGTCGTTGCCCACGACGATGCCCGTGCCGAGCAGGTTGAGACCGGTGTCGGCGTAGAGCAGGTACTCGACCTTCTTGCCGGTCTTGGCCTCGATGGTCGGACCCTGGTCGTGGAAGAAGCCCATGATCGCGTCGACGCCGCCGGTGGTGAGCTGGGCGATCTTGTTCGCGGCGTCCATGTTCACCACGGTCACGTCGGTGGGCTGCAGGCCGTTGGCCGCCAGCACCGCCGGGAACGTCGCGTACATCGCGTCACCAGGGGTGCCGCCGACGCGCTTGCCCTTCAGGTCCTTGATGGACTTGATGTTGGCGCCCTCGAGGAACTCGATCGAGGCGGGGCCCTTCTGCAGGAACACGCCCGCGCTCTTGACCGGGACACCGGCGGCGACCGAGTTCAGCAGCGGCGGCGTGTCGGCCCAGCCGAACGTCGTCTGGCCCGCGGCGACGGCCTTGATCGTGTTGCCGGAACCGCTGCCCGGCTTGATCTCCAGCGCGATGCCCTCTTCGGCGTAGAAGCCCTTCTTCAGTCCATAGTAGAACGGAGCGTGCTCGCCGTAGGGGACCCAGTTGAGGGTCAGCGTGACCTTCTCGGCGTCCTTGGGCGGCGGCGGGGCCGACTCGCCCGTGCTCGGCTGACCACCGGGGGCGCACGCCGTCAACAGCATGCCTGCCAGCACGCCCGCAATAAGTCGCTTCATGATCAAGCCTTTCAAGACGTCGTAGCCGAGGACATGGACCGGTGGCTGGCGTGCCACGGGATGAGAACTGCCTCCAGTACCTCGACCACGAAGAACAGGAGGATGCCGATGACGGACATGAGGATCAGGGCCGCGAACAGCAGCGGGGCGTCAAGGTTGCCGTTGGCGACCATGAGCTGATAGCCCAGACCCTCACTGGCACCAACGAATTCGCCGACGACGGCGCCGACCACGGCCAGGGTGACCGCGACCTTCTCGCCCGCCATCAAGTGCGGCAACGCGTTGGGGAACTTGATTTTCCGGAAGGTCTGCCACCGGCCCGCGCCCATCGTCGCCGAGAGCTCGAGCAGCTCCGGGTCGGTCGAGCGCAGGCCCGCCACACCCGAGACCACCACGGGGAAGAACGCGATCATCACGGCCAGGATGATCTTCGGCGCCAGGTCGTTGCCGAACCAGACCACGATCAGCGGCGCGATCGCGATCTTGGGAATCACCTGCGCGAACAGGACGATCGGGTACAGCGTGCGCTCCAGTGCCCGCGAGTAGGCGATCGCCACCGCGGTGGCCAGACCCAGCACCGACGCGAGGATGAAGCCGACGACCGTCTCGTACAGCGTGACGTACGTGTGGTACATCAGCGACGACCAGTCGTTCACCAGGGTGTCCACGACCTGCCTCGGCGACGGAACGAGGTAGAGCGGCACCCAGCCCTGCTCGGTGATGAACCACCACACCGCGACGATGACCGCGAGTAGGGCCGCGGGCCGCCACGTGGCGTCCAGCACCTGATACAGGCGTTGGCCGATGGTCGGCCGGGTCCGGCCACCCTGCGGGCGACCGGGCGGGCTCTGGGTCGTCCGGGGCTCACTCGCGGTCGTCGTCGTCGACACCTGTACCTCCGAGATGGGGACGCTGATCTCCGGCTGTCACGGGAGATCGGCGGGCAAACGCTTTCCTAGCAACCTATCGGACGAACATCGCCCAGGCAAGGGCTTTCCTAATGGTCAACCGGGTAAGTGTCGAGGAAGCCGCACATCCCGAGCCGCCCCGACTCGTCCGGTCCTGACTTGCCGAATACCCGCGAATCCCGCAAGTGGGAACCATCGGACGCGGCCATGGCCGCGAGCTGGCGCCCGGTCTCCTCCGCCGCGGCGAGCGCGCCGCGCTCCCAGCGCGTCCGCCAGCTGTCGAACAAGGGGCGCTTGAGTTCCACGGCCGCGGCGTAGAACTGTTCCAGCGCCTCGTTCTCCATCAGCTCGTGGAAGCCCTGCACCGCGAGGTCGCGGCGCCGATACGCCGCGGTGGCGTCGGCGCCGGGGGCGCCGCCATCGGGCAGGGCGACGGCCTCGGCGTACCGGCGCGGGTCCGTCACGATCTCGAGTGGGAAGGTCAGGATGGCGTCGCCCGCCTCGGGAAGACCGGTGTTTCCCATGAGGACATTGAGGCGCAGACCGTCGTGGTTCACCAGCCGGTGAATCGTGCCGGGCGTGAACCAGAGGACCACGCCGGGTCGTAGGTCATGCTCCTGGTAGCCGTCCTGAGCCGACAGCGTCTGCACCTTGCCCGCGCCCGCGGCCACGAGATAGGCCTCGGTGCAACACAGGTGCATATGGGGTGTCCCACCGCGGTGGCCGTCCCCCGAGAGGGTGTCGTACACCGTGAGACTCGAAACGCCCACAGCACCCGGCAGCAACTCGCACATGGGTACCTCTCACTGTGCGGCCCGGTCACCACACGCGGCGGACGCGACCCGGGCCACATGAATCCGTAGTCTAGGAAAGGGCTTTCCTGATACGCTGGGACGCTAGTGTGGACAGCGCCCAGGTGTCAACGTCCGGAGGTCTTCCAAGATGACAACGCTCGCTGACGTAGCCCGTCAGGCCGGGGTGTCGCCCGCGACGGTGTCCCGCATCGTCAGCGGCAGCTCCAAGGCGGTATCCGACGAGCTCCGCGAGCGCGTGCTGAAGGTCGTCGAGGAACTCCAGTACGTGCCCAACGCGCACGCCCAGCTCCTGGCCCGCTCCGACCGCACGACGGTTGGCGTGATCGTCCACGACGTGTCGGACCCGTACTTCGCCGAGATCACCAGAGGGTTGCAGCGGGTCGCGTCCGAACGGGGCCGCCTGGTGATCATCTGCAACTCGTACCGCGATCCTGAGCGGGAACTGGCCTATGTCGAGCTGCTGCGCGCCCAGCAGGCCGAGGCGATCATCCTGGCGGGCTCCGGCTACCTCGACCCCGCGTTCACCAAGACGCTCACCGCGCAGCTGGCGGCCTTCACCGCGACCGGGGGCCGGGTCACCGTGGTCGGACGCCACGAGCTCGTCGGCGACGCGGTGCTGCCCGCCAACGAGGAGGGCGGGCACCTGATCGCGTCGGCCGTCTTCGACGCGGGCCACCGCCACGTCGGCGTGCTGGCCTCCCCGGCCGGGCTCACCACCACCGCCGACCGGTTGGCGGGCTTCCGCAGGGCCGCCAAGGAGCGGCGCCGGACCATCCCGACGCGCCGGATCCACTACGCCTCGTTCGACCGCGACGGCGGCGCGGCGGCCACCGTCGCGCTGCTCGACGCCGACCCCCAGTTGACCGCGCTGATCGCCATGAACGACACCATGGCGACCGGCGCACTCGCGGTGCTGCGCGAGCGCGGCATCTCGGTCCCCGGCGACATCTCCGTCGTGGGGTTCGACGACATGCCGATCGCCCGCGACCTCACCCCGTCGCTCACCACGGTGCGCCTGCCCCTGGTCGACATCGGCGCACGCGCGATCACCCTCGCCCTGGAGGACCCGCACCGGACGCCCCGGCGGGAGATGGCCCCCGTCGAGCTCGTCATGCGCGAGTCGCTGGGCCCTCCGCCCACCACTCGCGCGCCCAAGAAGGTCTGAGCGGACACAAAGCGGGCGGGATGGAAGGCACACACGCCTTCCATCCCGCCCGACTCGTTTGACCAGCCGGGTGGAAGGCGGCTGCCTTCCACCCGGCCATGGGGTTACTGGATCACCAGCGCGTTGAACCGCCACCACTCGTTAGCGGTACTCGTGCTGAACTTGAGGTCCACCGTGGTGCCCGAGGTTCCACCGTTGACCGTGAAGGACTCCCACGCGAACTGTCCCGCGCCCAATGACTTGCCGCCATTGAGCAGTCGGGTCGTGCCCAGGTCAACGAGAAGCGGCTGAGCCGAGTAGTTCTGGTCACCACGCAGGACCCAGACCGTGTGGGTTCCGGCGGGAACCTTCAGCCGCAGCGTGGCCGGGCTCTGTGCGGTGACGAAGTCACGCCGCAGGGCGTCGGGCGCGCCACGGTCGCGGTCGGACAGACCGGTGTTGGTTCCGGTCCAGCCGAAGCCCGCCGCGTCGGCGTAGGCCGTCGCGGGCGACAGCCGGGCGTATCCACCGAACAGCGGACTGGTGGCCGAGCCCGCGTCGATCGCCTTGGTCACCGTGGCCGGGTCGAGCACCCGGTAGGTCGACGCCACCGGCGTGCCCGCCGCGTTGCCCGCCTTCGCCGTGATGGTCTCCAACTCGACGTATCCGGCCGTGAGGGTGTTGGACGGCCGGAACGGGATGGCGAAGTCCATCGTGGTGTTCGCCGGGACGGTGACGCTGGTCGGCGTCGAGGTCCATCCGCTCGGGACCGTCAGCGAGACGACCGTGGTGACCGCCGTGGGCTTGTTGTTGGCGACCGTGACGGTCGCCGACGTCTGGACACCACCGGTGACCGGCGTCGGCGCGGTGACCTTCGTGACCTCGACCAGTTCCTTCTGGAACTCCATCCAGTCCACATTGAGCAGGTCGCCCGTGGTCGTCGAGTTCTTGAACACGACGAACATCTCGTAGCTGCCACCCGGGTCGGTGATGTCGGCGGTGACCTCGGTCCAGGTGCGCCAGCCACCGGTGACCGGCACCGCGACGCTGCCGATGAGCGTTCCCGTGGTCGAGCCCTTGCGGATCTCGATGGTGCCACCCGAGCTCCCGCTCGCCACCCGGAACTTCATCTTGTCGATGCCGTACAGGTTCACCGGCTCGAAACTGATCCAGTCGTTGTTCGAGACATTCCCGATAATCTTGCCGGAGGCCGGGTCGCCGCTGATCGTGTCGAACAGGTTCGTACCCGACTGCCTGGTGAAGTGGTCGGCTTCCTTGTGCTTGGGCTGCAAGACCGCCGAGTCACCCGCGGTGAGCGCGGCGACGCCGTTGGCACCGCGGTCGGTGTACTTGGTGTCGATGACATAGAACAGGTTGTCATTGGACGTGTGACCGTCGTCGACGATGGCCGTGATCGTGCCGCCGCACCCGTAGCTGTTGTCCAGCGGGTGGGCGTGCTGGGCGTGGCCGAGCGCGGGGGTGGTGGTCACCGACGCGCAGTTGATGGGACCGTCCTCCGGGTCGGTCACCTTCACCGAGTACGAGATCGGGCTGCCGAACTCGAAGATCTGCCCGTCCTGCGGCCCGTTGAGCGTGACCGTCGGCGCCGTGTTGCCGACCGTGATCGGGATGTTGACGACGTCGGTGCGTCCCGTCGAGTCCGTGACCACGAGCCTGGCGGTGTGGTTGCCGTTGGTCGTGTAGGTGAACGACGGGTTCGCGGCGGTCGAGTCGATCGAGCCGTTGTTGGTGAAGTCCCAGCCGAAAGTGATCGCGTCGGCGTCCGGATCGGAGCTGCCCGCCGACGAGAACGCCACGGTCAGCGGCGCCCTGCCGTTGGTCGGAGTCGCCGAGCCCTTGGCGACGGGTGCACGCTTGCCGCTCGCCGAGTAATTGATCTTGTATACGCCCGAGTCGAGGTTGGGGTCGCCGCGGCCGGAGCCGCCGTAGTTGGTGCCCCACTCGATGACGTACATCGAACCGTCCGGGCCGAACTCCATGTCGATCGGCCGAAGGAACTGCATGCTCGGCAGGAACCGGTTGATGGAGAACGGCTTGCCGGTGGCGTCCTTCTTCACCTCGAAGATGGTGTTGCGAGTCCAGTCGGCGATGAACGTCGCGTCGTCGTAGTACGCCGGGAACTTCGACGCGCTGGTCGACGTGGCGTCGTAGTGATAGGACGGACCGCCAACGGCCATTCGTCCGCCGGAGCCGAGCTCAGGCCACAGCGGCGTTTCGCCGTAGACGTAGGGAATCCACGCCGCGCGGGCCGCCGGAAGGGTGGTGAGCCCGGTGTTGTTCGGCGAGTTGTTCGTGGGACCGTTGGCGCAGTCGAACGCCGCACCCGAGACCCCGGTCGCGAAGTTGTAGTCGATGTAGGGCTTGTTGTCGCCGATGCAGTACGGCCAGCCGTAGTTGCCTGCCGTCTTGGCCTGGTTGAACTCGTCGTGGCCCATCGGGCCACGCGTGGTCGAGTCCGCCTGCGCGTCCGGGCCGACCTCACCCCAGTAGAGGTAGTTCGTCTCCGGGTCGACCGCGATGCGGTACGGCTGGCGGACACCCATCACGTAGATCTCGGGCCGCGTCTTCGCGGTGCCGGGGGCGAACAGGTTTCCGGCCGGGATCGTGTAGGTGCCGTTGGCCTCTGGGTGGATGCGCAGCACCTTGCCGCGCAGGTCGTTGGTGTTGCCGGACGAACGCTGGGCGTCGTTGTACTCGTAGCCCGCCCGCTCGTCGATCGGGCCGAAGCCGCTGCAGCATGGCGAGGAGTTGTCGCCGGTACCGACGTAGAGGTTGCCGTTGGTGTCGAAGGCGAGGCCACCGCCCTCGTGCGCGTTCTGGGTGCGCTGGGCGTTGAACGACAGCAGGACCTTCTCGCTGGCCATGTCGACGACGTCGGTGGTCTCGTTGTAGGTGAACCGCGACACCCTGCTGACCTCAGGAGTCAGCGGCGAGTAGTAGATGTACATGTACTTGTTGGTGGCGAAGTTCGGATCCAGGACGATTCCGTGCATGCCGTGCGTGTGCTGCACCAGCACACTGAACTTCGCAGCTTCCTTTGTGGACTGCAGCTGCGGGTCGTAGACCTTCACCGCGCCACCCCGCTCGACCAGGAACACACGACCCAGGGAGTCGATGTCCATGTCCAGCGGGTCATCGGTGTTGCCGTCGAGCTGGACCTTCTCGTAGCGCGAGTTCTCCGTGGCGCCACAGTCGCCCGCGACAGCGCCCGCCGCCCACTCGATCCCGCCGAGCAGGTGCTCAAGGAACAGAGGCTCCTGGAAGGCCGTCGGGTTGTGGCCGAGACCGGTGTACCAGCTGCGGCCGCCGTCGAACTCCTGGCACCAGGAGATCGGGTGGTCGGCGCCCATGGTGTCGCCGCCGTAGCCGCGGGTGTCGAAACTCGCCAGCACGTGCACGTTGCCACGCGGGTTGGCGGTGAAGTCGTAGGGCTCCTCGTTGCGGTCCCACTTCTGCGGGAGGTCCTTAGTGGACGGGTGGACCCGGTCGTCGACCTCGATGGTGACGTTCTGGACCGCCGGGTGGGACTTGAACGTCGCGCCGAGGAGATCGTGGTACCAGACCCAGTCGTACTCGGACCCGGACGCGGAGTGGATGCCGGTCCAGCCGCCGCCCGCCCGGATGAAGCGCTCGAACGCGGCCCGCTGGTTCGCGTCCAGGATCGCGCCGTCGCGGCTGTTGGTGTTGTTGAAGACGACCGCGTCGTAGGGCGCGAGCCCCGCGTCGGTGAAGACGCTCGCGTCGTCGGTGACCGTCACATCGAAGTCGTTGTCCGCGCCGAGCTGCTCGAGCGCGGCCTTGCCCGCCGGGATCGAGTCGTGGACGAACCCGACGACCTTGCTGAAGACGAGGACGTTGAACCTGCCCGCCGCCGAGGCGGGCGCCGTCATCACTGTGGTGGCGACCAGCGTAAGGCAGAGTAATGCGAACAGACTTCGCAATCTACGCAAAGTGTCCTCCTCGTTGAGGATCGGGGCGAGCCTGCCCATACGCACTCGGCAAGCGCTTTCCCGCACTGTAGATCGAGATGTGAGACGTGACAAGCGTTACCCCTGAGCCGGTCCGCACGATACTTGCACGTGCGGACCGGCTCACATGCCCGACCAATCACGAAGTCTGAACATTGCGACACCTATGGCATGCTAAGAAGGTCCGTTCCTGCACTTGACAGCGTCGCGCCAAGAAGGCAAGGGCATTCCTGGGACGCATTCATTCCTGACCCACGGAGCGGTCGCGCCAGGCCTGTTCCCACCGCCGAGTCAGAGCCGGATAGACGATCAGATACCGAAACGGCGCGATGGCGGCCATGTAGACCCGCCCGAACAGCCCGTTCGGCTTGACCAGCACCGTCATCCGCAGCTCGTGGTCGCCGTCCGGCCCCCGCACCCAGCCCAGGTGCATGACGGTGTGCACGGTCTTGTTCGCCAGCTCGCGAGCGGACTCGTCAGCCAACTCGTAGACCGCCGTGAGTGGCATACCTGGATGATCGCCGCCCGCGGGGACGTCGTCGGACAGGCGGGTGCGCAGGGACGTGACGCGTTCACCCAGACCTGAATCCGCTTTGTCCCAACCAAAGAACGCCCCCAGCTTCCACCGTGCCGCGAAGAGCCACCGAACCACGCGAGGCTGATTCGCCAACCCACCCGCCGCCCGCATGGCGGCGAGCATCGTCGGAAAGTCCGCGGGCCCGGCGCCCGGCGTGCGGAACGACCACGCGTCCTCCACCTCGAAGTCCCCAGTGAGCTCATGGATCAGCCACGGCCGCTCGGCAAACGTCGCCTTGTCCAGTCGAGTCATCCTGTCCCCCTATGTCAGCCAACACAGAGAATATCTCATAGCAAGCCACTGGCCGTACAGCCGGGGATAGACTCACCAGCTGTGACGACTTCACGGGCCACCCGACGCGCGGAGACCACCCAGGAAAGCCGCAGGCTGCTGGTCACCGCGGCCACCGAGCTGTTCGCCGAGCGCGGCTACCGGCAGACCACCTTCGAGGACATCGCCTGCCGGTCCGGGGTGAGCCGCGGTTCGATCCCGTGGCACTTCGGCAACAAGGAGGGCCTGCTGGCCGCGGTCGTCGAGAACGTCGTGGCGACCATCCGCGCCGAGGGCGACGCCATGGACCCAGGCGAACTCGGCCAGGCCCTGCGCGGGATCGTGGCGTTCACCAAGAGCCCGTCCACCAAGCTCTTCATCACCCTGATGGCCGAGGCGGTCGAGCCGGACTCCGCGCTGCACAAGTGGTACGGCGACCTGCACAAGGCGCTGCGGGACCAGGTGCGGACGCGGGTCGAGCGGGTCGAACTCCCCGCCGGGGTCGGCGCCGAGGAGTTGAGCACGTTCCTGCTCGGCGCGGTCATGGGCATCCACCAGCAGTGGCGCGTCGCCCCGGACGCCGTCGACCTCGAACGCACCTACGCGACGGTCGGCGTCCTGCTGCGGGCGGTCGGCCTCACCGGCGAATGATCCCCGCCTGCGTAGCCGCTGCGACCGCGGCGGTACGCGAGTCGACGCTGAGCTTCGCGTAGATGTGGACCAGGTGGGACTTAACGGTGGCGTGGCTGAGGTGCAGCCGGGCGCTGATGTCCTGGTTGGACAGCCCGCTCGCCACCAGGGTCAGCACCTCGGTCTCACGGCTGGTGAGTGACGTCGCCGGTGTCCGCAACCGGGTCACCATGCGGTCGGCGACCGTCGGGGCGAGGGTCGTGCGCCCCGCGGCGGCGGCGCGGATGGCGGTGGCGAGGGTCTCGGGTGGGGCGTCCTTGAGCAGGTAGCCGGTGGCGCCCGCCTCGATGGCGGGGAGGGTGTCGGCGTCGGTGTCGTAGGTGGTGACGATCAGGACGCGGGGCGGGTCGGGGCGAGCGGTGATGGCCGCGGTGGCCTCGGCACCGGTCATGCCGGGGCCGAACTGGAGGTCCATGAGGACCACGTCGACTTCCCCAGCACGGGCGACGGCCTCTTCAGCGGTGGCGGCCTCGGCGACGATCACCAGGTCAGGCTCGGTCTCCAGCACCGCCCGCAGCCCCGCCCGAACCACCGGATGATCATCAGCGATCAGCAGACGGATGGTCATGACAAACCCACCCGAGGCAGCCGAACAGCGACAGTGGCACCCGCACCAACAGCCGAATCGACAGTGAACGCCCCACCAACCGCGACCGCCCTGGCCCGCATCGCCGCCAGGCCATAGCCGCCGATCTCCGCTCCCGCCGGGTTGAAGCCGGTGCCGTCGTCGGTGACCGTGAGGGTGACGGCGTCGTCCAGGTAGGTCAGGTCCAGTCGGGCGCTGCCCGCGTCGGCGTGCTGGACGGTGTTGGTGAGCGCGGACTGTGCGATCCGCAGCAGCGCCACCTCGTGGTCGGTCGGCAGCGGGAACGGGTGACCCGCCTGCCGGAACATCGCAGGCACCGCGACCGTGGCGCACAGCCGGTCCAGCGCGTCGGCCAGGGTGCTGCCGTCCAGGGCGGGCG
>DATLIA010000115.1:0-14654 GCA_035540215.1 Actinokineospora sp. | reverse complement strand
CACGACCGCTCAGAGGACGTAGGACGCGATCATGTGGCCCAGTCCGCGGATGTCGGCGCTGCCCTTGAACTCCAGCCGGACGTTGCCGAGGCCGCTGAACCACAGGTCCAGCTCGGCGTCGCGGTCGAACGTGCCCGCCGTCTCGATGGAGAACGCCTGGATCTTGTTGAACGGCAGCGACGTGTAGTCGCGCTTCTTGCCGGTCATGCCCTGCACGTTGACCGCGATGAGCCGCTTGTTGGTGAACACGACGAAGTCGCGGACGCCCTTGAAACAGCTGAGGATCTGCTCGCCCGCGATGATCAGCGGCGCGATCGCGGGCTCGATGTCGCGCGGGTCGCATGGCGAGAGCTTGAAGACGGCACTCTTCTCGAAGTCGATCATGAATCCACGCTACCGGTGTCCGGTTCCGTCGTTTGTCCGGTTTGGCACTGCCCGGCACGTCCGCTGTCTGGTTACCGTCACCCCGCCCGCGTGGTCTGCGTCACGCGGGCGATGGCGGACCGGCAAATCCGTCGAGGCGACGGGGTGGGCGAACATCCCAGCCCGTCACCTTCGGGCGTCCCGAGGGCGGACGTCCTGGTGGAAGGGATCACAGTGAAGAGCATTTCCAGGAAGGCGCTGGCGGCCACGCTGGTCGGCGCGGCGGTCGCGGCGGGGGCGGTCGCGCTGTCCACGCTGACGTCGGCGACGGCGGCGCCGCAGGCGCAGCCCGCCGGGCAGTCGGCGCGGATCATCGTCGGCTACCGGGTCGACGCGAGCGCGGCGCTGTCGGACGCGGCGGCCACCCAGGACGCCGAGAGCAAGACCCGCGGGAGGGGCCAAGGCAAGCTGCTGCGCCGCCTGTCGACCGGCGGCGCGCTGATCGACCTCGGCAAGGTCGACAGCGGCACGGTCGACTCGGTCATGGCCGAGTACCGCAAGGACCCCAAGGTCGCCTACGTCGAGCCCGATCTGATGATGCAGGCCCAGGCGGTGGACCCCAACGACCCCGAGTACGCCAAGCAGTGGGATCTGTTCGGGGCCACCGCGGGCATGAACGTGCCGGGCGCCTGGGACCAGTC
Source organism: Actinokineospora sp. (assembly GCA_035540215.1). Lineage (GTDB taxonomy): Bacteria > Actinomycetota > Actinomycetes > Mycobacteriales > Pseudonocardiaceae > Actinokineospora. The sequence goes on along the minus strand of DATLIA010000115.1, from coordinate 13,590 downwards.
GACCGGGTCCGGCGTCACCGTCGCGGTGATCGACACCGGCTACGTCGCGCATTCCGACCTCGCCGCCCAGGTCGTGCCCGGCTACGACTTCATCTCCGATGTGAACAACGCCAACGACGGCAACGGGCGCGACTCGAACTCGGCCGACCCGGGTGACTGGGGCGCGGCATCGGACTGCTTCCTCGGCAAGGACCACAACTCGTCCTGGCACGGCACGCACGTCGCGGGCACCATCGCCGCGCAGACCAACAACAACAACGGCATCGCGGGCATCGCGTACAACGCCAAGATCCAGCCGGTGCGCGTGCTCGGCCGCTGCGGTGGCTCCACCGGCGACATCGCCGACGCGATCACCTGGGCGTCGGGCGGCACCGTGTCCGGTGTCCCGGCCAACCCGACTCCGGCCAAGGTCATCAACATGAGCCTGGGCGGTCAGGCCGCGTGCGCGACGACCTACCAGAACGCCATCAACGGCGCTGTCGGCCGCGGTACCACCGTGGTCATCGCGGCGGGCAACTCCAACATGGACGTCGCGAACTTCACCCCGGCGAACTGCAACAACGTCGTGGCCGTCGCGTCCAGCAACCGTCAGGGCAATCGCGCGTTCTACTCCAACTACGGCGCCAAGATCGACGTGACCGCCCCCGGCGGCCAGGTCCGCGAGGAGAGCGACCCGGCCGGGTCGGTCACCACCCCGCAGCACGGCATCCTGTCCACCGTCAACGCGAGCCTCACCAGCCCGACGACCGAGACGCTCAAGCCGTACATGGGCACCAGCATGGCCGCCCCGCATGTCGCAGGCGTCGTCGCGCTGATGCTGGCCAAGAAGGCGACGCTGACCCCGGCCGAGGTCGAGTCCCTGCTCAAGGCCAACACCCGGCCGCTGCCGGGCACCTGCACCGGTGGCTGCGGCTCGGGCCTTGTCGACACCACCAAGACCGTCAACGCCGTCAGCGGCACCCAGCCGGGTGCGGTCACCGTGGCCAACCCGGGCAACAAGACCGGCACCGTGGGCACCGCGCTGACCATCACGAACAGCGCGTCCGGCGGAACCTCGCCGTACTCGTGGTCGGCCACCGGTCTTCCGGCCGGTTTGTCGATCAACAGCGGCACCGGAACCATTTCGGGCACGCCGTCCGCGGCGGGCACCTCGAACGTCACCGTCACCGCGACCGACAGCTCCAGCCCGGCCAAGACCGGCAGCGCGTCGTTCACCATCACCGTCAACCCGACCGGCGGCGGCACCTGCACCGCGCAGACCAACGGCGCCGATGTGTCCATCCCGGACGCGGGCGCCGCGGTGACCAGCACGATCACCATGTCGGGCTGCTCGGGCAACGCGTCGGCGACCGCCAAGGTCGAGGTGCACATCAAGCACACCTGGCGCGGTGACCTTGTCATCGACCTGGTCGCGCCCGACGGCACCGCGTACCGCCTGAAGAACTCCAGCAGCAGTGACAGCGCCGACAACGTGGACGCGACCTACACGGTCAACCTGTCCTCCGAGGTCCGCAACGGTGCCTGGAAGCTCAAGGTCCAGGACGTCGCCCGCTACGACACGGGCAACATCGACACCTGGACGCTCACCGTCTGAGTCGGTCCGGCCGGGCAGCACTCTCGTGCTGCCCGGCCATCGGGCTTGTGCGGGGGAGGCGGCTCAGATCCAGCCGCGGTGCGCGGCCTGCACGCCTGCCTGGAAGCGGGTCTCGACGCCGAGTTCGCTCATCAGCTCGGTCAGCCGCCTGCCGACGGTCCGCTCGGTCACGCCAAGCGCCCGTGCGATGGAGCGGTCCTTCATCCCCGACGCCAGCAGCGACAGCAGCTCGCGGTCGCGTTCCCCGGGCCCGCCCGCGGGCGGCCCCGGGATGATCCCAGGTGTCGCCTTGGTCCACAGCAGTTCCCAGGCCGCGACCAGGATGTCGATGAGCGCGGGCGAGTGCACCAGCAGGCGCCTGGTGGGGTCCGGTTCGGCATAGGACGCGGGGATCAGGGCGACCGATCGGTCCACGACACTCATCTTCATGGTGATGTTGGGCAGGATGCGCGCCTCCTCGCCCGCGTCGATGCACTGGCGCATGCGCTCCATGTGCTCAGGCAGTGCCAAGGCCTCCGGGGCGTAGATGAAGCGGTAGTTCACGCCTCTGGCGAGCTGGGTCAGCTCGATGTCGTTCGGGTGGACTGAGTCGCCTATATAGGGCGGCGTGTCGATGCCGAGGATCTCCTTGCGGGCGTTGATCTGGAGCTGCGCGATAACAGAGAGGACCTCGTCCTCACCCTCGATGAGTTCGACGAGCGGGTGGCCGTCGGCGGGGGCGGCGCCGCGCAGGCGCTCGGCGATCTCCTCGACCTCGACCTGCATCCGGGCCAGGTCGCCGCGCCTGCGCTGGATCAGGGCGCCGAGGGCGGCCTGCGGCGCGGCCACCATGTAGGTCTCGGGGGAGTAGGCCAACTGCTGCAGCAGGCCGCAACCGAGCAGGCTGGTGAGCGCGGCGCGTACGTCGGCAGCCGGGAGGCCGGTCTCCGCGCACAGGTCGTCCATCGTGGCCCGCTTGAGCTCGATCAAGGCGAAATAGACCGCGTTCTCGTTCTTGCCGAGACCGACGGGTTCGAGCAGGAACATGGTGCACCTCGCACGTGCGGCGGCCGGTCGCCCGGCCCAGGGTTCCTAGTGGGCGGGACCCTAGTGTTCCGAGTCGGGGGTTCGGCGCCGGATCCGGTGATCCGCGTGGTGGCTGGGCGTGCCGCGCGGAAGGCCGTAGTACCGGGTTGTACTTGGTCTTTCGTGCGGTGCGGCCAGGCGCCGCGTGGGCGCCGGAGGTGGTGTCGAACTTCCGACTCGGGACACTAGATCTGGGGCACTTGACCGTCAAGCGCGGGCAGAAAGCAGACAATGTCCGGTACGGGACTTGAATCCGGCCTGCGATCGGCTATTGTGCGCAGGAATTACCCTCCAATGTCGGGCACCCCGACATTACCCCTGCAGGAGGAATAGTGAATCGCAAACGCGCGGCCATCATGGTCGCGGCGGTTGCCGCCACCGCCTTCGTCGTGTCGATGGGGTCAACCCCCGCGATCGGCGCCAAGGCGAACCCGCAGAACGAGCGGTCGTCGGCGGAATACCACGTCACCGGTGTCAAGAACGCCCAGGACCGCACGGCGATCGCCAAGACCGGTGCGGCCATCAACGGCACCGAGGACTCCCGGCTGCTGATCACCGCGACCCCGGGTGAGGTCGCCAAGATCCGCGCCCAGGGCTTCGCCGTCGAGGCCGAGGCCGCCCCCGCGCTCCAGGGCATCCAGGACGTCAACGGTGCCAACGGCATCAACGACTTCCCCGGCGCCGACGCGGGCTACCACAACTACTCGGAGATGGTGTCCGAGCTGAACACCGCGGTGGCGAACTACCCGAGCATCATCTCCAAGACGGTGATCGGGAAGTCCTACGAGAACCGCGACATCCTGGCGTTCAAGATCTCCGACAACGTCGCCACCGACGAGGCCGAGCCCGAGGTCCTGTTCACCCACCACCAGCACGCCCGCGAGCACCTGACCGTGGAGATGGCGCTGTACCTGGTGAAGACCTTCACCCAGGGCTACGCCACCGACAACCAGATCAAGAACATGGTCGACACCCGCGAGATCTGGATCCTCCCGGACGTCAACCCCGACGGCGGCGAGTTCGACATCAGCACCGGCTCGTACAAGAGCTGGCGCAAGAACCGCCAGCCGAACTCGGGCACGACCAACGTCGGCACCGACATGAACCGCAACTGGGACTACAAGTGGGGCTGCTGTGGCGGCTCCTCGGGTACCACCAGCTCCGAGACCTACCGCGGCACCGCGCCGGAGTCGGCCAAGGAGGTCAAGGTCCTCGCGGACTGGGTGCGCAGCCGCGTCGTGGGTGGCGTGCAGCAGATCAGCGTCGCGATCGACTTCCACACCTACAGCGAGCTCGTGCTCTGGCCCTTCGGCTGGACCTACGACAACACCGCCCCTGGTCTGAACACCGAGGAAGAGCAGATCTTCCGCACCATGGGCAACGCGATGGCCCAGACCAACAACTACACCCCGCAGCAGTCCTCTGACCTGTACATCACCGACGGGTCGATCGATGACTACCTCTGGGGCGTGCACAAGATCTGGGGCTACACCTTCGAGATGTTCCCGACCGGCACCGGTGGCGGCGGCTTCTACCCCGGTGACGAGATCATCGACCGTGAGACCGCCCGCAACAAGGCGGCCGTGCTCTACCTGCTCGGCTACGCCGACTGCCCCAAGCGCTCCATCGGCGGGTCCTGCACCCCGGCAGGCAGCGTCACCGTGGCCAACCCGGGCAACAAGACCGGCACCGTGGGCACCGCGCTGACCATCAACAACAGCGCGTCCGGCGGCACCTCGCCGTACACCTGGTCGGCCTCGGGTCTCCCGGCGGGTCTGTCGATCAACTCGGGCACTGGCACGATCTCGGGCACGCCGTCCGCGGCGGGCACCTCGAACGTGACCGTGACCGCGACCGACAGCTCGAGCCCGGCCAAGACCGGCAGCGCGTCGTTCACCATCACGGTGGGCACGACGGGCACCTGCTCGGCGCAGACCAACGGCACCGACGTCTCGATTCCGGACGCGGGCGCCGCGGTGACCAGCACGATCACCATGTCGGGCTGCTCGGGCAACGCCTCGGCGACCTCCAGCGTCGAGGTGCACATCAAGCACACCTGGCGTGGTGACCTGGTCGTCGATCTGGTGGCGCCGGATGGCACCGCGTACCGCCTGAAGAACTCCAGCGCCAACGACTCGGCCGACAACGTGGACGCGACCTACACGGTCAACCTGTCCAGCGAGGTCCGCAACGGTGCCTGGAAGCTCAAGGTCCAGGACGTGGCCCGCTACGACGTCGGCAACATCGACACGTGGACGCTCACGCTCTGATTCATGATCTGACGTTCATGTTTTAACGCTCAAAGAAATGCCTATAACCATCCCCCTGCGGGGTGGTTATAGGCATTTTGGCGTATCCGAGGGGTGTCGGGTGCTGGGCCGGTTGGCCGCGTGGCGCATCAATAGTGTTTATTGGGAATCATTGTTCTGCCGTGGGTAAACCGGCAATACTCTGAACTGTTCACACTGAACATGCTCATTCAACATCCGGTTAATCGCCAACGAGGGCTGGCCTTGCCGGATGTCCCTGCATTGAGGAGCAGCATGCGTATACGAACGACCCCATTTGCCAAGAGGACCCTTGGCGCGGGTCTCGCGGCAGCTGCGGCGATCACCGCCGCCGTGGTCATGCCCAACTCGGCCTCCGCGGCCGAGGGCACCATCCTGGCCGAAGGCTCAGCCGACGCGATCAAGGACAGCTACATCGTCGTCCTGAAGGACAACCTCACCGCGCAGGCCGACGTGTCGGGCCGCGCGGGTGACCTCGCGGGCCGCTACGGCGGCAAGGTCGGCTTCACCTACAAGTCCGCGCTGCGCGGCTTCTCGGTGACCATGTCCGCCCAGCAGGCGCGCAAGCTCGCCGCCGACCCCGCGGTGTCCTTTGTGGAGCAGGACCGCGCGGTCAAGATGCTGACCGACCAGCTCAACCCGCCGTCGTGGGGCGTGGACCGGGTCGACCAGCGCGACCTGCCGCTGAACCAGAAGTACACCTACAGCACCGGTGCGTCGAACGTGACCGCGTACATCATCGACACCGGCATCAACTACAACCACACCGACTTCGGCGGGCGCGCGACCTTCGGCTTCGACGCGTTCAGCGACGGCCAGAACGGCAAGGACTGCCAGGGCCACGGCACGCACGTCGCGGGCACCGTCGGCGGCGCCACCTACGGTCTGGCCAAGGAAGTCAAGCTCAAGGCCGTCCGCGTGCTGAACTGCCAGGGTGGCGGCTCCATCACCACCGAGACCGCGGGCGTCGACTGGGTGACCGCGAACGCGGTGCTCCCGGCCGTGGCCAACATGAGCCTCTACACCGGAACCGCGAACGAGCCGAGCAGCGTGCTCGACACCGCGGTGAAGAACTCCATCGCCAAGGGCGTCACCTACGTCGTGGCGGCGGGCAACTTCAACGACGACTCGTGCAAGTACTCGCCGCAGCGCGTGCGCGAGACGATCAACGTCGGCAACTCGACCAACACCGACGCCCGCGCGTCGACCTCCAGCTACGGCGTCTGCACCGACCTGTACGCGCCGGGGTCGAGCATCGTCTCCGCCTCGTACAGCAACAACAGCGGCTCGGCGACGATGAGCGGCACCTCGATGGCCTCCCCGCACGTCGCGGGCGCCGCGGCGCTCTACCTGGCGGGCAACACCTCGGCGACCCCCGCCCAGGTGCACCAGGCGATCATCGACGCGGCCACCCCGAACAAGGTCACCAACCCGGGCACGGGTACGCCGAACCGTCTGCTGTACGTCGGTGGCGGCACCACTCCGCCGGGCAGCGTCTCGGTGACGAACCCGGGCAACCAGACCTCGGCGGTCGGTACGGCGATCTCGCCGCTGCAGCTCTCGGCCTCCGGCGCCACCGCGCCGTACACCTGGTCGGCCACCGGTCTCCCGACCGGCCTGTCGATCAGCACCTCCGGTGCGATCACCGGGACGCCGTCGGCGGCGGGCACCTACAACGTGACCGCCACGGCGACCCCCGCGACGGGCACCGCGGGCTCGACGAGCTTCACCTGGACGGTCGGCACCACGGGCACCTGCTCGGCGCAGACCAACGGCGCCGATGTGTCCATTCCGGACGCGGGCGCCGCGGTGACCAGCACGATCACGGTGGCCAACTGCGCGGGCAACGCCTCGGCGACCGCCAAGGTCGAGGTGCACATCAAGCACACCTGGCGCGGTGACCTGGTCATCGACCTGGTTGCGCCCGACGGCACCGCGTACCGCCTGAAGAACTCCAGCAGCAGTGACAGCGCCGACAACGTGGACGCGACCTACACGGTCAACCTGTCCAGCGAGGTCCGCAACGGTGCCTGGAAGCTCAAGGTCCAGGACGTGGCCCGCTACGACGTGGGCAACATCGACACCTGGACGCTGACGGTCTAGGTCTCGACCAGCGACACCCCGAAGGCCACTCCCCACGGAGTGGCCTTCGGGCTTTGTGGACAGCTTTCGGTGGCCGTTTCCCGACACGTATCGTTACGGCTCGTACACTCGCCGACCGTGAGGCCGCGCCCGTTGACGTTGTCGATCGTCCGATCCGAGTCCCCACCTCCGCCCGCCCTGTTCGGTCGCACGGCGGAACTGCTGTTCCTCGGCCACGCCGGTGCGTCGGCCGAGTCCGGCGCGGGCTCGATGGTGGTGCTGAGATCCGAGTCCGGCGGCGGGCTCACCCGACTGCTGGCCGTGCACGCCGCCGAGTCGGCCGCGCGCACCGTGGTCCGGCTGCGCGCCGACCCGATGGGGACGGGCATCCCGTACGCGACGCTCGGCGGGTCGGTCCGACCCGGCGTCGACGGGCTCACCACGCCCGCCGATGTCGCCGAGGACCTGCTGCGCGACTGGGCCTGCTCGGGCCCGACGCTGGTCGTCATCGACGACCTGCAGTACGCCGACGGCCACACCGTCCAGACCCTGCGCCTGCTGGCCGGTCGGCTGAGCCGGGTTCCGGTGTCGGTCGTCGTCGCCGGGCACGCCGGGTTCGCCGACCGCGGGTTCGACGCGCTGGCCGACGTGGTCGCTGTGCACGACGTCGCACCGCTCAACCCCGACGCCGTCGAGGCGATGGTCGCCGACCTGACCGGCGGTGTGCCGGATCCGGCTCTGCTCGGCCGGTGCGCGGACGCGCTGGGCAATCCCTGGCTGATCTCGCGGCTGGTCGAGTCCGGCTGGCCGACGGAGCGGTTCATCCGGACGGTCGTGTCCCGTTTGGAGCGACTCGGCGAGCCCGCCGGGACCGTGCTGCGGCTCGCCGCGGTGCTTGTCGGATCCACCGACGCCGCCGAGATCGCCGTGGCGGCGGGCCTTCCGCTCGCGCGCGTGCTGCCAGTGGTGGACCGGCTGTGCCGCGCCCGGCTGCTGACCAGGCTCGACGACCGGGTTCAGCCCCGGCATCCACTGGTCGGCGCCGCGCTGCTGGCCGCGTCCGGCACATTGTTCGCGCCGGTCGCGCGGTCGCTCGAAGCCGCGGGCGCGGCGCCCGACCGGGTCGCGGCGCACCTCGCCGCGGCACCCGTCCTCGACAGGTGGGCGGTGGCCTGGACCGTCGACCACGCCCCGGTCACCGACCCGGACCTGCTTGGCCGGGCCTGCGCCGCCATGGAACCGGGCGACGACCGGCAAGGCGAGGCGCGGGTCGCGTGGGCCGAGTCGCTGCTGCGGGTGGGCCGGACCGGCGCGGCCGGGGCCGCCGCGGGCGCGATGCTGCACGTGCGGCCGACGCCGCCGCTGCGGTCGCGGCTGCGGTCCGTGCTGGCTCAGGTCGCCATGGCGCGCAACGACGGACCCGGCGCGCTTGCCGTGCTCACCGAGGAGGCTTCCGCGGGCCATAGGCCACGCGCGATGGCCGCGCAGGCACGGCTGCTGGCCGGTGACGTCGATGGCGCCCTGCTCGCCGCGGGCGAGCCCGCCGACGGCGATCCGCTCACCGAGGTCTGGCTCGCCCAGGTCGAGGTGGTCGCGGCCTACCTGACCCGTGACCTCGACCGGGCCGTCGCCCTGCTCGACCGGGTCGACGCGCTGCTGGAGATAGCGGTGGCCGATCCTCCGCAATGGCTGCTGGCCAAACTGATGCGGGCCGCGATCTGCGACCTGCGCGACGACTGGGCGGCGGGAGCAGCGCTCCTCGCCGAGGCGCTGCCCGTCGCGGAGCCGGTCGACGGGTTCTTCGCGCCGTGGGCGCACCTCATCGCGGCGCTCATGGCCTACAACCGCGGCGACTGGGCGGCGGCGTTGTCCTCGGTCGACCAAGGTCTGGCGCGAAGGGACCACTACGGGTTCACCCGACCCCTGCACGCTTTGGCAGGCGTGGTCCTGCTGCACCGCGGTGACGTCCCGGCGGGCCGCGCGCACGTCGAGGCCGCCGCGCGCGCCGTCGACCAGGTCCGCGGGGTCGCGGCCTTCTACGAGCACATCGCCGCGGTCGGCGACGTGCTGCTCGCCGACGTCGACGGCCGCGACGCCGACGCGCTCGAACTCGTCCGCCGGGTCGCGGACGGGTCGGTGGGCCCCCACCACGGCAACTCTGTCAGCGGTGTCGCCGGTCGCTTGGTCAGGGTCGCGGTGCGGGGCGGCGATCTGGATCTGGCCACGGCGATCGCCGACGCGGCAGCGGAATCCGGAGTGGACGGTGTGGTGCCGCGCTACTGCCGCGGCCTGATCGAGTCCGATGTGGATGCTCTGCTGGCCGCCGTCGGGGGATTCGCCGACGCGGGACTGCCGCTGGCGGCGGCGAGGGCGGGTGAGGACGCCGCCGTTCTGCTGGCCCGCGCGGGCCGGGTGGCCGAGGCCAAGGCCGCGTTCTCCGACTCGATCAGGACCTACACCGCCCTCGCCGCGCTCGCCGACGTCGATCGCGCCAGGGCCGCGCTGCGCGCCAGTGGCCTCGTGCGCGGGGTGACCGGCAAACGGACCACGGCCAAGCGCGGCTGGGACAGTCTGACGCCGACCGAACTGCGGATCGCCGAGCTCGTCGCGCAGGGGTGCACCAACCCCGAGGTCGCGCGGAGGCTGGTGGTCTCGCCTCGGACCGTGCAGACCCACGTGTCGCGCATCCTTGCCAAGCTGGGCCTCTCGTCCAGGGTCGAGATCGCCGTCGGGCTGCGGGGGCGCCAGGCCGTGGATGGCAACGGGGTCGGCTGACCGGCGGATGTCCGCCCGGGGTCGGCTGGGGTGTCCTACCTGCGGATCAACCCCTGCTGATTCGAGGAGCCTCTTGTGAAACGACTCTTCACCACGGCCGCGCTCATCGGCGTGGTCGTCGGCGGTCTCGGCGTGCCCGCGCAGGCCCAGCCCGCACCGCGCAACCCGGTGGTGTTCGTGCACGGCTACGGCGGCGCTGCGGGCGACGTCGCGGCCGTCAAGCCAGGTCTGATCGCCGCGGGCTACACCGATTCCGACATCCACTCGCTGGACTTCCCCAACGGCGAGACCAACGAGAACACCGGCAGGCGGCTGGCGACCTTCGTCGATGGCATCCTGGCCAGCAGTGGCGCGGCCAAGGTCGACATCATCGGCTTCTCCATGGGCAGCCTGAGTTCTCGCTACTACATCAAGAATGTGGGCGGCGCGGCCAAGGTCGCCCACTTCGCCAGCGTCGCCGGGCCGAACCACGGCACGTCGCAGGCGGCGTTCTGCTGGATCATCACCACGGACCCGGCGTGCCCGCAAATGGCGCCCGGATCGTCGTTCCTGAGCGCACTCAACAGCGGTGACGAGACACCTGGGCCCACGCTGCACGCCAGTTGGGTCTCCCACTGCGACGACGTGATCTCCCCGCCGGAGTCGACGATCCTGACCGGCGCTGAGAACCACTGGACCACCGCGTGCCTCGCACACAACCAGACGCCTGGCGACGCTGAAGTCACGCGTGGCATGGCGGAGTTCTTCTCGGGTGCTACTCCGCCTCCGCCTCCGCCGGTGGGCAATCTGGCACTTAACCGGCCTGCTAGTGGGTCTGCACCGTGTGCCAGTGCTGAGGGGCCTGCGAAGGCGGTCAACGGCAGTGTGTCCGGGGGCAACGCCGACAAGTTCTGCACGCAGGTCGCTGCCAAGTGGCTGCAGGTTGATCTTGGGGCGGCCAAGTCGATCACGGGTTTCACGGTCAAGCACGCTCAGGCGGGCGGGGAGTCTGCTGCCTACAACACGAAGGCGTTCACCATCAAGACGTCGGTGGATGGGTCTGCTTGGACGACCGCGGTGACTGTCGCGGGGAATACGGCGGGAACTACGACGCATTCGGTCGCGGTGACTGGCCGGTATGTCCGGCTCGATGTGACTACGCCTACTCAGACCAGCGACAAGGCTGCTCGGATCTATGAGTTCGAGGTCTACGGCGGCGTATGATCGTGCGTACTGCGAATGATGGGTGGGGCTAACGATGGGTGGGTCGGAACCGCCGCTTGTGCCTGGCACGGTGGCTGAGCACATCAGCTGTCTGCTGGTGAAGCTTGGGCAGGTGGCGTTCCGGCTCGCCGAGGAGAATCTGGCTGGGTTGGATCTTCGGGTACGGCACTACAGCATTTTGCAGGCGTTGGCTGACAACGGTGCTATGAGTCAGCTTGCTGTGGGTTCGTATCTTCGGATTGATCCGGCGACGATGGTGACGAGTCTTGATGATCTGGAGATGGTTGGGGCTGTTCGGCGGGTTCGGGATGAGCGGGATCGGCGGCGGTATCTGGTGGAGATCACGGCTGTTGGTTTGGAGAAGGTTTCGGCCGCGAACGTTGGGCTTGATCGGTTTGATGATTCGCTGCTCGCTGATCTGAGTGATGCGGAGCGTGTTGCGCTGCATGGGTTTTTGGTGAAGTTGTCGGTGGGGCCGACTATGCCGGGGGAGTTTGATCGGGTGCGGGATCAGGTGGCTCGGCGGGTTTGATTCGGGCTCACCCGCGGCTTCGCGGAGGATCTTTGGGCCAGACAAGCCCTCCTTGCTAGGGCACGTCCAGTTCCGTTTCATTCGGCTCATTCGGCCCGCTGGGTCCCGTCTTGCTCATTGGGCCCGTTGGGTCCCGTTTGCTCGCCCGCTCCGCCTCGTTTCGTATCGCCTGCCTACCCGCCCGCCCGCCTGTCTGCCTCGCCTCGCCTTGCCCGCCCGGCCTTGTTCCGTTGCCTGAATCGGGGCGGGGGTGGGTCAGTCCAGGAAGATGTCCAGTGCGAGTTCGCCGGTCGCGCCCGCTGGGCGGTACTGGTCGAGGTCGGTGACGCCTTCCGCCACAAGTACTTCGTCGTCGATGAAGTGGTTGCCTGTGCAGGTTCGGGAGTCGCGGGTGAGGATCGCGTGGGCCGCGTCGGCGACGATGGTTGGGGTTCTGGCTTGGTCTGCGCCGCCGAGGAGGTTTCGTACGGCGGCGGTGTCGATCAGGGTGCGGGGCCAGAGGGAGTTCGCCGCGATGCCGTCTCCCGCGAACTCGTGGGCGAGGCCTACGGTGCATAGGCTCATGCCGTACTTCGACAGCGTGTACGCGAGGTGCCTGCCGGGCCAGTGTGGTGCCAGGTTCAGCGGTGGCGACAGGGTCAGGATGTGCGCGTTGGCCGCGGCCTTCAGGTGTGGGATCGCGGCCTTGCTCAGCAGGAACGTGCCGCGGGTGTTGATGTCCTGCATCAGGTCGTAGCGCTTCATGTCGACCTGCTCGGTGCCCGACAGGTCGATGGCGCTGGCGTTGTTGACGACGATGTCGATCCCGCCGAACCGCTCGACCGCACGCGCGACGGCGTTGTTGACGTCGGCGTCGACCCGTACGTCACCGACCAGGGCCAGTGCCTTGCCGCCTGCCTGTTCGATCTCTTCGGCGGCGGTGAACACCGTGCCCTGCAGCTTCGGGTGCGGCTCGGCGGTCTTGGCCAGCAGCACCACGTTGGCGCCGTCCCGCGCAGCGCGTAGGGCGACGGCCAGTCCGATTCCGCGGCTGCCGCCGGACATGACGATGGTTTTGCCCGCGAGTGTGCCCATTCGGTGCCTCCTGCGACGTTGGTTCCGCAAATAGTACGTACCGCGAATGATATGTTCCACTCACGGTATCGCGGATCACTCGGATCGCTTGGCGTCGCCGAAGGGTTCGTCGCGTTCGCGGACGGCTTCGCGGAAGCCGACGTCCATCGCCCGTCGCTGGAAGGCGTAGCCCTCGCGGGTGTGGCGGGAGACGCCGTCGAAGACGGTGCTGATCATGGTCGAGTTCTGCACGCCCTGGGCGAGGAGTGCGCTGTTCAGGGCCAGCTTCACCATCATGACCTGGTTGACCGGCATCATCGCGATCTTCTCCACCAGCCGCTCGGTCACCTCGTCGAGCCGCTCCGCCGGTGCCGACTCGACCGCCAGGCCCCATTCGGCGGCCTGGGTGCCGGTGATGCGGTCGCCGGTGAGGAGTAGGCGCTTGGCGCGCTGGTCGCCGAGGCGGTGGGACCACATGCCCGCTGCCGGGACGCCCCACACCCTGGTGGGCGGGTATCCGATCTTGGTGTCGTCGGCGGCGACGATCAGGTCGCAGTAGAGGGCGATGTCCGTGCCGCCCGCGACGCAGAAGCCGTGCAGTTTGGCGACGGTCGGCTTGTCGGCGTGCAGGAGGCTGGCGAAGCCGCGGTTGAAGCGGCTCATCATCGCGTAGTCCGCCATCGGGTCCCAGGTGCCGCGCGGGTCGTGGTTTCGGGCCTGGACGACGGGGTCCACGACGCTGCCGACCGTGGAGTCGGGCCCGTCGACCGGCTTGTTCTCCGCGTAGATCGACAAGTCGTATCCGCCGCAGAAGCCCTTGCCCCGCCCGCTGAGCAGGATCACGTGGACGCGTGGGTCGAGGTCTGCCCGCTCGACCGCCGCTGCCAGGTCGCCGGGGGTGTCGGCGGTGATCGCGTTGCCGCGTTCCGGCCGGTTGAAGGTGATCCGGGCGACCCGGTCGGTCACCTCGTAGGTCAGGGTCCGGTAGTCGGTGGGGG
>DATLIA010000114.1:0-4775 GCA_035540215.1 Actinokineospora sp. | reverse complement strand
GGCATCCTCTGGATCCGCAAGTTCATGCACCGCCTGGCCGAGGAAGGCCGCACGGTCTTCGTCTCCAGCCACCTGCTCTCCGAAATGGCCCTCACCGCACAAGAACTCGTCGTCATCGGCCGCGGCAAGCTCATCTCCCAGTCGTCCACTGAGGACTTCGTCACCCAGGCGACCGAGAACACCGTCCGGGTCCGCAGCCCGCACCTTGCCGCCCTGCGCACCGCGCTCGGCCGCACCGGGGCCGCGCTGCGCGACGAGGGCGAGAGCCTGATCGTGTCCGGGATGGACTGCGCCGACATCGGCGAGCTGGCCGCGTCCAACGGCGTCGTGCTGCACGAGCTCAGCCCGCAGCGCGGCTCGCTGGAAGAGGCGTTCATGCAGCTCACCGGCGACTCCGTCGAGTACCACACCGACCTGACCGAGACCGCCGCGCTCGTCACCGCGGGGAAGTGACGTCATGACACTGCTCGCAGTCGAACGCATCAAGCTCTTCACCACCCGCTCACCGTGGTGGTGCGCCCTCATCGCACTCGCCGTCACCGCAGGCATGGCCGCGCTGATCGCGGGCGAGTCCAACTCCGACGGCGACTCGATGACCGTCGCGGCCTCCCAGTTCGGGTACAGCTTCGGCCTGGTCGTGGTCATGGTGATGGCCGCGCTGGCCGTCACCACCGAGTACCGCTTCTCCACAATTCGGGCGACCTTCCAGGCGATCCCGAACCGCACCTCGGCCCTGCTGGCCAAGACCGCGGTCGTGGCGCTGCTCGCGGCCGTCATCGGCGAGCTGGCCGCGTTCAGCTCGTGGGGCCTCGCGTCGGTCATCAGCACCAACGAGCTGGGAATCAACACCGCGTTCGAGTGGCGCGCGGTCGCCGGTGTCGGCCTGGTCTACGCGATCGCCGCGGTCGTCGCGGTCTCCGTCGGCATCATGATCCGCCACTCGGCTGGCGCGATCTCCGTGCTGCTGATCTACACCCAGCTCATCGAGAGCCTGATCCTGCTGATCCCGCGCGTCGGTGACGACATCCACAAGTGGATGCCGTTCAACATGGCCAACCACTTCCTCACCGGCAACCCCGACGCGGACGGCGTCATCTCCATGGGCCCGCCGCCGGACGTGACCATCGCCCCGTGGGCCGCGCTGGCCTACTTCGCCGGGTTCGCCGCGATCCTGCTGGTCGGGTCGCTGGTGGTCGCCAACAAGAGGGACGCCTGATGACGCTGCTCTCGGTCGAACGCATCAAGCTGTTCAGCACCCGCTCGCCGTGGTGGAGCATCGTCGCCGCGCTGGGCCTGACCATCGGCTTCACCGCGCTGAGCATCGGCACCAAGGACGGCGGCTACCCGTTCACCCTCGGCGAGACCCAGTTCGGCCGGATGTTCGGCCTGATGGTGGTCATGGTGATGGCCACGCTGGCCGTCACCACCGAGTACCGCTTCTCCACGATCCGCACCACGTTCCAGGCCATCCCGAACCGCACCGCGGCCCTGCTGGCCAAGACCGCGGTCGTCGGCATGCTGGCCGCGGTCATCGGCGAGATCTCCGCGTTCGGCTCGTGGGGCATCGCCAACCTGCTGCAGCCCAGCGCGGACCTGGGCATCCACACCGCGGCGGACTGGCGGCTGATCGCGGGCACCGGCCTGATCTACGGCTTGGGCGCGGTGCTGGCGGTCGCGGTCGGCACGCTGATCCGGCAGTCGGCAGGCGCGGTCTCCGTGCTGATGATCTGGCCGCTGCTGGTCGAGTCGCTGGTCCAGCTCATCCCCAACGTCGGCGAGAAGATCGCGTGGCGGATGCCGTTCACCAACGCCAGCGAGTTCCTCGCGGGGCCGTCACCGGAAGCGGCGTTCAGCCCGTGGGGCGCGCTGGCCTACTTCGCGGGGATCACGGGGGCGTTCCTGGTCGCCGCGCTGGTGGTCGCGAACAAGCGCGACGCGTAAAGCTGGTCGCCGGCGTCGGGGGACGGCGGTGACCATAGGGAAGCGGGCTCGGTCCACCTTTCGGGGGGTGGGCCGGGCCCGTTCGCTGTTTCCGCAGGCCAGTGCGGGGCTTTCGACCCTGGCGCCGAGCGGGTGGGTTGCTTACAACAAGCACTCGGATTAAGACCACGTTAAGTGGGTGTGAGGTTGGGCACATCGTGCGGACGGGGCCTACCGATCCGGGGTCTGATCATGTTTCACAGTCCCGTCTCGGAGCCCATGGAGGTGGACCTTGACGGTGGTTGACGCCGGTACGCCGCAACGGATCCCGCAGCCGCACAGTCGCGGCCTGCACGTCGAGCCCATGATCGGACTGGAGTGGGCGGAGGCGCTGGAACAGCCCTTCGGCGCCCAGCCCGGGACGCCCGCCGAGGCGAGATTCTCGTGGGTCCACCGTGCGCCGGAGGTCCAGGTGATCGCCCTGTTCCTGGCCGCGCGCACGGCCGACCCATCGGTGCCCGCGCCGTGGTGGCTGCGCGCCGTCGCGGCCGGAACGCTGACCAGCCGCCTCGAAGGCTTCCTGATCGAGGACCGGGTCACCAAGCTGCTCGACGCGCGGCCCGGCTGGGTGTTCGTGCCGTGGGGCGAGGAGGGCGAACCCGGGTATTGGGAGTACATGCCGTCCGAGCGGGCGCTGAGCCGCCCCGGCATGCCGACCACGCTCGCGCACACCGACCGGCACACCGGCTGGATCGACGTCGTGCCGGTGCACGCGGGTCCCACGCCGCCGCCGATCGCGGTCGCGGGCCTGGCCGACCTGCGCGCCAACCTCGCCCGGCTGGAGTCGCTGACCCCCTGACCTGGCAGGCTGGTCGGCGTGACACCGACCGAACAGGAGCCGCGCAAGCGCGCCGTGGTGAGCTTCGTGCACCGTGGCGGCCGGATGACCGTTGGCCAGGGCAAGGCGTGGGAACGGCGCTGGGACGAGCTCGGCAAGCAGGTCGCCGCGCTCCCACCAGGACCCATCGAGCTCGACACGTGGTTCGGCCGGTCCGTGCCGGTGCTGCTGGAGATCGGCTCCGGCATGGGCGAGACCACCTCGCAGCTGGCCAAGGCGGCACCGGAGCTGAACTACCTGGCCGTCGAGGTCTACCAGCCAGGACTCGCCCAGCTCATGCTGCGCGCCGAGGCCCTGGAGCTGACCAACCTGCGGCTGCTGCGCGGCGACGCCGTCGTGCTGCTCACCGAGCACATCCCGGCCGGGTCGCTGGCCGGAGTGCGGATCTACTTCCCGGACCCGTGGCCGAAGAAGAAGCACCACAAGCGGCGGCTGGTCCAGCCCGACTTCATCGCGCTGGTCGCCTCCCGGCTGGCACCGGGCGCGACGATCCACCTGGCCACCGACTGGGAGAACTACGCCGAGCAGATGCTCGAGGTGCTCTCCGCCGAGCCCACGCTGCGCAACCGCTACGACGGCTGGGCGCCGCGACCGGACTGGCGACCGCTGACAAAGTTCGAGTCGCGGGCCGTCGAAGAAGGCAGGATCAGCCGGGATCTCATCTTCGAACGGGTGACGAACTGACGGACGGTGACGACCGGATGGGGTAAACCACACGTCCGAGTAGTCGAGTCGCGGTCCTGAAGTACCGATATCAGTGATGTGACCGCACTGCGCGACGACATCCTGCCCCTGCCCCGCGCGATCCCGCACACCACTGGCCTGAACAAACACACTGTTGCCGACTCTGTTGCCAGCCTTGAACAAGAGGCGGCCCACTTCCTGCGCCTGTTCCACGCCGCCCGCCCCAAGGCGGGCGCCGTCCACCAGCGGATGGCCAAGGTGCGCGCGGAGATCGCCGCCACCGGCACCTACCGGCACACCCAGGCCGAACTGGCCTTCGGCGCCCGCGTCGCGCTGCGCGACAGCGGCTGGTGCCCGAGCGCCGTGCCATGGCGTGGCCTGCTGGTGCGCGACCTGCGCACCGTCCGCGACGCGGCCACCGTCGTGGCCGAGTGCGGCAAACACCTGCGCACGGCCGGTCTGAGTGGCGAGATCCGCCCAACGGTGACGATCTTCGCCCCGGACACCCCGTGGCGCCGCGGCCCGCGCATCCGCAACGACCAGCTCGTGCGCTACGCGGGCTACCGCGGCGTGCCCGGCGGCGTCATCGGCGACCGCCGCTACACCGAGTTCACCAGCCTGGTCGGCCGCCTCGGCTGGCGCCCACCCCTGACCCGCGGCGCGTTCGACCGGCTGCCGCTCGTCGTGGAGACCGACGACGAAGGCGTCACCCTGCACACCCTGCCGGGCGACGTGGTGCGTGAGGTCACCCTGGCCCACCCGGCCCTGCCTTGGTTCGCCGAGCTGGGCCTGCGCTGGCACGCGGTGCCGGTGATCAGCAACCAGCGCCTGCACATCGGCGGCATCGACTACCCCGCCGCGCCGTACAACGGCGTCTACCTGTGCCGCGCGATCGGCGAGGACGTCATCGCCGACGACGACGCCTACGGGCTGGCCCGGGTCATCGCGGCCCGCCTCGGCTTGGACACGTCGAGCGAACGCACCCTCTGGCGCGACCGCGTGGCCGTCGAGTGCAACCGCGCGGTCGTGCACTCCTTCGACGCGGCCGGGGTGAGCGTGGAACTGTCGGCGGAGGCCTACGTCCCGCCCGCCGAGGCCACGGGACGGCCGGCGTTCCTACGTCAGCGCTAGCGCGCTGACCACGAACCTTCACCGGGTCTCGACCCGCCCACGACGCGCCTGGCCGCGTTGTCGGAAAGCCCAAGTACAACCCGGTACTACGGTCTTCCCTCCGCCTTGCCAGCCACGCCGTGGACAGGCCGATACCCGGCGA
>DATLIA010000113.1:0-12671 GCA_035540215.1 Actinokineospora sp. | reverse complement strand
CCCCACGGTCGGCAGGCGCCTGGCTACTACCCGCCGCCGCCCCCGCCGCGCCCCAACCGCGGACCGCTTATCGCCGCACTGGTGGTGGTGTCTGCGTGCTCGTTGGCGGCGCGGTAGCCGCATCCGTCCTGCTCGGCCGGGACAGTGGCGCTGCTCAGCAGCCGCCCTCCACCACGCAGGCGAAGACGACGACAGCGGCGAAGACGACGACACGAGCGAGGAAGACCACTGCGGCGACCGCCACCGCGAGTCCTCCTGGGGCAGGCACTCTCGCCGCGAGCGACAAGGCAGCCATCCTGGAGATGGTTCGCGGGTACGCCAACGAGATCACGGCCATGAACGAGCCCGGAGCGGCCAAGTACGGCTGCGAAGGCAGCTCGGGCATCGCCTACGTCGCCTACATCGGCCAGAAGATCGTGGTCGCCGACCGCGTGTCGGAGTACTTCGACAACCAGTTCGCGGTCGACGTAGCCTCATCGAACAAGCCGGGCGCCGTGATCATCGCCAGGCGGGGCGGCCGCTGGTGCATCGCGTACTGAAAGCCGGTGCGCTCAGCCGTCCAGGCGTTGGGTGAAGGTCTGGCGGGGTTGTGGTGACGGCTTCATGGTGGGTACCAGACCGTCCACTTGCTCCGGTCGGTTCGCCGGAAGCTGTTCCGTGGGGCGGAAAGCCGGGTCCGTCGGCCACTGCCGCGGGTGTGCCTGGGCAGGCCGCGGCGGCGCGGCCAGCGACTGGGTCGCGGCGTCCTGGGCGATCGCGGGCAGTTCCTCCGTGGCGATCGGGAAGACCATGGTGGTCTCGCCGTCGTCGAGCGCGTTGACGACGGCCCGCGGGATCTGCAGGGTCGCGGCGGCGTCCATCGGGGAGATCGCGCTTTCCGGAGTGACGACGTAGGCGCCGCGGGCTCGGGCTCGGGCCAGGATCGCGTCGGCGCGCTCTCGGGGGTCCATAGAGTGCCCTCTCCTGCGTCGCTCCATGTGCATTGCCAGCGTATCCCGCCAACCGCGCGCCGTCATCGGCCCAGGCCGATCAGGTCGTCAGATGTAGTCGAGTTCGCCGCGGTCACGCAGGATCTCGGTCAGCTTCTTGATGTCCTGGGCCCGGTCGCGCCTGCACACCAGCACCGCGTCCTCGGTGTCGACCACGATCAGGTCGTTGACTCCCAACGTCGCCACCAGGCGGTTTCCGGGGACCACGATGACGCCCTTGCCGTCGACCACGATGACCTTGCCGGTACCGGTGGGCGACACCGACCGGCCGCCGTCGCCGACGTCGGTGCCGAGCAGGTCGCCGAGGGTGTCGAAGTCGCCGATGTCACTCCAGCCGAAGTCGCCTGGCACGGTGGCGACCTTGCCCTCGGCGGCGGCGGGCTCCATCACGGCGTACTCGACGGCGACCTTCGGCACTGTCGGCCACAGCTCGGCCAGCACGGCCTCCTGGGCGTCGGTGTCCCACGCCGCGGCGATGGCGCGGATCGGGTCGGCCACGTCTGGGCGGCGGGCGGCCAGCTCGGCGAGGAAGACCTCGGTGCGCCAGACGAACATGCTGGCGTTCCACAGGTAGCTGCCCGACTCGACGTACTGCGTCGCGACGTCGAGGCTTGGCTTCTCCTTGAACTCCAACAGCTTCTGGATGACCCCGCGCTCAGCGGTCTCGCTGCACCGCAGATACCCGTAGCCGGTCTCCGGGCGCGTGGGCGTGATGCCGATGGTCATCAGATAGCCGTCGCGCGCGCCGTCGACCGCGCGGCCGACGGTGTGGGCGAACTCGTCGGTGTCGGTGATCAGGTGGTCGGCGGCGAACGAGGCCATGACCGCCCCCGGCGCGCGCTTCTCGATCACCGCGGCGGCCAGCGCGATCGCCGCGCACGAGTCGCGGGCCAGCGGCTCGACCAGGATGTTGCGCTCCGGCAGGTCAGGGAGCTGCCGCGCGACACCGGCCGCGTGGGCGGTGCCGGTCACGACCAGCAGGTTCGCGGGCGAACACAGCGGTGCCAGCCGGTCGAAGGTGGCCTGCAGCAGCGACCGGTCGGTGCCGGTGAGCGGGTGCAGGAACTTCGGGTTCGCGGCCCGCGACAGCGGCCACAGGCGGGTGCCGCTGCCCCCGGCGGGCACGACGACATGCAGTTCGTCAGTCACAGAGCAAGGTGTCCTTTGATCCCTGGCGGGCGTGATGTGCGGACCACTGTAGCCAACTGGCGGGTACGGTCCTCGTGATGACCGCGATCCCCGCCGCCGACGCCATGGTCCGGCGCTGGACACCGGACGGCCCACACGACGTCGCGAGTGCCCTGCGCGCCCTTCGGCGCGGCCCTGCGGACCCGGCTTGGGCGCAGGACCAGCGGGGGCTGTGGCTCGCGGGCAACACCCCGGACGGTGCGGGAACGCTGTGCCTGCGGATCGAGGACGACGTCAACGCGTCGGCATGGGGTCCGGGCGCCGCGTGGCTGATCGACCGGCTTCCCGGACTGCTCGGCGCCGATGACGACGACAGCGGGTTCGTGTCCCACCACCCACTCATCGCCGAGTCCCGGCGCCGTCGCCCCGGCCTGCGGCTGGGCGCGACCGGACGGGTGTGGGACGTGCTGCTCGCGGCGATCATCGAGCAGAAGGTGACGGGGACCGAGGCGCACCGGACGTGGCGCGACCTCACCCGCCGCTTCGGCGAGCCCGCGCCAGGGCCGGTACCCGCCGGACTCTCGACGCCGCCGACACCGCGCGCGGTGCTCGGGATCGAGGACTGGGAGTGGCACAAAGCGGGACTCGACGGCGCGCGCCGCCGGACCGTCATCGCAGCCGCCCAGGTCGCGGGCCGACTGGAGCGTGCGGCCGACCTGAAGGGCGACGAGGGCCGGGCGCTGCTGCGGAAGGTGCCCGGGATCGGCGTGTGGACCGCGGCCGAGGTCGCCCAACGCGCCTGGGGCGACCCGGACGCACTGAGCGTCGGCGACTATCACCTCGCGGGCATCGTGGGCTACGGCCTGCTCGGGCGGAAGATCGACGACGAGGCGATGCTGGCCGAACTGGCCCCGTACGCGCCGCAGCGACACCGGGCGGCGCTGTACGTCATGCTGGGCGGTCCCGGGAAGCCGCGGTTCGCCCCACGGTTCTCTCCGCGCGACTACCGCGGCCTGTAGGCGTCGCGCGCCAAACCGCACTTCGTCCCTGCCTGAGCCCGGGTTTTGGTGGCGATCCTGTAAGATTTCTACCTGAGAGCCTGTTTGGCAACGTCTAGGCCTTGGTTGAGGAGTCTGCGATGCTGGTGCGCTTTCGGGTCGCGAACTTTCGGTCGCTACGAGGCGAGGCTGAACTCTCCTTCGTGGCGACCGACTCGGACGACGTCATCGTCCGGCACACCGGCGTCGAGTCGGGCGGTAAGGAGATCGGCATCATCCCCGCGGTCGGCGTGTTCGGGGCCAACGCCTCCGGCAAGTCGAACCTCCTGCACGCACTGCGGACGATGAGGGCAGGCGTACTCGACTCGGTGGCGTCTTGGGCGCGAGACAGAGGGGTGCCGCGCGAGCCATTCGCGCTCGACCCGAGCTGTCGGGCCGAGACGACCCTGTTCGAGGTCGACCTGCTGTTGCCGGGCGGGCCGCGTCGCGACGGTCCGAAGGTGCGCTACACGTACGGATTCGAGTTGTCCGACCACAGGGTGGAGGCCGAGTGGCTGCACGCCTACCCCAAAGGAACAAAGCAGGTCTGGTTCGATCGCGACGCGGAACGCGGACGGAAGGGAATCCACTTCCCCAACGAGAATCTGCGTGGCGCCAAGGAACATCTGGTTGAGGCGACCAGGGCGAATGCGCTCTTCCTCACCGTCGCGGCCACCTTCGACCATCCACAGCTGTCCCCTGTCCACGCCTGGTTCCGCGACAATCTCCTGATGGTGAGTTCTGGTGACGACGTGGCGAAGCGTGCCGAATTCACCATCGAACAGCTGACTGGCAAAGATGATGACCCGAGTTATCGACGCAGGGTCGAGGCGCTACTCCGCTTGGCCGACCTAGGCATTCTCGGCCTTGACGTCGACAGTGCGAGGCCCACTGATCAACAGGTACGGCTACTCCATCGGGGACGTGATGACAAGGCGGTGCCCATGGATCTCCGCTCCCAGGAGTCCCTTGGCACCCACGCCTGGTTCGCGTTTGTCGGTCCGGTGCTGGACAGGCTCGACAATGGGGCGGTCCTCGTCGCTGACGAACTTGATTCCAGCCTGCATCCGATCCTCGCCGCTGAGGTGATCCGACTCTTTCAGGACCCGCAGTCGAATCCGCACGGGGCGCAGCTGCTGTTCACCGCACATGACGCGACCCTGCTCGGCAACGGAGCGGTTGGCAGGCCGTTGAGCCGTGACCAGGTGTGGATCACGACGAAGAAGTCGAGCGGGGAGACCGAGCTGTATCCCCTGACCGATGCCCGGCCGCGCCGAGAAGAGAATCTTGAGCGCGGCTACCTGCGTGGCCGCTATGGCGGCGTGCCGAGAGTGACCACCGGTGAGATGGCGCGCGAGGTCGCCGAACTGGTGGTGGGACTCGCGTGAGCAGGCGGCGTGACTCGAATGCGGACCGGTCCGTCCATCGCCGACCTGGACCGCCTCGTGACCACAGGGTCGTCTACGTGGCGGTAGAGGGCGAACGGACCGAGGTCGACTACTTCAACTACATCAAGGACACCCTGGCCGACGCGCGAATCACGCTGCACATCCTGGCGGAGCCGAACGGTATGAACCGCTCGACATCATCGGCAAGCTGGTCGACGAGGATGACTCGGCGGGGAACGCTGGGCGGTGTTCGACCGAGATCAGCACGTAGGCATACCGGAGGCCTTCAGGATCGCGCGAACCGGAACGGTGTGAACGTCGCGTTCTGCCATCCGTCCTTCGATCTCTGGCTCCTGCTTCACTTCCAGTCGTTCTCCGGAGCTCAAAGTGGCTCGACTGTCGTGGTTCGCGAGCAGTTGAATCAGTACCCGGGTTTCGAGGGGTTCGGTGCGCATGACAAACGACTCGACGCTCGTCGAGTCGCTGCGCTCAGAGGCAATGAGGCCTCGGCGATTCGTCAGGGCAGGAAGTTGGCCGAAGACTGTCCAACCACATCCTGCGTATCGGGACCTGAGCATGCTGAGCACTGTGACCCGCTGAACCGCGACCCGTCGGCAGATGTGTGGCGCTTGCTCGAAGCGCTGGGAATTCCCGTCTCCGAATAGCACGTCCGCGCGGCACGACCGACTGGCCTGCTCAGCCTGTGGCTACCCGTGATCCAACGCGGCCGCGACGATCGCCAGTGCGTCCTCGGTCGAAAGTCCGAGCTTGTGCGCCGCAGCCGCGTAGGCGTTGGCCGCCGCGCGCGCTCGTTCCAGGGTCCGGTCGCCCGCCGCGCCCACGAACGTTCCGGCCCGGCCGCGGGTCTCCACGAGCCCGGCTTCCTCCAGCTCGCGGTACGCCCGCGCCACCGTGTTCGCCGCCAACCCAAGATCAGCGGCCAGCTGCCGAACCGTGGGCAGCTTCGTGCCCACCGCCAGGGTGTGGTCGCTGATCCGCTGCGCGAGGCCGCTGCGGACCTGCTCGAACGGCGGGACCGACGACTCCGGGTCGATCCGGACGCTGATCACCGGATCACCGGCAGAGCCGCGAGCATGTCCCCGATCCCCGCCGAGCCCGTCGGGTCGTCCGGCAGCGCGTCGACCGGCCACCAGCGCAGGTCGAGCGACTCGTCACTGCGGACCGCCGTCGCGCCCGCGGGAGCGCGGACGGCGAACCGCACGTCGAAGTGCCGCGTCGGCACGCCGAGGGAGCACGTGATCGGGTGGACGTCCACGTGCAGCGGCACCGGGTCGATCACCAGCCCGTCGATGCCGGACTCCTCCGTCGCCTCCCGCAGCGCCGCGCCCGCGAGGGTGGTGTCGCTCGGCTCACAGTGGCCGCCCAGTTGCAGCCACGCGCCGACGCGTGGGTGCAGGGTCAGCAGGACCTGGGTGCCGGAGTCGTCCAGGACCAGGGCCGACGCGGTGATGTGGCCCGCCGCGCAGGCTCGTTCACACGCGTCCGGGCGGGCGGCGAGAAAGCCCAGGTAGGCCTGGCGCAGGGACTCCTGGCCGCGGTCGCCGGGGCGCCAGTCGGTGAGCGTCGCGATCGCGTCGGTGTGCAGTGTCACTTCTCCACCCAGCAGTCCTCGGTCGAGACCGTGCGCGGGGTCAGTTCCTCCAGCGGATGGCCGACGGCGACCGCGCCCAGCGGCTCCCAGGTGTCCGGAAGGTCGAGGACGTCTCGGACCACGTCGGCGCAGAAGATCGTCGACGAGACCCAGCAGGAGCCCAGGCCCTCGGCCGCGAGCGCGACGAGCACGCCTTGGACCGCCGCGCCGCCCGCGATGGTGAACATCGTGCGCTCGGCCTCGGACCGGCGGGCGTCTGGATAGGTGTGGGCGCCGTCGCGGACCAGGAACGGCAGCAGGATCTCGGTTGCCTCGAACAGCAGTGCGCCGCGGCGGACGCGGCGCTCGATCCAGTCCTGCGGCATGCCGTCGCCGCGCAGGTCGGCCTTCCACGCCTCGCGCATGGCCGCGAGCAGTTCGTCGCGCTGGTCGGAGAGACGGACGAAGCGGACCGGGCGGGTGTGGTGCGGCGCCGGGGCGGTCAGGCCCGCGGCGACCGCGCGGCGCAGCGACTCGGGGTCGACCGGTTCGCCGGTGAAGGTGCGCATGGACCGCCGCAGCAGCACCGCCTCCTGCCTGCCCTGGGCGATGGACTCCTCGGTGCCCAGCCGGAACAGGTCCTCCTCGACCGGGCGGAGCAGGTCGCGCGCCGTCGAGGTCTCGTCGCCGATCTCCAAGCCGCGCACCACCGCGACCGGGACACCGCCGAGCTTGCCCTTGACCAGGTCCGCCGCCGCGGCGACCTCGTCGGCCACGGCCACCCTGGTCACCGACAGCTCGTTGCCCTGCGAGTCGATCTGGCCCGCGTAGGAGTGCAGCACCCGCAGACCCGACGAGCCGATCGCCGCGTCGGTCTGGCCGATGCGCCACGCGCGGCCCATGGTGTCGGTGATGACCACGGCCACCTCGACGCCCAGCCGCTCGCGCAGACCCAGCCGCAGCGCCCGCGCCGAGGCGTCCGGGTCGGCGGGCAGCAGTGCCAGTTCGTCACCCGCCACGTTGGACGAGTCGATGCCCGCGGCGGCCTGCACGATGCCAAGGCGGTTCACCGTGATCAGCGAGCGGAACTTGCGCGCGACGATCTTCACCGACTCGTCGAGCACCAGCTTGCGCCGGACCGCGTCGCGCGCCTCCGGGTCGGACGGCACCGACACCAGCTGACCCTCTATTTTGGACACGACCTTGCTGGTGACCACCACGATGTCACCTGAGCGCAGCCACGGCGCCGCGCCGACGATCGCGCCGGTCAGGTCGTCGCCCGGCCGGAACTCGGGCAGGCCGCGCACCGGCAGGATCTCCACGGACCCCCGCGCGCCGTGTTCGGACTGTTCAGCCAACCTCGACACCACCAAGATCGAACGCCGCGCGGGCCATCGCGGCCGTCGCGTCCACATCGGACATCAGCAGCGGCACCGCGCGCACCAGCACTCCCGGCACGTCGGCGGTGTCGCCGGAGTGCACCAGCCACCCGTCGAGGATGCCGTTGTCGGAGCACTCGCGGGACCCATAATGCCTGCCGACGGCCTCGGCCGACACCGGCAGCCCGATCGCGGTCAGGCACGCGTCGGCCATCCCGCGCACCGGCTGGTCGTTGATGATCGGGGAGATGCCCACCACCGGGGCCTCGGTCTTGCGCAGCGCGGTCCGCACCCCCGGCACCGCCAGCACGCTGCCGATGCTCACCACCGGGTTCGACGGGGCCAGCAGCACGATGTCGGCGTCGGTGATCGCCTCGACGACGCCAGGGCCCGCGGTGGCCTCGTCGGCGCCGACCGGCACGATCGACCGCGCCTTGGGCTCGGCGTGGTAGCGGACCCACCACTCCTGGAAGTGCACCGCCTTGCGGTCGCCGGTCTCGGGGTCGTCGATGACGACGTGCGTCTCGACCCGGTCGTCGGTCATCGGCAGCAGCCGGACCCCGGGCTTCCACCGGTCGCACAGTCCGGTGGTGATGTCGGAGAGCTCGTAGCCCGCGCGCATCATCCGGGTGCGGACGAGGTGCGTGGCGATGTCCTTGTCGCCGAGGCCGAACCAGTCCGGGTCGGCGCCGTAGGCGGCCAACTCGTCCTTGACCGCCCAGGTCTCGTCGGTGCGGCCCCAGCCGCGCTCGGTGTCGATGCCCCCGCCGAGGGTGTACATGCAGGTGTCGAGGTCCGGGCAGATGCGCAGGCCGTGCAGCCAGATGTCGTCGGCGGTGTTCACCACCGCGGTGATCTCGTGCGGCGAGTCGGCCGGGGCCGGGCCGACCGGGTCGAGTCCGAGCAGCTTCTTCACGCCGAGCAGGAATCGGGCTCCGCCGACCCCGCCCACGACAACGACAACCTTCACGGTGGGTGATCCTCGCACGTTCGGGTGAGACCGGATTCAGCGCTGCCAGAAGAAGAATTCGCCCTCGCCGAACCTGGCAAACAGGTTGTTGCCGCCGATGAGGTCGAACAGCCCGTAGACGACGTCCCACAGCGCCTGGCCGACACCGGGGATGCCGATCAGGGCGGCGAACAGGAACAGCGGCGCCCACGGCCGGGCCTTGGCGCCGAACAGGCGCGCCTCGCGGGACAGGAACGGCTCCAGCGCGCCCCAGCCGTCCAGACCGGGCACGGGCAGCATGTTCAGGATGAACGCGCCGAGTTGGAGCACGGCGAGGAACGACAGCGCCGAGGCGAGCGGCAGCGCGGGCTCGAACACGTTCACCGACACCGACAGCAGGACCGCGATGGCCAGGTTCGACAGCGGGCCCGCGAGCGAAACGCTTGACTCCACTGCTCTGGAACGCAACGCGTGGTGGTTGATCCAGACCGCGCCGCCCGGCAGCGGGATGCCGCCGATCGCCAGGAAGATCACCGGCATGAGCAGGCTCAGCACCGGGTCGGTGTACCGGCGCGGGTCCAGCGTCAGGTAGCCCTTGAAGTAGACCTCGCGGTCGCCGCCGCGGAAGGCGACCAGCGCGTGGCCGAATTCATGCAGGCAGAGCGACACGACCCAGCCGCCGAGCACGAGCAGCACGACGCCCGCGGTGACGGCGGCCTCGTTGTCCAGCAGGGTGAGCAATCCACCGCCGACGGTGACGGCGATGAGTCCGAGGAAAATGGGAGAGGGGCGAACCGCTGATCTCTGCACCGGACCAGTGTGGCAACGTATGTCGGTTGCGCGTCGGCCGCCCCGGCTCTCCGTACCGTTTCTGCTGGTACACGATCGGGTACAGCCTGCGCATAACGCATCACCCACCTGGGGGCAGCGCTTGACCCGCCGCCATGACACGGGTGTAATCACATTGATGTCATTCGCCAGGGAGTAGCGAGGGCATCCGCCAGCCGGGAGTGCGGAAGGCGAGGAGGCGGGCGATATGCAGGGATTGAGTGACGGGGGTCGCGTCGTGGAGTGGGGCGAGCGTCCGTCCGAGGATGTGGACGTGTTCGCCGGGTTCTTCGACGAGACCGACGAACAGGAATGGCAGGAACGCGCGCTGTGCGCGCAGACCGACCCCGAGGCGTTCTTCCCAGAGAAGGGCGGCTCGACTCGTGAGGCCAAGCGCATCTGCCTTGGCTGCGAGGTCCGGTCGGAGTGCCTCGAGTACGCCTTGGCGCACGATGAGCGCTTCGGCATCTGGGGCGGCCTGTCCGAACGTGAGCGACGAAGGCTGAAGAAAGCCATGTAGGAGAGAGCCGGAGCAGTCCGGCTCTCTCCGCGTGCCTGCTGCGGCCGTTCGGGCGGCGCGCTCCACTGCCACGCAACGATTCGGGGCGGGGTGCGCGGGTTTCGGCCGGTGGCGTCGTACGGTGTGGGCTCGGTGGCCCCAGGTCACCACCAGCCAACTGCGGGCCACGGGAGGTGGGCGCGGCCGTGCCGCCACGATCACACCAGGTGTTGGGCCGTGGCGCCCCCGTGTTGCGCACCGCACCGGTCCTCGCCGTGCTGGTCTGCCACGACGGCGCCCAGTGGCTGCGGCTGGCCCTCTCGGCACTGCGGCACTCATCGCCGCGCCCGCGGCACGTCATCGCCGTCGACACCGGGTCCACCGACGACACGTCGGCCATGCTCGCCGCCGCCGCGAAAGGCCCCGACCGGGTCATCGACGGCGTGATCACCCTCGACCGCGCCACCGGGTTCAGCTCGGCCGTGCACGCCGCGGTCGACCACGCGGTGCAGCGCTGGGGCGACCCGGGCGGGTGGATCTGGGTCCTGCACGACGATTGCGCGCCCGAACCCGACTGTTTGGCCACCCTGCTCCTCGCCGCCGAGGTCTCGCCCGCCGCGGGGGTGTTGGGCCCGCTGGCCGTCGACTGGTCCGACCCGGGCGAGGTCGTCGAGGCCGGACTGTCCACCGACGCCTCCGGCCACCGGCAGACCGGCATCGGTCCGTCCGAACTGGACTGGGACAGCCTTTCCGGCGACCGCCGGTTCGAGCAGAGCACCGAGGTCCTCGCCGTGTCGTCGGCGGGCATGCTCATCCGCCGCGACCTCTGGGAGGAACTCGGCGGCTTCGACCGCTCGCTGCCGATGCTGCGCGAGGACATCGACCTCGGCTGGCGGGTCAACCGGTCCGGCCGCGTCGTCCTCTGTGTTCCGGCCGCGCGGATCCGGCACGCCCGCGCGCTGGCCCGCGACCTGCGCGGCATCGACGCGCGGTCCCCGCTCGGCGACTATCCGCGCGCGGTCGACCGCGGCCACGGGCTGCGCACCTTCCTGGTCAACTGCTCGACGTTCTCGTTCCTCACCGGCGTGCCGAGGCTGACACTGCTGTGCCTGCTGCGCGCCCTCGGTTTCGCCATGCAGCGCAGGCTCCAGGAGAGCACCGCCGAACTGCGTGCGCTCGGCTACCTGCTCAGCGGCCGCGCCCGGCTGCGGGAGGCCCGCGCGACGCGCGCGGCGACAGCGCACAAGGGCAGCGTGCGCGGGCTGTTCACCAGCAGGCTCACCCGGCTGCGCAACGCCACCCGCGGCGCGCTGTCGACCATGGTCCGCCGCCGCGTCGAGGCCGACGCCGCGCTGGGCAGGCTGCCCGGCCCCGAGGCGGTGTGGACCGCCCCCGAGGTGGCCGCGACCCCGCGGGCGCCGCTCGGGCCGGACGCGCTGCCCGCGGGCGCGCACGGCAGGCCACGGCGGGCCGGGTTGCGCAGGCCGTCCGGCGCGGTCGCGGTGCCGCTGCTCGTCCCCGACGACGCGCCGGTCGGGCTGCGGCCCAGCCCGCGGCCCCGGCCGTCACCGACACCGCGCGGCGGGACAGCCGAGCCCGCGCCGGACCTCGTGCTCGTGCACGTCGACCGCGGCCGGGTCCTACGCCAACTCGCCCTGTCGCCGCCGCTGCTGCTGTTGCTCGGGCTGATCGCGCTCGCTGTCGTGGTCAACTCCGGCCGCTGGGGCTTCGACCTCTCCGGCGGCAGGCTGCTGCCGGTCGGCGACCTCGGCGCGACCTGGTCGGACTACCTGGCCACCTGGCACGGCGTCGCGGGCGGCACGTCGGCCCCGGCCCCCGCCGCGCTCGCCGTCATCGGCGCCCTGGGCACGCTGTTCGCGCCGATCGGCGGCCCCCCGGCCGCCGTGGCGTTCCTGCTCCTCGCCGATCTGCCACTGGCGGGACTAGCCGCCTACGCCGCGACCCGTCGGGCCCCGGTCCGCCGCTGGGTGCGCGCGCTGCTGGCGCTCGGCTACGCGTTGCTGCCGCCCGCGACCGCGGCGGTGGCCCAGGGGCGGCTCGACGTCGTCGTCGTGCACATCCTGCTGCCGCTTGTCGCCTCCGGCGCCGCCGCGCTGCTCGTGCGGGGCCGAACCGGCGCGGACGGCTCGTCATGGCTGTCGACCGCGGGCGGCACCGCGCTCGGCCTCGCCGTGGTCGGGGCGTTCGCGCCGCTGATCCACCTGGTGATCGTCGTCGTATCCCTGCTCGGCTTCGTCCTAGTCCCCGGCGGCGGCGCCCGGCGCGGGGCGGCGCTGTTCCTCGTCGTGCTGATGCCGCTGGCCCTGCTGCTGCCATGGCCCGCGGTGGTCATCCAGCACCCGTCGGTCGTCCTGCACGGCATCGGCGCGCTGGTGTCCACGCCCGTCGCGTCGGTTGGCGACCTGTTGTCGCTGCACCCAGGCGGGCCGGGCGCGTGGCCGTACGTCGGCGCTGCCGTGCTGCTCGCGGTGCTGGTCGGGCTGGCGCTGCGGCCGAGCCGGGCGGTGCTGCCCGGACTCGGGTTCACCTTCGTCGGACTGTTCGCCGTCGGTCTCGTGTTCGCCGTCCCGATGACTCCGCTGGGGGGCACCGAGTCCATCCATGGCTGGCTGGGCGCGCCGATGCTGGTGGTCGGCTGGGGTCTGCTGTGGACGATGCTCGGGGTGTGCCGGACCGGCCAGGCCCCGGTCCGCCTGGCCCGCCCCGCCGCCGCGCTGGGTGTCGTGGCGCTGGTCGGCTTGGCCGCGAGCGCGGTGGTGGCCGGCCGGTCGGGTCCGTTGCGGGCCGACGAGCCGGTCTTGGCGAACACGCTCATCGAGGAACTGGCCGACACCGGCCGCTCGGTCCTGTTCTGTGCCCAGG
>DATLIA010000112.1:0-49368 GCA_035540215.1 Actinokineospora sp. | reverse complement strand
TTTGGCCCCACGAATGGGCCTGCGCGGGCTAAAATGTGGGCGAAGTGAAGCCCACCCGCGCCGAAAGTTTAGGCCCATTCACCCCAAATCAAGGCGAACCACCCAATCAGGCAGCTGGTCCTGGCCTGTTGCGATCCGTGTTGGAAGGCTTCAATCCGCTGCTCTGTCCGTAGGCGTGGGCTACCGGCCGCGAGCGACCACGTAGGCCATTGGCAGATCCAGGATGTCGCCGTTCGGGAGGGTGTCGGTGGCATGGAGGGTGATCATGCCGGTGTCGACGATGTCGATACCGCCGCCATCCAGCAGCGACTCCAACTTTCCCTCTTGCCAGGCGGCGGGGGTCAGGCCGTAGCGGAAGACCCGCTGGAGTTTGGGCACGGCGTCCGGGCTCTGGCCGAGGGCGGCCTGCATGGTCAGGGATGCCGACGGGTGGAGTTCTACGGCGAATAGGTGCCCGGTCGAGCCCAACAGTGTCCGCAGCGACGCGACGGCGGAAGCTCGCAGTTCGTCTGGCATCTGGTGTAGGACGCCGCGCATGTAGATGTTGGTGTCGCCTAGTTCCTCGTGCATGTCGGTGGCGGCGGCGCTGTCGGCGAGGTCGAATTCGCGGAAGTCGGCTCGGCTGTCGGCCTGTAGGGCGCGGGCGTGGTCGATCGCGGCTGGTGCGAAGTCCATCCCGATCACTTTGGGGAATTCGGCGGCGAGGGCGGCGGTCTGGGTGCCGTTGCCGCAGCCGATGTCGAGGACCGGGAGGCCCTCGGCGAAGTGCGGCTGGAACAGCGGCAGCTGCGCCGTCGCGGTTACTTTGCCTGAGCTGTCCCAGACCGGCAGCCCCGGTTCTTGCGGAAGGTCACTCCAGTAACTCTGCCAGTTGGTTCGCACCGACTGTTCCATGTGTCCTCCGTAGGCCAGTTGAGATGTTTGGTTTACGGCTCAATGACTCCGGTGACAAGGGGTTGATCGACAGTTGGGCTTTTCAGGTGAATATGCGTAACGCCCGGCCCCGAATGGGCGATCACCTGGTTCCCGACACCGGGATGGCCGCGCCGGTGATCGGGGTTTGTCCACACAGGAACAGGATGGTCGCGGCGATCTGTTCCGGACTGACCCAGCCGGACCGGTCCGCGCTGGGGTCGTCCGTGCGGTTGGCCGGGGTGTCGATGACGCCGGGGAGGACCGCGTTGACCCGCACACCGTCCACTCCATACTCGGCGGCCATGGACTTGACCAGGCCGAGAACGGCCGTCTTCGCGGTCAGGTAGCCCGACGCGCCGGGGAAGGGGCGGTCGACGGCCTTCGTCGACACGCACACCACCGAACCGCCGCCCGCGGCGACGACCTTGGGCAGGGCCGCCTGGCAGACCAGGTAGGTGGGCCGCAGGTTGAGCCGCAGCAGCCGGTCGAACTCGTCGATCGGCGTCTCGTGCAGGCGCGGGCCCATGCCGAACCCGCCGACCAGGTTGACCACGGCGGTCAGCGGGGCGGCCGGGTCATCGGCGGCGACGGCGACGCAGGCCTCGACGTCGGCCTGCTCGAAGAGGTCGGCCTTGACGACCCGCAGGTTCTCGTGCGCGCCGAGCCTGCTCGCGCCGCTATCTGACGACGACGGGACGACGACCTTCCAGCCCGCGGCGAGGAAGGTGGCGGTGACGGCGGCGCCAAGGCCACCAGTGCCACCGGTGATGAGTGCGGTCTCGGTCATGCCAGGCAGTGTGCCGGGTCAGCCTGCCTCGCTGAACTCCGGTGGCAGCGCGGACGGGTTCGCCGGGTCCATGGCCTGCGTGCGCACCAGCGTTCCGTGCCGGGTCAGCCTGCCTCGCTGAACTCCGGTGGCAGCGCGGACGGGTTCGCCGGGTCCATGGCCTGCGTGCACACCAGCGTTCCGTGCCGGGTCAGCCTGCCTCGCTGAACTCCGGTGGCAGCGCGGACGGGTTCGCCGGGTCCTTCGCCTGCGTCCGGACCAACGTCCCGTGCAGGATCATCCGCTGCCGGTTGGAGAACTTCGGATGACACGTGGTCAGCGTGATCAGCTTCCGCCGCTGGTCAGCCGGGGTCTGGGCGGTCGGGTTGCCGGGCACCGGCGCGACCACACCCGAGTCCCGCGGCGTGACGATGTGCCGCCCGACCGCGGCGGCGTACTCCTCCGTCAACGGCTCGACCTTGGCCGATCCCGGCGCCCCGACACAGCGCGGGTCCCCAGCGTGGGAGCCCCACTCCTTGGCGTCGGCGGTGGTCGGCAGGAGCCGGTAGATGTACCAGTTGGCCCGGGTCTCCACGACGATCGCGTCGCAGGATTCCAACAGGTCAAGATCGTTGAACGGCGCGCCCTTGCCGACCCGGTGGCCCGCGACGGCGAAGTTGCCCGCGGCGCCGGGTGGGGCGGACTGCTTGTAGTGGCCGGGGCCGACCTCCAGGTTGGCCTCCGACGTGCCCTCGACGATGGTGAACTTGTAGTCCGAGCCCAGCGCGGGCACATACAGCTTGGCGACGCCGTCGCCGTCGGCGAAGCTGAAGTGTTCGGTGCGCTCCGGGTCGGGCGCGGCGGGGTCCTTCCACTCGTTGTCGAGTGCGGTGGTGACCTCGGCCTGCTTCTCCGCCGACAGGATGTCGGTGATCCACACCTCGTAGACCACGAACAGCAGCACGACGAGCCCCGCGGTGATCAGCAGCTCACCGACGCTGCGTACGGCGATCAGGCCGGGACTGCTCTTGCGCCGCGGCGGCTCGTCGTAGAGCTCGTCGTCCTCGTAGTAGTCGTCATCGTCGTCGTAGTACTCGTCGCGGTCGGCGCTGTCGCGGTAGACCGGGATGTACTCGGTGGGCGGGTCCGGCGGCCGGACCGGCCGGATGATCTCGGTGGGCGCCTCGGCCGGGTGTGGCCGCCGTGGCGGCTGCCGCCCGTCTCCGTACACCTGGTCCGCCTCCTTCACCGCGCTGCACTGACCACCCTAAGTCACCACTCGTTGGGATGGCGTGAATCAGGACAGGAAGCCACGCAGCAGCGACGCCGTCCCGTCCAAGTGTTCAGCCATCGCCTCCCGCGCGCCCGGTGGGTCGCCGTGCAGGATCGCGTCGACGATGTCGTGGTGCTGGCGGTCGGAGTGGCCGATGTTCGCCGGGATCAGCGGGATGGCGTCGAGCAGCGCGTTGATCCTGGTCCGCACGTCGGCGACGGCCGAGGTGATCGACGGGGCCGCGGTTGTCTCGGCGATGGCCAGGTGCAGCCGGGAGTCCCGGCGCCGGTACTCCGCGGGAGCCACATCTGCGCATTCGTCCAGGTGGGAGCGCAGGCCGCGACGGTCTTGCGGGGTGAGCGCCCGGCTGGCGGCGGCCTCGGCCGCGCCGGTCTCCAGGACCCGGCGCAGGGTGAGCGTGTCCTCCAGTTCGGCGGCCCGCGGCGGATCGACCGGGGTCCTGGCGGGCAGCACGGCCCGGACGAAGGTGCCGCCGTAGCGGCCGCGCCTGCACTCGACGTAGCCGGACTCCTGCAGCGCCCGCAGCGCCTCACGCAGGGTGACGCGACTCACGCCGAGCCGGGCCGACAGCTCGCGTTCCGGCGGCAGCCGCCCGCCGGGGACGACCACGCCGAGGCGGATCGCCTGCAGCATCCGCTCCATGGTCTCCTCGAAGGCGTTGCCCGTGCGCACCGGCCGGAACAACGCCTCCGAGACGAGGTCAGTCGCGTCGTTGGTCAGCGCCGCCATCGAGACCCTGACCCGAGGACCCGGCTCACTGACACCATCGTCAGAGGGGAGTGACATACGCGCCGGAGATCCCGCCGTCGACGAGGAACTGCGACGCGGTCATGAAGGACGAGTCGTCACTGGCCAGGAACGCGACCGCGGCGGCGATCTCCTCCGGCTCGGCGAAGCGGCCCATCGGGATGTGCACGAGCCTGCGCGCGGCCCGCTCCGGGTCCTTGGCGAAGAGTTCCTGCAGCAGCGGCGTGTTCACCGGTCCGGGGCACAGCGCGTTCACCCGGATGCCTTCGCGGGCGAACTGCACGCCGAGCTCGCGGCTCATTGACAGCACGCCGCCCTTGGAGGCGGTGTAGGAGATCTGCGACGTCGCCGCGCCCATGATCGCCACGAACGACGCGGTGTTGATGATCGAGCCCTTGCCGCGCGCCTGCATGTGCGGGATCGCGTACTTGCAGCACAGGTAGACCGAGGTCAGGTTGACGTCCTGGACCCGCTTCCAGGCTTCCAGCCCGGTGGTCAGGATCGAGTCGTCGTCGGGCGGGGAGATACCCGCGTTGTTGAAGGCGATGTCGAGCCCGCCGTAGGTGTCGACGGCGGCCTGGAACATCGCCTTGACGTCGTCCTCGCTGGTCACGTCGGCCTTGACGAACAGCCCGTCCACCTCGTCGGCGGCGGCCTTGCCGGTGTCGGGGTCGACGTCGGCGACCACGACGTGGGCGCCCTCGGCGGCCAACCGCCGCACGGAGGCCAGGCCGATGCCGCTGGCCCCGCCGGTCACGACCGCGACCCGGCCGTCCAGACGCTTGCTCATGTTCATTCCTCTGTGCTCAGGAAGCTGTTGTCATCACCGCTGATCAAACGGCCGCTGTCTTCATTTCTAATCATCAGTGCTGATAAACAAGTTCTTGACCTCAGTGAAAGCCGAAAGCGCGTCCGGGCCGAGCTCCCGGCCGAAGCCGGACTGCTTGAACCCGCCGAACGGCGTCCAGTAGCGCACAGACGAGTGCGAGTTGACCGACAGGTTGCCCGCGTCGACCCCGCGCGCCACCCGCAGCGCGCGGCCGACGTCGCGGGTCCAGATCGAGCCGGACAGACCGTACTCGGTGTCGTTGGCGAGCCGCACGGCGTCGGACTCGTCGTCGAACGGTAGGACCGCGACGACCGGGCCGAAGACCTCGTCGGTGACCGCGCGGTGGTCGGCGTCGATGGGGGCGAGCACGGTCGGCGGGTACCAGAACCCGGCGCCTTCCGGCGCCCCGCCGCGGAAGGCGACCGGCGCGTCGTCCACATAGGACGCGACGCGGTCACGGTGGGCGGCCGAGATCAGCGGGCCCATCTCGGTGGCCGGATCGTTGGGGTCGCCCACGACGACACCGCCGACGGCCTTCTCGAAGAGCTCCATGAACTTGTCGTAGACGGTGCGCTGCACCAGGATCCGGGAGCGCGCGCAGCAGTCCTGGCCCGCGTTGTCGAACACGGCGTAGGGCGCGGTCGCCGCCGCCTTGGCCAGATCGGCGTCGGCGAAGACGATGTTGGCGTTATTGCCGCCCAATTCGAGGGTCAGCCGCTTCACCTGATCGGCGCAGCCTGCCATGATCTGCTTGCCGACCTCGGTCGAGCCGGTGAACACGACCTTGCGCACCAGTGGATGCGTGACGAACCGGTGCCCCACAAGCGATCCCTTGCCCGGGAGCACCTGGAACACGTCGGCCGGAATACCGGCTTCCAAAGCCAGTTCGGACAATCGCAGCGCGGTCAGCGGTGTCAGCTCGGCCGGCTTGAGCACGACTGTGTTGCCCGCCGCGAGCGCGGGAGCGAAGCCCCAGCTGGCGATCGGCATCGGGAAGTTCCACGGGACGATCACGCCGACGACGCCCAGGGGCTCGTGGAAGGTGACGTCGAGGCCGCCGGGCACCGGGATCTGCCTGCCGAAGAGGCGTTCCGGCGCGGCGGAGTAGTAGTCGAGCACGTCGCGGACGTTGCCCGCCTCCCAGCGGGCGTTGCCGATGGTGTGCCCGGCGTTGGTCACCTCCAGCTGGGCCAGGTTCTCCAGATCGGCGTCGACGGCCGCGGCGAAGCGGCGCAGCAGCCGGGCCCGGTCCGCGGGCGCGACCGCCCGCCACCCGGCGAACGCGGCGTGCGCCCGGGCGATCGCGGCGTCGGCCTCGTCGACCGAGGCGAGCTGGACGGTCTGGACCAACTCCTCTGTCGCGGGGTTGAGCACCTCGAACGTGGTCACTGAGATCCCTTTCCTTGACAGACAACAGGCGCAGCCGCGGGCACGACGAACAAACCAGCTGTCACCGGAGTCCTCTTCTCTTGACGGCCGCCTCGACCAGCGCGGCGAACAGACGGACGTCGTCGGCCAAGTCCCGCCGGAGAACCACCATCACCGGTATCCCCTTCTCATCACAGCCGCCTGGACCAGCGCGGCGAACAGGCGGGTGTCGTCGACGTTCTGCTCGGGGTGCGACTGCACACCGAGGCCGAAGGGGTGGCCGGTCAGCTCCACGGCCTCGACGGTGCCGTCCGGCGCGGTGGCGACGACCTCGATGCCGTCGCCGAGCCGGTCGAGCGACTGGTGGTGGTGGCACTGCGCGACGACCGAGTCGCCGAGGATGGCCGACAGCGCGGTGCCGGGCCGGATGGTCACGGGCGTCTTGCCGAACATGGCGACCTCGGGCTGGTGGTCGGTGTTGCCGACCTGTTCCGGGGTGTGCTGGTGCAGGGTGCCGCCGCGGGCGACGTTGAGCACCTGCATGCCCCGGCAGACCGCGAGGAACGGCAGGCCCAACTCGCACGCGGCCTCGACGAGGGCGAACTCGGCGGTGTCGCGGGCGGGCTGCGGCGTGCCGGTGGTCGGGTGCGGGATCTGCCCGTAGCGCGCGGGGTCGATGTCGGCGCCGCCGGAGAGCACGAGCCCGTCGAGCCACCCGATGGTCTCCGCCCGCCAGTCGCCGAGCGGCGGCAGCAGCACGGCGTTGCCGCCCGCGGCGAGCACCGACTCGACGTAGACGCGGTGCAGGACGACGGCCTCGGTCTCCCAGATGCCGAATGCGGAGTGTTCGAGGTACGTGGTGACCCCGATAACGGGGGGCCTAGAGACGTTCGAAGCCACGGACCCGCTCCCAGTCGGTGACCGCCGCGTCATACGCGGCCTGTTCGACACGCGCGGCGTTGAGGTAGTGCTCCACGACGTCGTGGCCGAACGCCTGACGGGCGACCGCGCTGTCGTCGAGGAGGTCCGCGGCCTCACGCAGGGTGGCGGGGACCCGCGGCTTGTCCGAGGCGTAGGCGTTCCCGGTGAACTCGGGCTCCAGCGGAAGTTCGTTGTCGATGCCGTGCAGCCCGGCCGCGATCAGCGCCGCCACCGCGAGATACGGGTTGACATCGCCGCCCGGGACCCGGTTCTCCATCCGCAGCGACTCGCCGTGGCCGACCGTCCGCAGCGCGCAGGTGCGGTTGTCGATGCCCCACGCGACCGCCGTCGGGGCGAACGAGCCCGTGGCGAACCGCTTGTAGGAGTTGATGTTCGGGGCGTAGAAGTAGGTGAGTTCGCGCAGGCAGGCGAGTTGGCCCGCGATGAAGTGCTCCATCATCGGGGAGAACCCGCCGTGCCGGTCGCCTGCCATGACGGGCTCGCCGTCGGCGGCGCGCAGGCTGATGTGCACGTGGCAGGAGTTGCCCTCGCGCTCGTTGTACTTGGCCATGAACGTCAGGCTCTTGCCGTGGCCCGCGGCGATCTCCTTGGCCCCGGTCTTGTAGATGCCGTGGTTGTCGCAGGTGGTCAGCGCGTCGGCGTAGCGGAAGGCGATCTCGTGCTGGCCGGGGTTGCACTCGCCCTTGGCGGACTCGACGTACATGCCCGCGCCTGTCATGCCGTTGCGGATGTCACGCAGCAGCGGCTCGATCCGGCCGGTGCCCAGCAGCGAGTAGTCGACGTTGTACTGGTTGGAAGGCGTCAGGCCGCGATATCCCGCGGACCAGGCCTGCTCGTAGGTGTCTTCGAAGACCAGGAACTCCAGCTCGGTGCCGACGAACGCGCCGAGCCCGAGGTCGGCGAGCCGGTCGAGCTGGCGGCGCAGGACCTGCCGGGGCGAGACCGTGACGGGGCCGCCTTCGACCAGTTCGATGTCGGCGAGGACGAGCGCGGTCCCCGGGTGCCATGGCAGCAGCCGCAGGGTCGCCATGTCGGGGCGCAGGACGAAGTCGCCGTAGCCGCGGTCCCACGAGGAGATCTGGTAGCCGGCGACGGTGTTCATCTCGACGTCGACGGCGAGCAGGTAGTTGCACGCCTCGGTGGCGTGGTCGAGGACCTCGCTGAGGAAGTAGCGGGCCGAGCAGCGCTTGCCCTGCAGTCTGCCCTGCATGTCGGTGATGGCGACGAGGACGGTGTCGACCTGGTCGGTCTCGACCAGCTCACGCAGCCGGGCGACCGAGAGCAGTCCGCCGGTGTCACGCATCGCCCAATTCCTCCAGTCCCCAATGGTACATCTTGATCCCATTGGAATTGCCGACCTGAGCATGGTCGCAGCGACGCGACCGGGTCGCAACCGCCGATCGGGCATGTTCCACCGAACGGACCTTGACCCCTATTTGTGACCTCACACACACTTGACCACTGCCAAAGGATCGTAATCAACCCTTTGAGGAGCCGCGATGGCCACCGACAGCGACCAGGGCACAGCGAACACGGGCGGCGACGAGGCCCGGCTGCACGCGTTGGGATACGCCCAGGAGCTACGCCGCTCCATGTCCGGGTTCAGCAACTTCGCCGTGTCCTTCACGATCATCTCGATCCTGTCGGGCTGCCTGACTCTCTACGGGTTCGGCATGAACACCGGCGGGCCCGTCGCGATGATCTGGGGCTGGCCGCTGGTCGGATTCTTCGTGATCCTGGTCGGTCTCGGCATGGCTGAGGTGTGCTCCAGCTACCCGACCGCGGGCGGCCTCTACTACTGGGCGGCCAAGCTAGCGCCGCGCAATGGGCCCGCGTGGTCGTGGTTCACCGGCTGGTTCAACCTGATCGGCCAGGTCGCCGTGACCGCGGGCATCGACTTCGGCGCGGCGCTGTTCCTCAACGCCTTCCTCGACCTGCAGTTCGGCTTCGCCGCGACGCCCGGCCACACGATCCTGCTGCTCGGGATCATCCTGGTCATCCACGGCGCGCTGAACACCTTCGGTGTGCGGGTGGTCGCCATGCTCAACGACATCAGCGTCTGGTGGCACCTGGTCGGCGTCGGGGTGATCGTCGGCGTGCTGATCATCGTCCCGGACAAGCACCAGGACGCGTCGTTCGTCTTCGGCGAGTTCGTGAACAACACCGGCTGGTCGTCACCGGTCTACGTGTTCCTCCTAGGCCTGCTGCTCGCCCAGTACACCCTGACGGGCTACGACGCGTCCGCCCACATGACCGAGGAGACCCACGACGCCGCCGTCGCGGGCCCGCGCGGGATCGTCAACTCGATCCTGGTGTCACTGGCCGCGGGTTGGGTCCTGCTCATCGGCCTCACCTTCGCCATCCAGGACTACGACGGCGCGCTCGGCTCGGCCACCGGCGTCCCACCCGCCCAGGTCTTCATCGACGCGGCCGGGGTGACCACGGGCAAGTTCCTGCTGCTGATCTGCATCGGCGCGCAGTTGTTCTGCGGCATGGCGGCGGTGACCGGCAACTCCCGGATGATCTACGCCTTCGCCCGCGACGGCGCGATCCCCGGCTCCCAGATCTGGCACAAGATCAACAAGCGCACCCGGACACCCACGAACTCCGTCTGGCTGGCCGCGGTCGGCGCGTTCGTGCTGGCCGTCCCGTATCTGTGGAGCGCCACCGCCTACGCGGCGGTCACGTCGATCGCCGTCGTCGGCCTGTACGTGGCCTACGTGATCCCCGTCTTCCTCCGCGTCCGCCGCGGCGACGACTTCCAGCCCGGCCCATGGCACCTCGGCCGCTGGGGCAGGCCGGTCGGGATCGTGGCGACGGTGTGGGTCGGCTTCATCTTCGTGCTGTTCATGCTGCCGCAGAGCTACCCGGTCACCTGGGACAAGCTCAACTACACCCCGATCGCGTTCCTGGTCGTACTGGGCGGGGCGGGCCTGTGGTGGCTGGCGTCGGCCCGCAAGTGGTTCACCGGCCCGAAGGTCCAGGGCACCCCGGAAGAGCTCGCGGCGGTAGAGCGAGACCTGGAGATCTGACCCGTCCGGTGCCTTGCCGTACGAGTGACTGTGAGTAAGGGTGAGCGGGTGACTGAGGAGCGAGTAATTCTCGTGGACGACGCGGGCCACGGCATCGGAACAGCGGCCAAGGCCGAGGTCCACCACGCCGAGACGCCGTTGCACCTAGCGTTCTCCAGCTACGTCTTCGACGGAGACGGACGCTTCCTCATCACCCGCCGCGCCTTGACCAAGAAGACCTGGCCGGGCGTCTGGACGAACTCCTGCTGCGGCCATCCCCTCCCCGACGAGCCCGTCGAGGACGCCGTCCGCCGCAGGCTGTCCGCGGAACTCGGGCTGGTTGCCGCAGAGCTGACCCTGGTCCTGCCGGAGTTCCGCTACCGAGCGGTGATGCCGGACGGAATAGTCGAGAACGAATTGTGCCCGGTGTTCCGGGTCCGCACTGACGTCGAACCCGTGCCGAACCCGGACGAGGTGGACTCGGTGGAGTGGGTCGAGTGGGCCCCGTTCTTCGCCGACGTGCGCGACGGGCGGCGGGAGATCTCGCCGTGGGCCGTGCTCCAGTTCGATGAGCTGGCCGCGCTCGGCCCCGACCCGCTGGCCTGGCCGGAAGGTGATCCCGCGCTGCTGCCCGCCGCCGTGCGGTAGCCGTATGGTGACGCGGGTGTCGCACACCGAGCTGTTCAACCAGGCCCTGGCCACGCTGATCCCGCAGGCGCACCGGATGGGAATCATCGCTGTCGAGTTGGCACCGGGCCGCGCGGTGTGTGTCGTGCCGATCGAGGGCAACGGCAACCACTTCGGGACGATGTACGCCGGAGTCCTGTTCACCGTCGCCGAGGTGCTGGGCGGCGCGATCTGTCTGCCCAGCTTCGATCTGGCGCGGTTCTACCCGGTGGTCAAGGACGTCAAGATCGACTTCCGCAAACCCGCGCGCACTGACATCCGGTCGACCGCGACGCTGGACGCGGACACGATCACCAGGGTCGCGGCAGAAGCCGACGAGCTGGGCAAGTCGACCTTCCTGCTGGAAGCCGAACTCACCGACGCCGACGGAGTTGTCGTCGCGACAACCGTTGGCACATACCAACTGCGCGCCCACGCCCGCTGAACAGCCGCGGCCGGCCGCCTGCCGAAGCCGACGACCAGCCGCGAGTGGTTACCGGGTCAGCGTGGCGACGAACGTCGTCCAGACCTGGCCGGGCAGCGCGAGCACGCCGCCGACCGGGTTCTTCGAGTCCCGCACGCCCACCACGCCAGAACGTCCGCCGACCTCGACACAGTTGCCACCATTGACATCGCTGGACGAGGACTTGCGGAACGGCACCATGGTCCAGTCAGTGCCGAGTTCTGTCATGGGCTCGCACCCTTCATCATGTTTGTTGCGCAGCGAACTGGTCAGCCAGTTCAAGGATGAAGCTACGCGACTCCATTGGGCCGAGCGCCGCACCCCGTAGTCGGCCGAACAGTTCGGGATACACCGGGACCTGCTCGGTCGGCTTGTCGAGATATACAGCGCCACCGAACATCTCGCTGTAGACGATGTCATCGCCCATGTCCCGCCCGAACCGGAACACGGTGAAGTTGAAGCTCATCGGCTGGTAGGACTGGGAGTCGAATGGCACCACCTGCAAGGTGACGCGGGGCAGGAGCGAGACCTCCGCGAGGTGCCGGAGCTGACCGGCCAGCACCGACCGACCGCCGATTTGCCTACGCAGCGATGATTCGCTCAACACGAACGAGTAATGGGTCTCACCCGCTTGGTCGAGCCGGGTTCGCCGCTCCGCCCGGATGGCCACCGTCTCCTTGACCACTTCCTCGTCCGGCTCGCTGCCATACGCGGCGAACATGGCCCGGGTGTACGCCTCGGTCTGGAGGATGCCCGGGATGATCTCGGACCCGACTTCCATGATCTCCGTGGCGCCGAGTTCGAGGTCGCGGTACGCGCGGAACCATCTTGGCCCCAAGTACAGGGTGGTCTCGCCCGCCATCGGTCGGCCTCGGCGGACCTTGGACCGTACTTGCAGGTCACGGCACCAGAATCGGTCCTTCTCGGATGCGTCGTAGATGTCGAGGAGCACGTCGAGGTCTGCCCTCTCGATGCCGATCCGACCGCCTTCGACGCGACTGATCTTGTTGGCGGCCTTGCCGCGGCTCGGTCTCCTCCCCGAGCCGCCGCCCGTGCGGCGCGGCCTCGCAGCGCCGCGCCGCACGGGTCTCAACCCCGAGCAAGGACACGACTATGGCCACGCGAACCGCCCTGACCGGCTGGGCGACCTCCGAGCCGCAGGGTGGCAGTTCAGCCCGGTCAACCGCGGCGGCCCTCGGCCGCCGCTACGTCCGCCAGTGCCGCGCCGAACTCCACCACGCGAAGTCCTATGTGGACGACACACTCGACCTCTGCGACGACCTGGTCGCGGAGCAGACCCGCCACACCCCTGGCCTGCTCACCCACGACCATGCCGGGACTGGCCGCCACCACCTTCGCTGACTGGTGCACAGTGACGGCACCTCACTGCCCTGCCCTGTTGCTCCCCCAGAGTTGTTCGCGTCAGAACGGCGCTGGTTCCGGTGCGCTGACGGGAGTGTCGTCGAACTCGACGAACGGGTCCGGAGTGACGGCCAGCCGTCGGCCCGTCGGTGTCGTCCAGAGAAAATCCCCCGGTCTGGACTGACGCAACGCCCAGCCCGGTTGGTCCTTGAGTTTGTGATGGAGAGAGCACAGGCATGCGAGGTTGCGCTCGCTGGTGGGTCCGCCACGGGCATGTTCGATCGTGTGATCGAGTTCGCATGACACGGCGGGCCGGTGACAACCCACGAAACGGCACGTGCGGTCCCTCAGCCGAATGTGGCGGGCCAGATCCGCACCTGGGTGGCGCCGCTGGGAGACCTCCAGCACCTTGCCCATCGGGTCGGTGATGATCCGGCGCCAGGAAGCGCCGCGATTGGTGATCAACTCTTTGATCGCCAGGTTCGGGATCGGCCCATACCCGTCCAGGGTGCCGCCGACGTGCGCACCCAGCAACACCGTGAACGGGACCGCGACTTGGAGTTCGACGGTGATCGCGCGCTGCGATCCGATGCCGAACACAACGTCGAACAGGGCGTCCGCACGCAACGCGCCGAGTGACTCACCCGCACCATTGGCCCGAGCGGTGCGCGCCATCCGATCGAGAACGAGCCATACCGCGCGCATCCGCTCGGCGGTGTCGTAGACCTCCAGATACGCCATGCCGTCGTCGGCCGGGGAGAGTTCCACCCGCCGCTCGGCGCGGCGCTGCTCACGGCGCCGGTCCGCGCCCACCGGGTCGACTCGGTCCTTCTTCGCCCGCAGCGCCTGACGCCACCCGGCGATGGTCTTGTCCTCGCCGCGCGCGAGAATCCACGCCTCCACCTCGCTCGCCTTGTCGGTGTCCAGTGTGGAGGTCACCTCGGCCAGGAACGCGGCCCTCGGCAAGTCGATCCGGCCTTCGGCCAACGCCGCCACCGTCGCCGGGAACGAACGCACCAACCGATCGGCGGTGGCGACCCTGCTCGCCGCCTGCGCCGGAGTCCACCGCAGCTCCGCCCCCACCTCGGCGCCCGCGAACCGGTGCCCGCCGCCGTCACGGTCGGGGCGCAGCGCGGCCATCCGAGCCATCGCCCGCACCGCCACCGCGTCCGCCCCGGCCCGAATCCGCTCCGCCCGCCGCAACACCTCGAGCGCCTGGACGTCGCTCATCGACTCGATGTCGCCGACCACGGCGGCATCGAGCTCCGAA
Source organism: Actinokineospora sp. (assembly GCA_035540215.1). Classification (GTDB taxonomy): domain Bacteria; phylum Actinomycetota; class Actinomycetes; order Mycobacteriales; family Pseudonocardiaceae; genus Actinokineospora. The sequence goes on along the minus strand of DATLIA010000112.1, from coordinate 35,735 downwards.
CCGAGCGAGCCAGAGGTGCACATACGTTCGATGATAGCCACTGAAAACTGGCCCTGATCTGCACTAACACAAGATCACTCGATCGTGTGAATGATGCTGAGACGGCCGTTAGTGAGACACGAGCAATCGACGAGATCCGACAAGTACTGTCGGTGACGTGCATGTCTTGATCAGCAGCCTCGCCAGCCACGGCCACACGTACCCGTTGCTGCCGCTGGCCATCGCCGCGAGGGACGCGGGCCACCGCGTCACCTACGCCACCCATTCCTCGTTCCACCCGGTGCTGACCAGGCTCGGCTTCGCCGTCGAGGACGTGGGCATGACCATCGGCGAGGCGTTCGCGGAGGTCACCGCCGGGCAGCCGTACGACTTCGCCAACCGCGAGAAGATGGAAGGCGTGGTCGGCAGGGTCTTCGCCTCGGCGCTGACCCGGCGCGTCGCCCGCGACCTGGGGCCGGTGTTGGAGCGGCTGCGGCCGGACCTGGTGGTCTACGAGGCGGCGACGATGGGCGCGGGTTTCGCCGCGCGGGCCGCGGGGATCCCGGTGCTGTGCCACGCGTTCGGGCGAGGCAACGTCCGTGAACCGTTCAGCGACATGAAGCGTCTGCTCGGGGAGTTCGCCGCCGAACTCGGGGTGCCGTTCGACCCGACCGCGGCCTCGCCGGACCCGTATCTCGACATCTTCCCGGAGTCCTTGCAGGACAAGGAGTTCCTGACCGTGGTCAGCAAGCGGATCGCGATCCGGCCGGTGCCCTTCGCCGAGCCGGGCGAGCTGCCGGGCTGGGTCCGGGAGCACCGCGAGCCGCTCACCTATCTGACCCTGGGCACCGCGTTCGGCCAGGCGGCGGTGCTGCGCACCGCGATCGACGGGCTGGCCCAGCTGCCCGGCCGGGTCGTCGTCGCTGCGGGGCCGACGGTCGACGTCGCCACGATCGGCGCGTCACCGGCGAACGTCACCGTGCTGCCCTGGGTGCCGCAGGCCGACCTGCTCCCCTACGTCGACCTCGTCGTCCACCACGGCGGCAGCGGCACCACGCTGGGCGCGCTCGCGAGCGGGATTCCGCAGCTGTTCCTGCCGCAGGGCGCCGACCAATTCGTCAACGCCGAAGCGGTCAGCACGTCCGGCGCGGGCACCCAACTCGTCGGCGACGAATTCACTGTAGAGGCACTCCTGGCGAATTCCCGCGAACTGCTGGCGGATGAATCGGTCAAGACGCGGGCGCGTGAGATCGCGGCCGAGATCGCCGCGATGCCCGCGCCCGCCGAAATCGCCGAACGCCTGCCTGAATTCATCTGATCTAAGCCGTCGCCAGAATCGGAAAGTAATCAATGAGGCCCGCGCGGTAACAGGGAATCCACCGGCGCGGCCGTCGCGGACGCCGGGCTGGACCAGCCAGTGGTCCAGCCTGGCCAGGAGCGCAGGACCCGCGCCACCCCAGCCACGAAACCTCCGACGACTGCTGTCCTGGAATTCTCCGGGCAAGTCACTATGGCCTGCGGCGTGGCCCATATTCACAGTTAACAGGATAAGCGGATTCGCGCACTGGGAACCCATTCCCCTTCTCACTAGGCCATTCGCGTGGCAGTATGCGGGCGCGACCAGTGTCCTGCCTGGACTCGGGAAAGCCGACCCGTGTCCTTACTGATCGCATCCCCTGCAGAGTAAGGAATCGGCATTCATGAAGCGCACCCTCTTGCGTAAGAAGGCGTCCCGAATCGCGGTACTCGCGATCGCCGCCACCGCCGGAATCGCCGCTGTGTCCATCCCGGCCTACTCGGCCGAGACAGCGGACGTGGCCATCCAGAACGCCAACGCACCGGGCTCGGTCCCCGGCCGCTACATCGTCAAGTTCAAGAACGCCAACAGCGTCGCCGCTGTCGGCACCGCCGCCGCGGACCTGACCCGCAGGCACGGCGGCAAGCTGCGCCACCAGCTCGACGTCATCAACGGCTACTCGGCGACCATGTCCGAGGACGAGGCCAAGGACGTCGCGCGCGACCCGAGTGTGGCCTCGGTCGAGCAGGCGCACTACATGGTCGCCCTCGACACCCAGCCCAACCCGCCGAACTGGGGTGACGACCGGATCGACCAGCGCGACCTGCCGCTGAACCAGTCGTTCACCTACCCGACGAACCCTGGGCAGGGCGTGCACGTCTACGTGCTCGACACCGGCATCAACGCCAACCACCAGGACTTCACCGGCCGCGTCGCCGCGGGCTACGACTTCGTCGACAACGACGCCACGCCGACCGACTGCCAGGGCCACGGCACGCACGTCGCGGGCACCGCGGCGGGCACGACCTACGGCGTGGCCAAGAAGGCCACCATCCACGCGGTCCGCGTGCTCGACTGCGCGGGCTCCGGCTCCAACGACGACATCATCGCGGGCATCAACTGGGTCAAGAACAACGCGACCAAGCCCGCCGTCGTCAACTACAGCATCGGCTGCCGCTCCCGCTGCTCCGACGCCACAATGGACAACACGGTGAAGTCGCTGATCGCCAGCGGCGTCCAGTTCGTCCAGGCGGCGGGCAACTCCAACGACGACGCCTGCTACTACAGCCCGCAGCTGGTTCCCGAGGCCGTCACCGTCGGCAACAGCAACCAGCAGGACCAGCGCTACAACGGCACCGGTCCCAGCAGCTACGGGTCCTGCCTGGACATCTGGGCACCGGGCACGAGCATCGTCTCCGCCGCCTACAACAACAACACCGGCAGCGCGACGATGACCGGCACCTCGATGGCCTCCCCGACCGTCGCGGGCGCCGCGGCGGTCTACCTCGGCCTCAACACGTCGGCCACCCCGCAGCAGGTCCGCGACGCACTGGTCACCAACGCGTCGGTCGACAAGCTGACCGGGATCAACGCGGGTTCACCGAACCGCCTGCTCTACACCGCGTTCATGAACGGTGGCGGCAGCACCTCGGTGACCGTGGCCAACCCGGGCAACCAGACCACCACGGTCAACACCTCGGCCTCGCTGCCCAACAGCGCGTCCGGCGGCACCTCGCCGTACACGTGGTCGGCGACCGGCCTGCCCGCAGGCCTGTCGATCAGCTCGTCGAGCGGCACCATCTCGGGCACCCCGTCGGCGACCGGCACGTCCAACGTGACGGTGACGGCGACCGACAGCTCCAGCCCGGCCAAGTCCGGCTCGGCGTCGTTCACGTGGACGGTCAACCCGGCCGGGACCTGCTCGGTGGTCAGCAACGGCACCGACTTCTCCATCACCGACAACGCCACGGTCGAGTCCCCGGTCACCGTGTCCGGCTGCTCGGGTGCGGCATCGGCGACGGCCAAGGTCGACGTCAACATCGTCCACACCTACATCGGCGACCTGACGGTGTCGCTGGTCGCTCCGGACGGCAGCGCGTACGTGCTGCACAACAAGACCGGCGCGGGCACGGACAACCTGGTCACCACCTACACGGTGAACCTGTCGGCGGAGACGGCCAACGGCACGTGGAAGCTGCGAGTGAACGACTCCGGCCCCGGTGACGTCGGCAAGATCGACACCTGGTCGTTCAACCCGGCCGCGACCGGCGGCGGCACCTCCTGCGCCCCGGCCAGCAACGGCACGAACGTCAACATCGCCGACAACACCACCGTGGAAAGCTCGATCGCGCTGACCTGCTCGGGCAACGCATCGGCCACCAGCACGGTGGCGGTCGCGATCGTCCACACCTGGCGCGGCGACCTGGTGATCGACCTGGTCGCACCCGACGGCACGGCCTACCGCCTGAAGAACTCCTCTTCAAACGACTCGGCCGACAACGTCAACGCGACCTACACGGTCAACCTGTCGAGTGAGGCTCGCAACGGCACGTGGAAGCTCCGCGTGCAGGACGTCGAGACGAACGACACCGGCTACATCGACAACTGGACCCTCACCACCTGATAGGTCCTAACCGCTGGAACGGGAAGCGCCCGGCACTCGTGCCGGGCGCTTCTCGCGTCTCAGGAGAACATCCGCAACTCTCGGACAGTTACACCGGTCAACTCGGCCACGGCAAGCTCAGGCCGACGGTTCGCGACGATGCGGAACAGCCCCTCGACATCGGTCTTCAGCTCCGCGACGTCGTCTTCCTCCGGGTCGCCTAGGCGAAGCGTGCGTCCGTCGGTCAGTGTCACGTCGGTCGGCGGAGCCTCCCGAATCCGACTGCGCTGCTCTAGCAAGATAAGTGCGTCGTCAGCGCCTTCGGACGCATAAGCACCTGACTCGCCCAAGGCCTCCCGGATATCACCACCGTGGATCCACTCCCCAAGCGCGACCCGGAAGATCTCAGGACTGGCGGCCCCAAGCTCGTAGGCACGCTCCAATTCGGACACCAACTCGGACACCGACAAGTGACGCTTCGAGTCCACATCAGCCTGGTTGTCCTCAGGACTGAAGTCATGGGCAGTACCCAGAGCCACCCGAGTCAACGCGACCGCACAGTGCGCGATCACATCCCGAACCGACCACAGATCACAGACGGTCGGCAGATCGAAGGCCGCGTCAGGCGTACGCCTAAGGATGGGCAACAAAGCATCCCGCTCAGTCAACAACAACCGACCGTACACCTCAGGCACAAGAGTCATACCCACATCCTGCCACCCCGAAAACAACGCACCGGAAGTAGGCAACGAACAAGACATCGCTCGTGGAAGGACGAATGCCAAGAGCATTTCGATCCGCGGAGCCTGCCAAGACAGACAGCGACATTGGCGCTACGCTGATGCCCAAGACCGCGCCGACGACGGAGGGGCTGAAGCTGGTGCCGATGAGGGCGAGGCTGAAGCAGAAGTGTCAGTTCTGTGGCGCGGATCTTTGACCCCCTGCCCCCGAACCGACAGCTTCCCCGGACGCTGTCGAGGGCCAGCAAGACGTGCGGACACCGCTACCCGGGACGCTGCATCGGTCTGTGCGAGTACAAGCTGGCAATCAAGGTAATCACCTTCGGCATCGTGGCGCCGCTAGTCACGTTGATTGTATTCGTCTACAACTCAGGACCCGAAGGCAAGGCGCGAGTTGAAGAGAACTTGCCGCCCACACTCGGCCTGATCTTGTTCATGGTCATCGTGCTGATGATCTGGCCCAACCCCCAAGACTCATATCATTCTGGACGTTCTCACAACGACGACGACTGACGCCGCGCGCGAGACACAAGACTCAGGGCTCTTTGTACTGGCGTAAGAAAGTCATGCGGTCCAGCACCTCCAGGCCGTTTCGCCCGAAGACCAAGAATGCCGACGGTTGGACTTCGCAGGCCCTTCCCGTGCCAGTCAGAACACCCATCAGAGGTTGTGTCCATCGGATTTCAAATCCGACGTCCGGGCTGATCAGGCCGCGCGACCGTAGCGCTTTTACCCAGACCGACATCTCGGTCAGGGATTCCGGTACCGAATAGCACAGGGCCTCCACCGGAACCGGCCATGGGTGGTAGATCTTGATCACTGCCAGCGCTCCCCCCGTATCTGCTCCCACCACAGATACTACCACGCTGTTCGAACACCTGTTCGATTACTCGAACCGGGACACGTCCCCAGCACCACGTCGGACGATCTCCGGGTCGCCCTCGGAGAAGTCGATGACCGAAGTAGGCACAGTGCCGCACTCACCGGAGTCGATGACCGCGTCTACCTGGTGGTCGAGCCGTTCCTTGATCTCCCAGCCCTGGGTCATCGGTTCGGGCTGGTCGGGGAGCAGCAGCGTGCTCGACAGCATCGGCTCGCCGAGTTCGGCGAGGATGGCCTGGGTGACGACGTGATCCGGGATGCGGGCGCCGACCGTCTTCTTCTTCGCGTGCAGGAGTCTGCGGGGGACTTCCTTGGTGGCGGGCAGGATGAAGGTGAAGCTGCCCGGTGTCGACGCCTTGATCGCGCGGAAGACGGAGTTGTCGACCTGTACGAACTGACCTAGCTGCGCGAAGTCCTGACAGACCAGGGTGAAGTGGTGCCGGTCGTCGAGCTGGCGGATCTCACGGATCCGATCGATGCCGTCCTTGTTGCCCAGCCTGCAGCCCAGGGCGTAGCAGGAGTCGGTCGGGTACGCGATCAGGCCGTCCGATCGCAGCAGGTCCACCACCTGCAGGATCGATCGTCGCTGCGGGTTGTCCGGATGCACGTCGAAGTACTTCGCCACGGACCGAGCCTAGCGGTGAGCGCCACTCGAACAGGACCAACGCGACGGCGGCGCCCAGAGCGACCCAGCCCGCGAGCCGCTGGTCGGCGAGCAGGTCGCGGGTCCAGTCGAGGTCGAGCTTGCCGTAGAACCCGCGTCCGAGCGCCGTTTCCCGCATCAGAAGCGCCCCGCCGACAGCCGCCCAGATACCGGCGACGGCGTAGACGGCGATTCCACGCAAACGCAGCAGGGCGAAGCCCGCCACGAGCGAGCAGGCCAGTGTCGCGAGTCGGGCCCAGTGCTGGCCTGCTACCTCATCGAAGCCACCGACGACGTAGAGGAGCACTGGCAGCACGCCTGCCGAAACAGCCGCGATCGTCGGCTTGGGGTGCCACTCGACGGGATAGCCGTAGGCGAGCAGGGCCGGGACGGCGAGGCCGACGATCACGTGCAGGCTGACGTGTGCGCTGAACACGGCGGGCTCGAATTCACCCAGGCCTGAGCAGGTGGCGGCGAACAGCAGAGCGCATCCGGACAACCAGGACACCATGCGGCCGGTCGGAGCGCGGAAGCGGATCAGGTACCAGATGGCGCCAACCACGGCGACCGTGCCGAAGACCAGGTCTAGCCGCCAGCCGATCATGCTCGGCGGGCCGGGCAGGTCGTAGCCGATCAGGACCTCGGTCGTCGACAACCGACGCCGTTCGCCGACCGGGCTCGCGGTGCGGCCGAGTCCGACGGCCAGGCCGATGGTCAGCAGCATCAGCAGCAATTCGACAGCGCCCAGGCGCAGCAAGGATGCGGGTCGACCGGCGTCGAGTCGGTCCAGGGTTCGGCGTCGGTGGGCGTAGCCGAATGCGCCGAGTGCGCCTACCGCGGCCACTTTCGCCAGCACGAGCCAGCCATAGCGGGTGGTCACCAAGTCCACAATGGATATACGCAGGAGTGCGTTGACCACGCCGGTGACGACCACGGTCACCCAACACCCCAAGGCGACGCTGGAGAACCGCCTCGCCAGTGCGGCACCCTCCGGTCTGCGCGCGAACACGAGCAGGGCGGCCAGACCGCCGACCCAGACGGACATGGCCAGCACGTGCAGCATCAGGCTGTCGCTGGCGATGTCGTGGTCCCCGCCCGCCGACGAATGCCCGGTGAGCGCGACCGGCGCGACGCCGACAAGCGCGGTGGTCAACAGAACCGCGGGTGGCAACGCCAGGCGGATGCCCAGCCACACCAGCCCAGCCAAATGGGCCACGACCAGCCACGCGACCGCCACCGGCAACCGGCCGATCGACGGCACGAGCACGTCGAAGACGCCCGCGAGCGGCTGTCCGAGCGAGTCGGCCACGGTCAGCACGACCATCACCAACGCCAGCGCCGCCCACACGAGCGTGACCCGCGCCGCGATCCGCAGGGCCACGATGTCGACCCGAAGGGCCACGGCCAAAAGTGCGCCGACGACGAGCACAGCGGCGATCTCACTGGCTGTGCGCACGACCGGAAGACCCGACCGGACAAGGATTCCCGGATCCGGCAGCCCAGGAACCGGCGCCTTGCCCGGCGCCAACCACACGGCGAGCGCCCCGGCCGCGACGACCCCGATGCCGACGAGCGGGCGCAACGCCCGGACTCCCCCGCCACCCGATCGGTGTCGGGAGGGCCGGTCTACGTCGGTCGCACCCAGCCCGTTAGCCCTGTCCATGGCCGCGGTTCGATGAGACCACCTCGAACGACGCGATCTTCCACGCCCCCTCCACCGACACCAGCGTCACCGCGTCCACCAGCGTCAGGTTGGGCCGGACCAGGGTGACGAACACCTTCGCCCCCTGGTCCGTCATCTCCGTGTCCCCGACCTGGAACGACACCATGGTGTCCGCCCGCGCCCGCTCACACAGCCGCTCGACGGTGCCGTAGCTGCCCCGCACCGGGTCCGTGAGCAGCCCGAACGCCGTCGGGCAGTCCTCATCGACCGCCGCCTGGAAGTACCCGGTGACCGCGTCGGCCGGGGCGTCGCCCGAGTCGCTCAGGACGAACACCTCGACACCGATCGCGGCGGCCACCGCGACGCCGATGGCGACCTTGGGCCAGGTGCGGGTCAGCATGGCGGTCATCCGTGTTTGAAGACGACGGTCGACATCAGCCACGGCGTGTTCGCCGCGGACGTGACACTGGCGTTCGGGGTCGCGCCGAGGCCCACGATCTGGTCCTCCACCAGGAACTCCATGTCCCCGGCGGGCGAGACGTTGACCCGCTGGGTGAACCCGGATCCCGCGACCAGCGTGCGGCCGAAGCCGGAGTCGAGGTAGAAACCGACCGCCAGCTGCGTCCCGTCCGTGGTCGCCGCGGTCGGGCCCGAACTGGCAGCCGCCGTGTTGCTCGCACGCTTGACGAACTGGTCGACCGAACCCGTGCCCGGCGCGAGGGACAGCCCGGAGTACTCGACCGCCGCGACGCCGATGTCCGCCGAGCCCGAGACCGTCGCGGTCACGGTCAGCGGGGAGCCGCCGCCCGCGGTGATCGGGGCCGTCCAGACGCTCTGCTCGGTGTCGTCGGGGCCGACGTTGCTCAGGACCTTCGTGTAGATGTTGCCCGCCGAATCCGTGACCGCCGTCGCCCGCGCGCTCTCGGTGTTCCACGTGCCGACCTGCACGACCATCCGGTCGCCGACCGCGACCGCGGACGGGGTGACCACCTGTCTGGTCGTGCCGTGGCCGCGGCCGCCGACCTGCTGGACGAAGCCGGGCTGCGGCGTCGCCGACGGAGTGACCACATTGGACGCACCGGACTGCGCGCTGGTACCGATCGCGTTGGTCGCGGTGACCTTGAACGTGTACGCCGTGCCGTTGGTCAGGCCGGTGACCTGCTTCGACGTGCCGGTCGCCGACACCGGGGCCTGCGCGGTCGACCCGATGTACGGGGTGACCGTGTAGCCGGTGATCGGGCTGCCGCCGTCGCCGGGGGCCGACCAGTTGACTGTGGCCGCGCCGTTGCTCGCGACCGCGGTGACCGACGACGGGGCCGACGGCGCGGTGATCGACGGCAGGATCCGCACGGTTTTGGCCACCGAGGGCACGCCGTTTCCGTTGACCACGAACAGCATGTAGTCGCCGGGCGGGGCCATCGCGGCCGACGCCGGGATCTGCACGTTCAGCGAACCCGCGCCCGCGGTGTAGCTCAGCGGGACGAACCGCTGGTCCATGTCGCTCTGGTGGGTGTTCGCGCCCATCGACACCAGGTTGACCGCGCTGATCGACGCCGCGTCCGGCGTCGCCACCGAGATGGTGTTGCCGTAGGCGGTCGACGCGGGCGCCGAGGTGATCGTCGGTCGGGTGCCGTTGAACAGGTACGGCGGCGAGTAGATCTGCGCCGACGTCTGGCCGGGCACGGTCGCGCTGTTGTAGTGCCCGCCACCCGCGACGAGCACGCGGCCGTCCGGCATGAGCAGCGCGGTCTGGTGGTACTGGCGGGGCACCGACATCGAGCCGACCGTCGTCCACACCTCGGTCGCCGGGTCCCACATCTCCGCGGCCAGGATGTTGGTGTTGAGCACGCTCTGGTCGCTGGTCGGCGCGCCGCCGACGGCGAGCACCTTGCCGTCGGCCAGCGTCGTGAGGGTGTGGAAGTCACGCGCCTTGTTCATCGGTGCGGTCGTCCGCCACGCCGGGGACGGCGCGGTCAGGTCGATCACGGCCGTGGTCGCCTGCGCGGGCGTGCCCTGCGCGACGGTCGATGACCCGCCGCTGTAGAGGACCTTGCCCGGTCGGTACATAGTGGACGATCCGTTGACGACCCCGCTGGCGCCCAAGGGCTGCAGCGTCTGGTTGGCCACGTCCATGAAGTAGTGCACGTCCTCCGACGGCCCCATCGTGAACACCTTGCCGTTGGGCGCGACGTAGGCGAACGGGTACTCCTCCTCGTGGATGGTGGAGGTGTTGATCCCGTTCAGCACGGTCCAGGTGTTGTTCGCCGGGTCGTACACCTCGGGGTGCTCAGCCCACGTGTACGCGTCGGCGGTGTTGCCGCTGATGGTGAGGTAGCGGCCGTCAGGCAGCTCGGTGAGGCTCGGGTACCAGCGCGGGTAGTGCATGTCGGCCATGCGGGTCCACGAGTTGTTCGCCGGGTCGAAGATCGCGGTGTCCTTGATGCCGAGCTCACCGGTCGACACGACGCCGTAGCCGCCGACGGTCAGCACGCGGCCGTCGGGCAGGTGCGCGTTGCCCGCGCAGAAGATGCTGTCCGGGGCCATGATCGTGGTGAAGGTGTTGGCCACCGGGTCCCACACGTAGGTGGGCTCCGGCTGGTGCCAACCGTCGAACAGCAGGTACTTGCCGTTGTTCAGCGCGATCATGTGCACCGCGACGAACGGCCAGTTCATCGTGGTGCCCCACTGGCCCTGCGGCGCGCTGGTCGGGGTGACCGGAGCCGACGGCGCCGACGCGGCGCTGGTGCCGAGAACGTTGGTCGCGGTGACGGTGAAGGTGTACGCGCTGCCGTTGGTGAGGCCGTTGATCTGCGCGGTCGTGACCGGCGGCGCACCGCTGATCACCGTGGTCTGCTGCGCGACGGCACCGAGGTAGGGGGTGACGGTGTAGGAGGTCAGCGGGCTGCCGCCGTCGTACGGCGCGGTCCAGTTGACCGTGACCGAGCCGTTGCCCGCCTGCGCCGCGACGCCGGTCGGCGCGCTGGGCGCGGTCGGGCCGCCACCGCCGCCGCCGGTGACCGCGCGGAAGACCACGGTCGCCATCAGCCACGGCACGTTCGCGCCGGTCCCGACGCCCGCGTTGGGCTGTTCGCCGACGCCGACGACCTTGTCCTCCAGGAGGAACTCCATCGTCGAGTTGGGCGAGACGTTGGACCGCGCGGTGAAGCCGTTGGCCGCGGTGAGGGTCTTGCCGAAGCCGGAGTCCACGTAGAACCCGAGAGCGAGACCGGTCTCAGTGGTCGCCGGGGTCGGACCGGAGTTGACCACGCCGACCGCCGAGCTGGTCCCGGTGGCCTGCGACTTGACGTCGACGGCTGCCATGCCCGCCGCGGTGGACAGGCCGGAGTACTCGACCGCGTTGATGCCGATGTCGGCCGCGCTGGTCGCGGTGACGGTGATCGCGGGCTTGGTGCCGCCGCCCTTGGTAATCGGGGCGGTCCAGACGCTCATCTCGGTGTGCTCGGACGCGGTGAAGACCAGCACCTTGGTGTAGGTGTTGCCCGCGGCGTCCTTGACCAGAGAGGCGGTCGACTGGGCGCCGCTCCAGATGCCGACCTGCACGACGATCCGGTTGCCCGCGACGATCGGGTTGGGCAGCGTCACCGCCTTGCTGGTGGCGTAGACGCGGGCGGTGACCTTCTGCACGAGCGCGGGCCCAGTGGGCTGGGCGTGCACCGGCAGGCCGAAGGTCACCACGACCAGCGACACGATGGCGGCGAGCGCGGCCAGTATCGCCCGGCGGGCGCGAAGCACTCTCATGACCGTCCTTGGTTCTCACGACGTAGCGCCGATCCGCGATGGTGGCGTGTCGGTTAGATCGCGAATAAACGACCAACGTTTCGCGGTGTGACCAAGGAGAATTCGTTGATTGGAAACGAAAAGCCCATTTGCCGGTGACTTTCCGTCCGGCTATTCGCTTTGTTCGACCGACCGGGCCAACGCCTTGGGCGCGACGAGGCAGTACGAAGTGCGGATCCACTCCTCGATCTGGTCCCACCGAGCGTCGTCGCTGTCCGGCGGGACGTCGAGCGCGACCCAGCCGTGTCGCCCCAGGCCGTAGCCCGCGGGCTCGGCGGCGTCATCGGTGGCGACGACGGCCTCGGCTTCCGCCTTGGACAGCTTGACCGTCAGCCGGTGGGCCTGGTGGTCGGAGAAGATGAAGTTCTTGCCCCGCACCCGGAACGTCGGATGGTCACCCCACTCGGCCACATCGACCCGCTGCGCCTCGGGCAGGCCCGCGACGACCTGCTCGACCCTGGTCATGTTGTCCATGGCCGCGACCATACCTGGGCCGTACGACCCTGCCGGGGCGTCGAGTGATCGGCCACCATGGATCAAGTGAGCATGACGTCCGGCCAGGAGCCGCCCACTGCCAACACACCCGTCGAGGCCGCCCGCCTCCTGGCGATTCTCGCCCAGGAATTCGGTCGGCGACTGATCGGCCAGGGCTCACCGCTCTGGGCCGAATATCCCGATGCTTTCCTCCGAACGGTCGCCCAGGGCGCGCTCAACGCGACCCTTGGACTCACCATGAGTGCCGGAACCTGCATGCGCTGCGGCTTGGACATCGTGGTGACACCCAACGGGTGGTGCTGCATCGGCGATCATTGTCTGCCACGCGGGCTCTGATGGTCTACGCCCTGATCGCCACGATCCTCGTGGCCGCGGTGTCGGTCACGGCACGCTGGGGTTGGGCGAAGGACGCCGCTTTCCGCGCTCTGCGGGACCGGAACCCGAAGTCGATCGAGTGGCGGGGCGCGTGTTTCCTCGCCCGACTGCTGGTGCCCGCCGTCCTGGCGGTGATCCTCGTCGTGCTGATCGGGGCTGCGTTGGACGACGGGCCGCTGTCGGCCACGAACTGGGCTATCGCGCTGGCGGTGGTGACCGGAGTGATCGGGAACCACGTGGACCGCGAGGTCGCGGGCGGGTGGGGCCCGTTCTGGCTGCGGTGCCACGATTCATTGCGGGAGGTGCTGCCGGTGTTCATGGACGTCGAGCACGTCGACCACGGCACGAGCGCGGTGGATTGCCAGGCGCTGCAATACAACCTGTGGCACAAGAGTCTGCTCAGCGCGGACAGCAGACCGATCGCGCTCGCAAGGATCTTCGGGGCTGACCCCCACCCATCGGACTGAGATCAGGCGATTCGGGTGAGGAAGGTGGTCCAGGCGGTTGGGCTGACCGCGAGTGTGGGGCCGCCTGCGTTCTTGGAATCCCGCAGCCGAGCCAAATCCGGAGTCAACGCGACCTCCACACACGCGGACTGGCCTGCGTCACTAAAGCTGCTCTTGCGCCACTTGCCCTGAGTCATTCAGACAGTCTGACACTCGGTCGTAGTCGCCGGCGAGGTCTGCGATCAACATCCGCGACTCTTCGGCGTTCATGGCCACCTTGGCCACGCTTCGCAGAACCGTCACGTAGCTCTCGACGAGGCCTTTGTCTTGCAGGAAAAGACCTCCGACATGGTTGTCCAGGTAGACGAGCGACGGATTCCGGCGCTCGAATCCGAAGTAGTGGAAGGAACCTCCGAACGCCTCGGTCCCCGGCACCACACGGATCTTGATGTTTGGCTGGTCGGCCAGGAAGAGCATGGCGAGCATCTGCTCGGTCATGAGCTGGTGATCACCAACGATCAGACGGAGAGCACGCTCTTGGACAAGGAAGGTGAACTTGGCTGGAGTTCGACGGAACAGGATCCGCTGTCGTTCGGTTCGCGCTTTCACGCCCGGCTCGACATCGTCGGCTTGATCCGCATGGCAGAGGAACCTCGCGCGCGCATATGCCTCGGTTTGCAGCAGGCCTGGGACCAATTCCGGTTCGTAGTTCACCGAAGACACGGCCGAGGACTCGTGGAAGATCAGCGAACGCAGTGAGTCGCCCATCCACCTGCCATGAGTCGGCAGCCAATAGCCCCGGGTGTCGTCCATCTCCCGGCAGAAACGGACAAGCCGCTGAACGTCTTGGAAGGGCGCGCCGCAGGATGCCAGGTAATGGACGACCTCCGTCTCCGTCGTGACGGCGCGCTCGCCCACCTCCAGCCTGTGGAGGTGGGCGGGCGAGCGGCCCACACGTGCGCCGAGTTGTTTCAGGCTCAGCCCGGCCGCGACACGGTGTACCCGGAGGAGATCACCCAGTTCGCGGCCGCCCGCACCGTTAAAGATTCCCATTGGGCCGACAATAGGAACCAGCCAGACGCGATGCGCGGATTCGGGCGGAGATCCATCCCAAGGCGTGAGGGCGTTTCCACCCATGAGACGGAACTATCCGGCGACTCCAGCACGCACGGTGTACGCCGTCATGTTCTCCTCAAGGTGCGCCATCGATGACGTGCCGGGAATCGGGACCATGACCGGCGAACGGTCCAGCAACCACGCCAGCGCCTCAGGAGCAGACGTCGTCCCCGCCAGCGGTCGCCATGGGAGGAAAGCGATGCCGTGCTCTTCGCAGTGGTCAAGGACGGGTTCCCACACCCGATCGGTCGGGCTGTAGCGGTTCTGCACGGACACGATCGGGGTGATCTTCCTGGCTTCGTCGATCTGCTCGACAGTCACCTCGGACAGCCCGACGTGCCGGATCTTCCCCTCGTCCTGCATCCGCCGCAGGGCGCCGATCTGGTCGGCGAGGGGGACCAGCGGGTCGATCCGGTGCAGCTGGAACAGGTCGATGCGGTCGAGTCGCAGCCTGCGCAGGCTCAATTCGGCTTGCTGGCGCAGGTATTCGGGCCTGCCGAGCGGGATCCAGTCGGTGCCGGGGTGACACTGCCCAGCCTTGGTGGCGATGACGACGTCGTCTCGATACGGATACAGCGCCTCGGCGAGGAGTTCCTCGTTGCCGCCGAGGTCGTAGGAGTCGGCGGTGTCGAACAGGGTCACGCCCAGCTCGACGGCGCGGCGGGCGATCGCGATCGAGTCGGCGCGGCGGTCCGCGGCCCCGCGCAGCCGCATGGCCCCGAAGCCGAGGCGGCGGACGGGCAGGTCGCCGCCGATGAGGAAGGTGGTCATGTCAGCCAGCCTGGCCGGACTCCATTGCTAAGACAAGCGATACTTTCTTGCCTAAACCGCGTAGCATCGCTGAAGTGTTGAACCTGGAACGCCTCCGCGTCCTGCACGCGGTCTGCACGACCGGCTCGGTCCGGGCCGCGGCGGAGACCCTGCATGTCACCACGTCAGCGGTGTCGCAGCAGGTCGCGCGGCTGGAGCGGGAGGTCGGGCAGCGCCTCCTCGAACGTGACGGGCGCGGAATCCGGCCAACGGACGCGGCCCGACTCCTCGCCGACCACGCGGGCAGGCTGCTGGCCCAGGTCGAGCGGATCGAGGCCGACCTCGCCGACTTCCGCGGCGCGGTCACCGGCCTGGTGACCATCGGCGCGTTCGCCACCGCCGCCCGGGGCCTGCTGCCCTCCGCGCTGCGGTCGCTGCGATCGCACCCGGACCTCACGGTGCGGCTGGCCGAGCAGGAGCCCGACATCGCGATCGCGGCGCTGCGGCGGGGCGACCTGGATGTGGCGGTCGTGCAGGACTGGGCGGAGGCACCGCTCGACCTGCCGCCGGACCTGTCCTCCCGGCACCTGTTCGACGACGTCCTCGACGTCGCGCTGTCGGACGGTCATCCGCTGGCCGGTCACGCGTCAGTGACATTGGCGGACTTGGCGGACGAGGAGTGGATCAGCTGGTCCGAGGGCCAGATCTGCCATGACTGGCTCACCGTGACCCTGCCAGGGCCTCGGGTCGTCCACACCGCATCGGAGCACTCCACCCAGCTCGCGCTCGTCTCGGCCGGGCTGGGGGCGGCGGTGATCCCCCGGCTCGGCCGCGAACCGGCGCTGTCAGGCGTCTGTTTCGTGCCGATCGAGCCGGTCCCCACCCGACGGGTCTTTGCCCTGTGGCGCACCAGCTCCGGCTCCCGCCCCGCCATCGGTGCCGTCCTGGCCGCCCTCGCGGAACCGAATGAGGCGATGGCGACGCACCGACCATCGATCACGAACTGAGCAGCTCCCGTTCCAGTGGAGTCGCGAACCGGGAGCGCACCCGGACGTCGCCGATCAGTCCGGCCAGCCGCTCCGCCTCCGCCGTCACGGCCGCGGCGCCCTCGGACCCGATGTCCGCCAGCATCCGTACCGCGATCTCGCCGGACGGCAGGTGGGCCCAGCCGCCGACGATCCGGCCGTTCCAGAACACCGTCGGGCCGATGTTGCCCGACCGGTCGAACAGCGCCGGGCCGTGCTCGCCGAGGAACCAGCCGCGGTCGCTCCAGCCCATCGGCGTCGGGTCCAGCGCGGGCAGCAGCACCGGGCGCGGCGCGGCGTCCGCGACCACGTCGAGGTCGTCGGCGAGGAGCACGCCTTTGCCGGTGTCCAGGTCGACTTCGACGGCGCCGATCTCGGCGAGGGCTTTGCGGGTGTCGCCGAGGGTCCAGCCCGCCCACCATTTGAGGTCGGTGACCGGGGCCGGGCCGAACACCCGCAGCCAGCGCCTGGCCAGCTCCGCCCGTGCCGTCGCCGGGTCGAGTTCGGGCAGGCCATCGGGGTACACCGAGGTCATCGGCGACCACCGGTACTGCGTCGACGTCCACGACCCCAGCGGCCGCCCGCGCACGATCTTGCCGTCGGCGGCGAGCAGGCCGAGGACCCTCGAGGTGATGTTCTGCTTGGCCGCGTACGGCTTGCCCTCGGCCATGAGCAGCGCGGTTCGCAGCCGGGGTTCGTCAGCGGCCAGTTCGGTGGCCGCGGCCTCGCCACGTGCGACGAGGGCGGCGAAGGTGGCCGCCTCGACGTCGGCCAGCCAGGGGCCCGCGTCGGTGATCGGGGTCAGTTCCTCGATGTGTTTGATCAGCCTGCGCCGCTCAATGACCGCGACCGCACGGGTGCAGGCGGCCTGCACGATCGGAGCCACCTCGCGTCCGACGACGAACACGGTGCGCCGCATCCCGAGCATGCGGACGACTGACCGCTCGTCGTAGAGCGTCGCGCTCACCGCGTCGGTGTCGACCGACATCCGGGCGAGCACGGACAGATAGACGGTGCACGGATCGGTGGCGTGCAACGCCAGCATCGCCCCGGCGGCGTCAGCTGGGTCGGTGGACGGCATGGGCCCGACGAGCCCATGCCGCGCGGCGAGCCTGGCCCGCCGCTCGGAGTCGGTCACACAACGCACGAGCCCGACCCTAGTCGGCGGGGTCGGAAGACCGGGGATCTCCACCATCACCGTCGTTCGAACTTGCACACAAGTACTCATATCATGTGATACAGGGGAGCAGCTCCCCTTGAGCCGTATAACGGCAAGCTCTCCGCCATTCGCCCACCCTGACTCGGATTCTTTGACACCCCAGGCTTTGACCTGCGACTGTCGATCACGTGGACCGGTCGAGCGGCCGGTCCAATGCTCCGAAGGGGAATACCCATGAAGTTTCGATCCTTGCTGGTCGCCGCCGGTCTGGCGACCGCGACGTTCCTTGGCGCGGCCACTCCCGCGCAGGCCGAGGTCGCTCCGAGCGGCTGCACTGTCTCCAGCCAGCTTGGCCCGACCGCGACGGTGGCGAACAGCGCGGGCACGACGATGATCAGCATCAAGCAGTTCTTCGGCTACTGCGGCGGCAATGCCAGGAACTGGTCGTACGTCTACGTCTGGCAGGGCTTCTACAACACCGGTGCCAACTACTCGATCAAGACGGCGATGATCACCCCCAGCGGCTACGTCTGGGGCGTCCCCAAACAGCGCCCGGCGCGGGAGGTCGTCTCCCCTCCCACCGCCACGACCACGGTCTGCACCCAGGCGTTCGGGGGCATCGACCTGCTGCCGAGCGGCGTCACCTACTCGAAGACGACCTCGCAGGTCTGCTGACACTCAGTCGAAAGGGCGTGTGGGCGACTGCCCACACGCCCTTTCTGCTGTCACCTACTGGTGACCGATCAGCGAAACAAGGGTTCCCGGTGGTCGGGGGGCGTGCCACCGGGAACCGCTCGCTAGCCCTATCGGCCCAACGTGATGCGACGTTAGCAGGAACCAGAAGATTTCTCGCCTAGATCTTCGCGCGAGTGAATTCCATGACCCAGTTGGTCTCCCACGTGCGCTCGCCGTCCACCGAGAACGCCTGGTCCCAGCGTGCGGTGTCGGGAGTGATCTCCGACCAGCGGTAGCGGACCCGGATCGGGGTCCCCTCGTGCTCGTCGTCGCCGAAGAAGTCGCCGACGCCGTTGTTGAAGCCGCCCGCGACCGGGGGCTGGAGGTGGCCGGTGCGGCTGCTCACCCAGTAGATGAACCACTGCTCCGTGCCGTGGTCGTAGCTGCGGTAGGCCGAGCCGGACCAGTCCTGGGTCGGGAAGTGGATCTCGTCGAAGCTGCCCGCGCCGCCGAAGAACGAGTGGGCGGTGCAGGTGGCTGGGAACTCGTCCCACTCGTCGCCGCCGGTGAGGGGCTTGATCAACCGCCGGTTGGTGACGGTCCAGGTGCCGACGAGGAAGTCGAAGTCGCTGATGGTCATGGGAGTGAGCCTGATAGGTATCACTGCCACCTACTGTCAGGGATACCCGCTACTTTCTCGGCATGCGCGCGAGCAGGCTCCTGTCGATCCTCTTGCTCCTGCAGACCCGCGGCAGGCTGACCGCCCGGGAACTCGCGGAGCGCCTGGAGGTGTCCGTTCGCACGGTCTACCGCGACATCGACGCGCTGACCACGGCAGGCGTGCCCCTCTACGCCGAGACCGGACCGGCGGGCGGCTACCAGATCCTCGACGGCTACCGGACCAAGCTCACCGGCCTCACCGCGACCGAGGCCGAGTCGCTGTTCCTGGCCGGCATCCCCGGCCCGGCCGCCGAGCTGGGCCTCGGCGCCGCGCTGGCCGCCACCGAGCTGAAACTCATGGCCGCCCTGCCCGCTGAGCTGCGGGAACGCGCGGCGCGCATTCGGGAGCGGGTGCATGTCGACGTGCCGGGCTGGTTCAGCGACCCCGACGACACCCCGCACCTGGCGGAGGTGGCCAAGGCCCTGTGGGACCAGCGCGAACTCGACGTGCGCTACCGCCGCTGGATGCCGACACCCAAGGAGGTCCGGCGGACGCTGCGGCCGCTGGGCCTGGTGGTGAAGGCGGGCACCTGGTACCTGGTGGTCGACACCGACAACGGCAGGCGGACCTACCGGGTCGCCAGCATCCGGGCCGTCGAGGCGATGGGTGAGCGGTTCGAGCGCCCGGCCGACTTCGACCTGGCCGCGTCGTGGGCGGAGTCGTCGCGGCAATACGAGTCCACTGTGTACCAAGGCGAGGCCGTGGTACGCCTGTCCCCCAAGGGCTTCCAGCTGCTCGGCGACGCACTCGGCCCGGCCGTCACCCGGGCAGCCGACGTCAGCGCGTCCGCGCCCGACGCGAACGGCCTGCGCACCGCGACGATCCCGATCGAGACGTTCGACCACGCGGTCAGCCAACTGCTGCGGCTGCGCGCCGAGGTCGAGGTGCTCGGCCCCGCCGAGCTGCGCGCGCTGATGGCCGACACGGCGGCGGCGATCGGCGCGCTTTACTCACAAACGCACAACTGAGCCCGCCGGATCCGCCTCCAGCGCACACTTTCGGGGCATCGTCTTGTCTCAGCTCGACGGTTCTGACCTGCGTCGATACGCTCGCCAACCTGTCTTGAGCCCCGATTGACGCTGTGCAGCAAGGTGGAGGCCATCGATGTCCATCACACGCCGACTCGTCCTCGGCGCGACCGCCGCGGTCGCGCTCCTGCTGGCGACCACGACCGCGTCGAGCGCGGCGGCGCCCGGCCCGGAGCTGCCCGGCTTCGCGACTGCTTTCCTTTACTCCCAAGGCAATCCGGACGTGGATCCGCCTGACGCCAACGACTGGGCGTGCAAGCCCTCAGCCGCGCACCCGCGTGCTGTCGTCCTCGTGCACGGCACCTGGGAGAACCGCTACAACAACTTCGCGAAGATGTCCCCGGCCCTCAAGCGTTCCGGGTACTGCGTGTTCGCCCTGGACTACGGCGACACCGAGCTGAACGGCTTCGGCCTGCACCCCGCGGTCAAGGGCACCGGCGACATCCGCACGTCCGCCAAGGAGTTCAAGCGGTTCGTAGACAGGGTGCTCGCCGCGACCGGAACGTCCCAAGTGGACATCGTCGGGCACTCGCAGGGCGGGATGATGCCGCGCCAGTACCTGAAGTTCGAGGGCGGCGCGGGCAAGGTGCGCAACCTGGTCACACTCGGCGCCACGCACCACGGCACCACCCTGAGCGGCATCGCGACCCTCGCCGAGGCGCTGCGCCTGCTCGGCGCGAGCGGCGCGCTCATCGGGACAGCGGGGGTGCAGCAGGCCCGCGGATCGGAGTTCCTCGCCACGCTCAACGCCGGCGGCGACACCGTGCCCGGCGTCGCGTACACCGTGATCGCGAGCAAGTTCGACGAGGTCACCACGCCATACCAGTCGACGTTCCTCACCGCGGGCCCCGGCGCGACGGTCAAGAACATCACGCTGCAGGACACCTGCCTGCTCGACCTGTCCGACCATCTGGCGCTGACCTACTCGGACCGGGTGATCACGATCGTCAAGAACACCTTGGGCGGCACCAATGTTCCGGTGCCCTGCGTGCCGGTCCTGCCGGTCGTGTGACCCGCTCGCCGTTCGGATCGCCGCTGCTCGGCGGGACCGACCAGGATCAGCGGTCCCTGCGCTTGCGGGTGCAGGGGCTGCTGACGGTCAGCCTCGTGCTGGCCAACGTCATCGGCGCGGCCGTGGTGGTCGTGCTGCAGACGGTGGTCATCCCCGGCCCCGGGTTCGACGACCGCACGTGGGTCGTCGCCGCGGTCGGGGTGCCCGTCTACGTGGTGGCGGCGGTGCTGGGCGGCGGGATCCTGGGCACGCGGCGGGCGCTGCGGGTGCTGCGGTGGTCGATCGACCGGCGCCCGCCCACCCCGGCGGACCGGCGCGCGGCCGTGCGGGTGCCGCTGCGGCTGACCTGGGTGCAGGCGTGGCTGTGGGGGCTGGCGACGGTGCTCTTCACCGGGGTCTACCTGGTCTTGCGGCCCGAGCAGGCGGTGACGGTGGCGTTCACCGTCGGGATGGCCGGGATCGTCGTGTGCGCCATCGCGTACCTGCTCAGCGAGTTCTCGCTGCGCCCGGTGGCGGCGCGCGCGCTGGCCGGGGAGCCGCTTGAGCGGGTCCACGGCGCCGGTGTGCTCATGCGGATGCTGCTGTTCTGGACGCTCGGCACGGGCGTGCCGGTCGCGGGCGTGGTCACGGCCGCGGTGGTCGCCCTGGTGCGTGATCACGTCTCGGCGCGTCAGCTGTCGGTGACGGTGATCGTGCTCGGCGGGATCGCGCTGGTCGTCGGGCTGCTCGTGATGGTGTTCAACGCGCGCGCCACGGTCGCCCCGATCCGCTCGGTGCGCGACGGTCTGGCCAGGGTGCGTCGCGGCAGGCTGGACGTGGAGATCCCGGTCTACGACGGGACCGAGTTGGGGCTGCTGCAGGCGGGCTTCAACCGGATGGCCGCGGGCCTGCGGGAACGCGAGCGCATCCGCGACCTGTTCGGCCGCCACGTCGGCCACGCGGTCGCCGACGACGCCGTCGCCCGCGGCGCCGACTTCGACGGGGAACTCCGCGACGTCGCGGTGATCTTCGTCGATCTGGTCGGGTCCACCACCCTGGCGGCCACCCGCCCACCCGCCGAGGTGGTGGACCTGCTCAACCGCTTCTTCACGGTCGTCGTCGACGAGATCGACGCCCACGGCGGCCTGGTCAACAAGTTCGTCGGCGACGCCGTCCTCGC
The DNA here is from genome assembly GCA_035540215.1 of Actinokineospora sp. Taxonomy (GTDB): domain Bacteria; phylum Actinomycetota; class Actinomycetes; order Mycobacteriales; family Pseudonocardiaceae; genus Actinokineospora. The sequence continues at coordinate 14,170 of DATLIA010000112.1, read as the reverse complement.
CGTCTTCGGCGCCCCGGTCCCCCTGCCGGACCACGCGGGCCAGGCATTGGCGGCGGCCAGGGCGATCGCGGCGCGACTGCCGCTGGAAGTCCCGGAGTGCGCGGCGGGCATCGGGGTCGCGGCGGGTCCCGCGGTCGCGGGGAACATCGGTGACCTGCGGCGATTCGAGTACACGGTGATCGGGGACCCGGTGAACGAGGCGGCCCGGCTGACGGAGCTGGCCAAGTCCGTCCCCGGCAGGCTTGTCGCCTCGGCGCGTGCGACCGAGTCAGCGAGCCCGGACGAGGCCGCACGGTGGCGGGTGGCGGAGTCAGTGGTGTTGCGCGGGCGCACGGAGAGCACGACGGTGGTTGTCCCCAGTCAAAGCTGAAGGCCGCACATGCGTGGCATGTGCGGCCTTCAGCGGATCTTGACTACGCCCGGTTGATCTGCATCAGTGCCCGGGCCTTGGGGGCTGCCGTTCCGTTGGCGGGCAACGGTTGCGACGGCGGGAAGACGTAGAACGTGCCGACGACGTCGACCACGATGTCGACCACGCCGAGGTGGTTGTAGATGTTGAAGCGGTTGCTCGGGCCGATCTCGGTCTGCACCGCGTTAGGCACGATCGAACCCGCGGTCGGGTTGAGGTTGGACGTGTTCGGCTTGCCCACCCCGGTCAGACCCGCGGGCCACACCGTCACATACGTCGAGTCGGTGGGCAGCACGGCCGTGACGTTGGTGGCCAGCGCGTAGGTGTCATCGTTCGACACGGCGTCGGCGTCGATCGTTGCCGTGGTGCCGTACCCGAGCGCCGTCGGCCAGCCCTGGCCGACGCGGGTGTCGGCGATGCGGGTCGGCACGTTCGGTTCGAAGCGCAGCCCGTAGGGCAGGGTGCTGTCGTCATAGAAGCCGACGATGTCGACGATGATGTGGCTGTCGTTGTTCGTGTACACGCCGATCCTGGGCACGCCTGACACGTCGCGGCTGACCGGCACGACCGCGAAGTTCGGTACCGATTTGCCCGCGGAGTAGTTCAGGGTCGACGTGTTCGGCATCTGTTCCTCGATGCCGTTCCACGCGGTGAGGAAGCCCGGTCCACGAGAGTCGGTCGAGGTGATGTTGACCGCGAGGGCGCGCACCTTCTGGTTGATCTCGCTCGAATCCCACTCCGCGTACGAGTAGATGTAGTAGTCGGCCGGGATCCGCTCGCCACCCTGCCAGGTGCGGGTGTCGGTAAGGCGCACCGGCTTGCTCAGCGGGTGGTACTGACCGCCCATCTCGACGAAGGGGGCGTTTTGTTTGGCGTAGTGGCCGATGACGTCGACGATGACGTGGGCGGGCGAGCCGCCGTTGTACAGGTTGATCGCGCCGTCCGCGCCCAGCTTGACCGTGACCGAGTTGGCCCCTGTCCAGCCGTGGGTGAAGTTCAGCGACGACACCGTCGGCCTCGGCACCCCGGTCGGGTAGATCGAGATGAAGCCAGGGCCGAACGACTCGGTGACGGTCACGTTGAGCACGACCGTCGACGCCGTCGTGGGCACCCCGGAACCAGTCAGCTGCAGACGCAGGTTCTGGCCGGTGTTCAGCCTGCCCTGCGGAATACCTGAGCGGGTGTCCAGGACGCGGTAGGGCGAGACCGCGGTGTAGGTGCCCCGGGCGGCGGGATTCGCGTCCAACGACAGCCCGCGCGTGATCCTGCCCGCGAAGGAATCATCGGCCAGCGCCAGGACGGCGTACTGCCGCCCGGACGCGGTGGGGAACGCGACGACGGTGAGTTCGCAGGTCTGGCCGTACGAGAGTGTCTTCCCGGTGCAGCCGTTGGCGGTGATCCGGAACGCTCCCGGGTTGGCGCCTTCGAGCGTCGCCGCGCCGAAGGTCGTGGGAAGGGTGCCGTTCACCTCGACCTTGACCTGCTGCGGTTCGCTCGCCTGACCGACGAACTGCCCCCAGAACCCCAGCGGGTACTCCCAACTGTCCGTCGCGCGGTAGTCGAGGCTGGAGTTGAACCGGATCTCGCCCTTGACGTTCGGCTTGCTGGTGACGCACTGCATCGAGTAGTTGGCCGCGAACGCCGTGAGCTTCCCGGTGGCCTCGTCGTAGGCCGCCTCCAGGACGTTGAGCGAGCCCGCCGCGCCACACACGTAGTGGGTGCTGACGTTGACCAGCGCCGTGGTGTCCGAGGTGGTGAACCCCGTGGTGGCCGGGTATTCCTGTCCCGCGACGAACTTCGTGCCATTCGGCGGCGAGACGTTCAGCGTGGTTATCTGCTGGTTGACCTGGTCGTTTCCGAACATCGTCAGCGCGTACCCGTTGGGGGTCTGCAGATCGGTCTGGAGCGTGTTGCGCGACGACTCGTAGGAGAAACTCCCGTCGCCTTCGTCGCCATAGCCCTCGAAGTGGGCGTTGAACGCCGTGTACGGCGCGGTCGGTGGTGCGGCCGCCACAGCGGCGGGCGCGACGCCCACCAGTGCCGCGGCCATGATCAGTAATGTGGTGGCGCATGCTTGGGCGCCACGAAGAGTAGGCACTCTTCTCCCCCAGTGATTGTCGTTCAGATTTACGGCCCCCGCGCCGGGGTCAGGGTATCACCGGCATAAGCGCGGGCAAGTGGCCTGACCAGCGGATCCAGCCTGGCCATTCCCGCGGCCGTACTTGTCGCCGCGGTTTGTCGATTTCGTGGAGTCCTGTTCGTCGGGATTTAGGACAGCACCCTGCGGATCCACGAAGGACATCCCGATGCGGAAACTCACCATCACGACGTTCCTGACCCTCGACGGCGTCATGCAGGCCCCTGGCGGCCCGGAGGAGGACCTGACCGGCGGGTTCGCCCACGGCGGCTGGTCGATGCCGTTCTGGGACGAGGGCATGGGCGAGATCATGGCGAAGGCCCTCGCGGCCCCGTTCGACCTGCTGCTCGGCCGCAAGACCTACCAGGTCTTCGCGGGCCACTGGCCGACCGCGACCGGCGAACCCGGCGCCGACGAACTCAACGCGGCCCGCAAATACGTGGCCTCGCGGACGCTGACGCGGGTCGAGTGGAACAACTCGATGCTGATCAGCGGGGACGTCGCGGGCACGGTGGCCGACCTGAAGCGGCAGCCGGGGCCGGAGATCCAGGTGCACGGCAGCGGCGACCTGGCGCAGACGCTGCTGCGGCGCGATCTGGTGGACGAGATCAACGCGTGGATCTTCCCGATCGTGCTCGGCAAGGGGAAGCGCCTCTTCGGCGCCGGGACCATGCCGACGACGTTCACCTTGCGTGAGGTGGTCCCGAGTTCGACCGGGGTCCTCATCGCCACCTACACCCGCTGAGGCTCGACCGGGTGCAGCGTGCGGCTGAGGTCGGTGCGCAGCGTGGTCGCGGCGTCGATGAAGTAGTTCTGCCGGACCCGCCACGGCGCGTGGTCGCCCTGGTGCGGGAAGTCGGCGATCGAGCGCTGCACGTAGCCGGAGGCCAGATCGAGCAGCGGCCGCGGGCTCAGCTTCCGCTCCGGGCGGGGCACGACGGCGGCGTGGCCGACCCGGTCCATCCAGTTCAGGACCTTGCAGACCAGCCGGGACGTCAGGTCGGCGCGCAACGTCCACGACGCGTTGGTGTAGCCGATGCAGACGGCGAAGTTGGGCAGGCCGGTGAGCATCGCGCCGCGCCACACGAACTGCTCGTTGAGCGCGACGGGCACGCCGTCGATGCTCGGTGCGATGCCGCCGAAGACGAGCAGGCGCAGACCGGTGGCGGTGACCACGACGTCGGCGGGCAGTACCTTGCCGCTCGCCAGCCGGATGCCCTCTGGCACGAACGTGTCGACATGGTCGGTCACGACGCTCGCCTCGCCGGAGCGCAGCGAGGCGAACAGGTCGGCGTCCGGGACGGCGCACAGGCGCTGGTCCCACGGGTCGTAGGCGGGGGTGAAGTGCTCGGCGACGAGCTGGTCGTCGTTGAGGCTGCGCTTGGCCAGCGCGGTGAGCAGCTTGCGCGCGACCTGCGGGCGGCGCCGGGACAGCTGGTAGAAGCCGAGGGTGAAGGCGACGTTCTTGAGCCGGATGGCCTGGTGAGCGATCCCGGCGGGCAGCACCCGGCGGACCAGGTCGGCGATCTTGTCGCTGCTGGGGACGGGACTGATCCAGGTGGGTGACCGCTGCAGCATTGTCACGTGGGCGGCTTCCCGGGCCATCGACGGGACGAGCGTGACCGCGGTCGCGCCGCTACCGATCACCACGACGCGTTTGCCGGAGTAGTCGAGGTCCTCCGGCCAGAACTGCGGGTGCACGACCTGGCCCGCGAAGTCGTCGACGCCGGTGAAGCCGGGGTCGTGGCCTTGGCCGTAGTCGTAGTAGCCGGAACAGCTGTAGAGGAAGCCGCAGGTGACCTGGCCGCCGTCGGCGAGGGTCAGGGTCCAGCGGGAGTCCTCAGTGGACCAATCGGCGCCGACGACCTTGGTGTTGTAGCGGATGTTCTTGTCGATGCCGAACTCGGCGGCCGTCTCCCGCAGGTAGCTGAGGATGGACGGCCGTCGGCGATCGACTTGGCCGCGCGCCACGGCTTGAAGGGGTAGCCGAGGGTGAACATGTCCGAGTCCGAGCGGACGCCGGGGTAGCGGAACAGGTCCCACGTGCCGCCGAGGGCGTCGCGGGCCTCCAGGATCGCGTAGGACTTGCCCGGGCACTCGGTCCGCAGCCGGTACGCGGCCCCGATCCCCGAGAGTCCCGCGCCGACGATCACTACGTCCACATGCTCGGTCATAGGACCTGTCTACCGCACGGACGGATGATCGCGGGACCTCCTGTGGGCGGAGACGAGAGGGTCCGCCGCCATAGCCATTCACTCTGTGATGTGGCACGATCACCCAGGGTCGCGACAGTCGACCTGCCATCCCATTGAGAAGGAGTCCACACCGTCATGCCCGATTTCCCTGACGAGGAACTGTCACTCGAGGCCGTGACCGAGACCCGCTCACTCAACCTCGACCCAGACCTTCTCGCCGCCCTGGAGGAGGCGTCGAAGCCCCGCACTCTTGACGTGTTCATCGCGACCAAGTACTTCGGTGACAAGCAGTCACTGCCCACCGACAAGAGGCAATACAGCGCCGCCGATCTCCAGGCCGGGGTAGGCGTCAAGACGATCAGTTCACTGCGGTTCTCGCACCCTGGAAAGGTGCCCGGCTACATCCACTCCGTGACCCTCTACGCCGAAGACGGCTGCAAGGGCGCCTCGGCGACCTTCTACGAGGGCACCGAGGACCTCGGCGACTTCAAGAACCGGACTTGCTCCATCAAGATCGAGCTCTGGGTGGAGTAGCGGCGCGGGGTCGGCAGGCTGACCGACCGTGTTGCGACGACCCCTGGAATCCGCCACATGGGCGGAGACCAGGGGTCGGGCGAGATCGCCGACTGTGCCGGTCGAGCGATCTCTCTGCGTGCTACCAGCCGAGGGCGGTGATCTCGGCGGCCGAGGTCCACGGGCCTCGGTTGCCCGCCTCGGTCAGGGCGCGGACCTTCACATATCGGGCGGAGGTCGGCCAGAACCGCAGCGTCTTCGACGTCGCGTCGTCGGCGAACGTGCCCACCGACACCGCGCTGCCCCAGTTGGTGCCGTCGGCGCTCAGGTACACCTCGTACTGGCCGATCCGGCCGTTCGCGCCGCCGTCCTGGCGCGGGAGGTAGGTCAGGCCGGTGACGGTGCGGCCCGAGCCGAGGTCCAGCTGGATCTCGTGCGGCAGCGGGGCCGAGCCGCCGGACCACTTGGTGTGCCAGATGGTGGTGGTGCGGCGGTCGACGGCGTTGGCGGCCGCGCCGTTCTCGCCGGTGGTCTCCTGGCTGTCGTAGTAGCGGACGGTCGCGGGCAGGGAGCCGGAGCCCATCACCGGGTCGCTCGTGCTGTCCGCGCCGGTCTCCATGTGACCGGCGAAGCGGCGGGCGAAGCCGTCGGCGGCGGTGGCCGTCAGGTCGTACCAGCCGTTCATGCCCGAGCCGGTGCTGAACCAGTCCTCGACCGGCGCGGCGGCGGTGGTGCCCGCGGGGACGTTGTAGGTCCACGGGCCGCCACCGCGGTTGTTGGTGCGCACGGTGATCGTGGCGGCCGCGGTGCCCGCGTTGGTCATGCTGAGCCAGACCTTGTTGTCGGCGGGCGCGTAGCGCAGGGTCACCTCCGGGTTGGCCTTGCCCGCGGTCGTCGCCGTGACCCGGTTGCCCGCGAAGCGGCGGATGAAACCGTTGGGGCCGTGGATGTTGAGGTCGTAGGCGCCGGTCGGGGTGCCGGCCGCCCAGTAGTCGGTGAGGGTCTTGCCCGCCTCGACCGTGTAGCGCCACGGGCCGTCGGTGCGGAAAGCGTTGGCGTAGACGTAGAAGTGCGCGCCCGCGGTGCCGGAGTTGGTGAAGTCGACCCAGAACTTGTCGGCGGCGACGCGGCCGGAGACGGTGAGGTTGTAGGGCAGCGGCCGGGCGGTGCGCACGCCGAGTTCCGACACGGGGAACGTCTGGGTGGCGGGCGGGCTCGGGTAGGTCGGGCTCGGGCCAGTCGTCGGGACCGGCACGGCGAGCGGCGGATAGGTCGCGTCCGGCCGCGTGGTGTCCACAGTGGACGTAAGGTCACCACAGACAGCGCGCCGCCACGGGGAGATGTTGGGCTCGGCGACGCCGGTCCACTTCTCCAGGAACCGCAGGACCGATGTGTGGTCGAAGACCTCGGAGGACACCTTGCCGCCGCGGCTCCACGGCGACACCACCAGCATCGGCACGCGAATGCCGAGACAGATCGGGGCGGCGGAGACGATCTCGTCGGTGTTGGCGACGGTGCTCGCGCCGTCGCTGCCGTCCCCCACGACCGGCGGGGCGGGCGGCGGCATGTGGTCGAAGAAGCCGCCGTCCTCGTCATAGGTCAACAGGAAGACGGTGCGGTTCCACAGGTCCGGCTTGGACGCGATGGCGTCGAGGGTCCGCTTGACCAGGTCGGCGCCGGTGTTCGGGCCCCACTGCGGGTGCTCGGACTGATCCTCCGGCGCGACGATCCAGGACACGGCGGGCAGGGTCCCGGCGGTCACGTCGGCCTTGAACGCCGACACGAGCTGGTCCTCCGGCACCCGGTGCAGGCCGCGGTCGTAGAGCGAGCGGTCGGCCGCGCCGAGTTCGTTCACCCCGCGCTGGAGGTCGGCGAGCATGGTCGTGCGCACCGACGCGCTGGACTTGACCAGCGCGTCCCAGAACTTGTCCGTGCGGATGTACTGCGTGCCGTCGGATCGCTTGGTGTACTTCAGCGCCTTGCGTGCGATGGCAAGGAAGCTGGCGTAGTTGTCGAGCGAGTTGTCACCGTAGTTGTCCCACTCCTGGTAGACGCGCCAGGACTTGCCCGCGGCCTGCAGGCGCTCGGCGTAGGTCTTCCAGGTGTAGCCGGTGTGCCCGTCGTTGAGCCACGCGGCGTTGCCGATCGCCCGCGAGCCGTCCGGCTCGTTGCCGATCGTGCCGGTGAACAGGTAGTTCCGGTTCGGGTTGGTGGGACCCATCTCCGAGCAGTGGTAGGCGTCGCAGACAGTGAAGGCGTCGGCCAGCTCGTGGTAGAACCGCAGGGCGGAGCGGGTGTGGTAGGTCAGGGAGCGAGTGCCCTTGTTGGCGACCCACCCGTCGTGGCGGCCCTTGTTCCAAGCGCCATGACCGTCGTTCCAGCCATGCGCGACGTCGGCCATGAACTGGTCGCTGACCTCGTAGGGCAGCAGGGTGCCGGACCCGTTGGGCTGCTGAAAGACGGGATTCTTGCTGGGCAGGGTGATCGCGGCCGGGTCGGCGAACCCGCGGACGCCTCTGAGGGTGCCGAGGTAGTGGTCGAACGACCGGTTCTCCTGCATGAAGATCACTACGTGCTCGATGACCTCGAGCCCCCCGGTCACCGCCGGGGCGGCGAGCGCCTCCTGGACACTGACCGGCAGAAGCGTGAAGCCAGCCGCCGCACCGCCGGCCTTGAGCAGAGTCCTTCGCCGCACGACGTCCTCCTTGTTGCACAAAACTGCTCGAACGTGCGCGAATTTGAACTCATTCACGCAAGTTCGTCAACCCACCAACTGACCGGAAGTGCGCGGTGAAGGCTAGGCGGCCTGGGTGTCAGGGAGGTTTACGCTGCACGACACGCTCGGATTCCCGCCGTTAGTTACCAGTTCACAGGTTTACCCCGTATCCGCTGGTCAGCACCAGCCGCGGCGCGGACCTGATTTTGTGCCCCTTCCGCACAGTGATCGCGCTACCTAGCGTCGGTCTCACGCGCGCCTGTCCCCTGCAACCGGGGCGCGCGGACCGAACAACGCGAGGGAGTTCTCTGTGCGTGTCGTATCCAAATTCGCGATAGCCGCAGCCGCGGCTACGTCCCTGCTCGCGACAGCCGTCAGCCAGGCCAGCGCCGCCGAGGGCCAAATCCTCGGCGCCGACCAGGCGACTGCGATCGACGGCAGCTACATCGTCGTCCTCAAAGAAGGCCGCTCCGCCGACGTGGCGGCCAAGCACGGCGCCAAGGTCAAGCAGCGCTACCAAGCCTTCAGCGGCTTCTCGGCGGAGATGACCGACCGGCAGGCGCGGCGGCTGGCGGCCGATCCCGCTGTGGCCTACGTCGAGCAGGACCAGGTTGTCCAGCTCCACGCCGACCAGCTCAATCCGCCCTCCTGGGGCACCGACCGCGTCGACCAGCGCGGGCTCCCGCTCGACAACAAGTACAGCTACACGACCGGCGCGTCGAACGTCACCGCGTATGTGATCGACAGCGGCATCACCATCACCCACACCGACTTCGGCGGCCGGGCCACTCACGGCAGGGACACCGTCGACAACGACAACGACGCCAGTGACTGCCTCGGCCACGGCACGCACGTCGCGGGCACCGTCGGCGGCACGAAGTACGGGCTGGCGAAGGAGGTCAAGCTGGTCGGTGTGCGGGTGTTCGGCTGCTCCGGCGGCACGTCGAGCGGGGTGCTGCTCGCGGGCATCGACTGGGTCACCGCCAACGCGGTGAAGCCCGCCGTGGCCAACATGAGCCTTGGCGGCTCGAAGTCGCAGGCCACCGACGACGCGGTGCAGCGCCTGATCAACGCGGGCATCACCGCGGTCGTGTCCGCGGGCAACTCGAACACCGACGCCTGCAACAACTCCCCGGCCAACCTGCCCGCCGCCATCACGGTGGGCGCGTCCAACATCAACGACGCGCGCTGGGCGTCCTCGAACTGGGGCACCTGCCTGGACCTGTTCGCCCCCGGACAGGACATCACGTCGGCCAAGTGGGCGACCGCGAGCGACTCGTTCAGCACCAGCGGCACCTCGATGGCCGCCCCGCAGGTCGCGGGCGCGGCGGCGCTGTATCTCAGCGCCAACCCGACCGCTACCAACCAGCAGGTGCGGGACGCGTTGGTCAACGCCAGCACGCAGAACATGTTGAGCAGCATCGGCGCGGGCTCGCCGAACAAGCTGCTCTACACGGGCACCGGTGGCACGCCGCCGCCCGCCTGCACGACCCAGACCAACGGCACCGACGTCGCCATCCCCGACGCGGGCGCGGCGGTGACCAGCTCGGTCACCATCTCGGGCTGCACGGGCACGGCATCGGCGACGAGCCAGGTCGCGGTCGACATCAAGCACACCTGGCGCGGTGACGTCGTGATCGACCTGGTCGCACCGGACGGTTCGCCCTATCGGCTGAAGAGCTCCTCGTCGAACGACTCCGCCGACAACGTGATCACCACCTACACGGCGAACCTCTCGTCGGAGACCCGCAACGGCGTCTGGAAGCTGAAGGTCCAGGACGTCGCCAACGCCGACACCGGCAAGATCGACAGCTGGAGCCTGACCCTGTAGCCGCGACAGGGGCCGCCTCCCGCAGGCGGCCCCTGCTCGTCAGGCCAAGGCAGCCCGGCCCTGGGCCACCCACCAGTCGAGTTCGGCGCGCTCCGCCGCCCGCTTGGCCGGGTCCGGGTGGGTCGCGGCGTCGAGCGCCTTGTTCCACCCGAGTTCGGTCAGCCCCCAATACAGCGCCGCGCGCAGCGTTTCCTCGTCATGGCTGTCGCCGCACGCGCGCCGGACCGCGGCCAGCAGTCCCGCGTAGTCCATGTCCACATTGGACGCGCAGCTCGCGATGAAGCAGACGTAGTCCAGGACGCCAGGTCCCTCCGTGGCCAGGGACCAGTCGAGCAGCACGACCTCGTCCGGGGTCAGCGCCAGGTTCGGCAGGGTGAAGTCGCCGTGCGCCAACGTCTTCGGCGCCGCCGCGAGCCGGGCGAGGAGTGGCGCCGGGTCGGCGTGGGTGGCGAACACCTCGGCCACGATGTCGGCCGGGGCCAGCTCCGCGAAGCACTCCCAGCCCTGATTGACCAGTGCTGGCAACGGATGCGACTCACCCACCGCGGCCAGCGTCGCCGGATACAGCACCGGCAGCCGCGTGCCCAGTGCGCACAAGCCTTCGGGCACAGCGGATGCGAACGCGTCGTGCACCGTGGCGGCGGCGGCGAAGATCCGGTCGACCTCTGCGGCCGACAGCGTGCGGTCCCAGGTCAGGACGTGGCCGGTCAAGTCCCGCATCCGGGTGACCATCTCGTCACCCACCCGACCCGCCGACAGCACCGCGTGACCGACCCCGGCGGGCAGGCGGTCGAGTGCCCCGCTGGACCAGAGCCGCGCCTCGCGGCCGTCATCGCCCGTGACGACCGCGACCAGGTCCCCAGTGGAACGCTTGACCACGACACGGCTCCCGTCGGACAGCACGGCGCGTTCGATGGTGGCGCCCGAGCGGCCATCGTGGCCGTCCAGCGGGGTCGACTCGACCACGTCGTCGAGTGTCATGGCCGCACCATCCCGGCCTCGCGCCGCTGCCGGACGACCGACTCGGCGTCCCAGTGGCCCGTGCAGTACGAGGTCTGCTCGGCGATCCGGCCGTCGCGCACACCGACCAGGTGCGTGACCCGCCAGAGCCGCTCCCCGCCGGCCGAGGCGAACCGGACCTCGGCCTCCACGACGAAGCCGGACTCGGTTGGCACGGTTCGGAAGTAGGTGAGCCGGTAGCCGGGCGGGCCGAACTCGTCCGCCGCCAACAGGTCCAGCACCTCCTGCCTGCCCTGCACCTGGAACCGCCATCCCGGCACGCAGACGTCGAGCAGCACGTCCTCGTGGAACGCGTCGGCCAGCGGCGCGGTCGACGCGTCCAGGTACGCCCGGCGATAGGCCTCGGCCAGTGGGTCCACCCGCACGCTCGGCTCGGCGACCGGCACGCCGTCGGGCACGCCGCCGACGAACAGCAGTTCCAGGGCGCCGTCGGGGCTGGTCTGCCGGTGCAGGTCGCCTGGCGGCGGCGTCCACCAGAGCACGTCGCCCGCGGCGAGGTAGTGCGTGGCGGCCAAGCCGGTGGGCGTCCAGCGTTCGTAGGTGTCGTGGCCCTCCAGGATCACCAGCACGCCCCACGTGCCGTGCGAGTGGATCGTGGTCGGCGTCCCGGGGGCGAACCAGCGCAGGGCCAGCAGCGGGCCGTCGCCGGGCGGGGCGAGCAGGACGGCGTGCGCACTGGCCCGGGCGGCAGCGGCGGCCTCGGCGAGGTCGAGCCCGCCCGCCGCGTCGCGGAACCAGTCCGCGAGTGTGGCGGGACTGTCGAACGTCGCCGCGTGGTCGATGAGCGCCTGCGCTCCGGGGACATCCAGCACGCGTCGGTCGGCGAGGATGGTCATCGGGTCCTCCCGTGTTCGGTGGTCATACCCGAGAGGCGTCAGATCGCACCGCACAGTGTCAGGTCGGGCGGGACACTTCCCACGAGACCGGCGTCTCCGGCGCGTACACGCAGAACGTGCCGGTCCGGACCGCGCGCGACAGGTGGGCACCCAGAGCGGGGTGCGCGGTGCCGACGCGGCGGATCGTGTCGCGGATTCGGGTGGTGACCGCTGTCCTGGCGCGTTCGGCGCTCGACCCGCCGCGCCGGGCCCGGCCGCCCAGGCCGTAGGCGCCCGCGAGTTCGGCGGCCAGCGCGTCCCGTTCCGCGGTCAGCAGCGCCGATCGGGCTTGGTCACCAGCGGTGTCGGCCTCGTCGAGCTGCTGCTGGAGGTCCTGGATGCGACGTCGGTATGCCGTGCGGGCCTGGTCGTCCAGCGCGGGCAGCGGACGGGTGTGCACGGCGGCGCCCACAAGGTCGAGCGCGGCGACCTCCCGGCCGGGGTGGGCGAGCAATTCGGCGAGGTCACGCATCCCTTTGCTGTCGCGGACACGGGCCGTCGCGCCACCGAACTCGACCAGCCAGACGTCGCCCTCGGCGCGCAGCACCGCACCCACTGTCCTTTGTGGACGCCGTGCGGACCGTTCGGCGTCGAGCTTGGTCCGCGCGGTCCACGCCGTGGCACCCGCGCGGGTGCACGCGGCGACGGCGCGGTCGAAGTGCGCTTCGGCGGGCCCGTCGAGCCGCGCGGCGAGCAGCCCGAGCGCGCGTTCGACCGGCCCGCGCAGCACCGCCCCGATCCCCTCGACCGACCACTGGTCGGCGTACGGCAGCAGTGCCTGATAGGTCCACTCGGCCAGCGGTGTCTCCGGGACCAGCGCGCCGAGATCGGCCAACTGCACCAGGGTCGGCACCCACTCCGAGTCCATGGGCAGCGCGGCCACCCCGGCCGCGTCCACCAGCCCCAACGCCTCATCGTGGCGGCCTGACAGGGCGTGGATCAGCGCGACGGTCACCGCCTCTTGGGGACCAAACGAGTCCACGCCTTCGGCGAACCCGCGGTAGACACCGAGCGCGGTGTCCGGCGCGAAGTCGACCGCCCGCAGGAGGTCCTGCACCTGGGCCAAGATGCGCGCGTTGCGCGACCCGGCCGCGTCCAGCAGTTCGTCGCGATGCCGGTCGTAGCCGGCGGTGTCGCCGCGGGCCAAAGCGAGAGCGCCACGCCAGAGGGCTGGGTAGAACGTGGACCGCGGGTCGCCAAGCTGTCGCGCCGACCGCTCGTACGCGGCGACGGACCGGTCCACGCGGTCGAGGGCGCCGCGCTCGAACTCGGCCTCGACCAGCAGCCGCCTGCCCAGCAGCGCCATCTCCGGGTCGGCGCCGGACTCGCCGATCGCCACCACCCGCGCGGCCTGCTCGGCGCGGCGGTCGAGGTCGGCGGGTCCCGCGATCACGTCGCAGTGCGCGGCGAGGGCGTGGCCGAGAGCCAATTCGTCAGCGCCCGCGAGCGCGATCGCCGACTCGGCCAGCGCGGCCCGTTCGGCTTGCGGCCAGGTAAGGGTGGTCGCAACAGACAGGCGGGCGGTTAGCCGCGAGCGCAGCGCGGGCTCCGCGGTTCCGAGAGCGTCGATCGCCTCGGCCAGCACGGTCACCTGGTCGGGGTCGCTGATCGACACCTCCATGCCGGTGCCCCCGCTGCGGCCCAGCGCGGCTCGGCCAAGCAGCGTCGGGTCACCGATCGACCTGGCCAGCTCGGCCGCCTCGGTGAACGCGGCCCGCGCGACGTCGGGCCGGGCGCTGGCGGCCTCCGCCGCGCCGAGGTCGAGCAGGATCTCCGCCCGGGTCAGCGCGGGTGGATCGACCGCGAGCGCCTCCCGGAACCGGCGGGCGGCGGTCTCGAAGCCCAGGATCCGCATCGCCGCGCGGCCCGCCTCGACGGCGTACGCGACGGCCTTGTCGGTGGTGCCCGATGCGGCGCCGCGACCGAAGTGGTGGGCGAGCGCCGCCGGGTCGACGGCGTGGCCCGCCGCACGCAGCCGCTCCAGCGCGACTCCGACCGCGGCGTGCCTGGCGACCTTGACCGACTCGGGCAGCGCCTCGTAACGCGTCGCGCGCAGCAGCGGGTGGCAGAACTCGACGCCGGACCCCACGTGCCGCACGATCGCCGCGGCGACGGCCTCGTCCAGCGCTGTCATTGTGTCCACTGAGGACTGATCGGTGACGGCGGCGAGCAGGGCGAACGAGATCTCCTCGCCGATCACGGCCGCCCAGTCCAGGATGTCGCGGACCGGCGGGCTCAGCGGGCGGAAGCGTTCGGCGAGCAGCGCGCCGATGGTCGGCGGGACGACGGCGGGCAGGCTGTGAGCCAGCTCGATCACGAACATCGGGTTGCCCATGGCCAGCCGCCGCACCTGCGCCACCACGGCGTCGGGAACGTCCGGCAGCCTGGACTCGACCAGCTCGGTGACGGCGGTGTCGGTCAGCGGGCCGACGCGGACCTCGTGGGCTCGCCCGCGCAGCGCGGGCGAGCCCACG
>DATLIA010000111.1:0-13669 GCA_035540215.1 Actinokineospora sp. | reverse complement strand
GTGCGAAGCTGGGCGTCGACGGCTCCGACGCCCAGCTTCGCACCCTGTCGACGGTCGGGGACGCCGTCGCCTTCATCGACAGGGCGCGGAGCTGACCCGCTGCTCGGCTATCGCTGGATCGACTTCACCTCGGTGAACTCGTCGATGCCGAACCGGCCGAGTTCGCGGCCGTTGCCGGACTGCTTGTAGCCGCCGAAGGGCGCCACGGCGTTGAACGCGCCGCCGTTGACGTCGACCTGGCCGGTGCGCAGCCGCTTGGCCACCGCCATAGCCCTATCCGCGTCGCTGGAGAACACCGCGCCCGCGAGGCCGTAGATCGTCGCGTTGGCGATCGAGACGGCCTCGTCCTCGTCGGCGTACGGGAGGATCGACAGCACCGGGCCGAAGATCTCCTCCTGCGCGATCCGCATGTCCGGCGCCACGTTGGCGAACACCGTCGGCGGCACGTACGCGCCCCGCTCCGGCAGGTCGGTCGCCCGGTAGGCGAGGAACGCGCCCTCGGCCTCGCCGACGCGGATGTAGTCCAGGACTCGGTCGCGCTGGGCGGCCGACGACATCGGGCCGACCCGGGTGGCCGGGTCGGTCGGGTCGCCGACGGTGCACTTCGCCGCGGCGGCCGCGGCCAGTTCGACGGCCTGGTCGTGCAGCGCGGCCGGGACCAGCATCCTGGTCCACGCGGTGCAGGTCTGGCCGCCGTTGATGTAGGTGTTGGCGACGCCGATCTTGACCGCCTTCGCCAGGTCCGCGTCATCGAGGATCACGTTGGCGGACTTGCCGCCCAGCTCCAGCGCGACCTTCTTGACCGTGTCAGCCGCGGCGATCGAGACCAGCTTGCCCGCGGCGGTCGACCCGGTGAAGGACACCATGTCGACACCGGGGTGCGCCGAGATCGCCGCGCCGACCACGGCGCCGGTGCCGTGCACCAGGTTCACCACGCCTGCCGGGATTCCGGCCTCGGCAAGGATCTCCAGGAACAGGTTCGCGTTGAGCGGCGCGACCTCGCTCGGCTTGAGCACGACGGTGTTGCCCGCGGCCAGCGCGGGCGCGACCTTGGCGACGATCTGGTGCAGCGGGTAGTTCCACGGCGTGATCGCGCCGACGACGCCGACCGGCTCGCGCAGCACCAGCGAGTTCCCGACCTCTTCGGCGAAGGCGTAGCCGTTGTCGACCAGGTCGGCGATGGCCTTCGACGTCGCGGCGGGCAGCGACGCCTGGACCTTCGTGGCGAAGGTGATCGGCGAGCCCATCTCCGCGGTGATCGTCGCGGCCAGCTCGTCGCGGCGCGCGGCGATGCCTTCCGACACGCGCCGCACCGCGGCGGCCCGTTCGGCCGGGCTCGTCGCCGACCATGCGGCCAGCGCGGCGGTCGCGGCGCCGACGGCGGCGTCGACATCGGCGGCCGTGCCCGCCGGGATGGTCGCGATGACGTCGTCGGTGGCCGGGTTGACCACGTCGATCCGCTCGCCCGCGCCGTCGATCAGCTCGCCGCCGATCACGTGGCCGGTGCGGGTGGTGACGGGCGCGGCCATGGTTCCTCCAACAGACACGGGTATGACACTCCGGGCACCGCCCAGAGTGTCATACCCGTTGGTAGGCAGTGGTGTGACTCGTGACGTCGGCCGGGTATCGGCGTGTCCACGGCGTCGCCGCCAAGGCGCGGGGACGGCACTCGTACCGGGTTGCACTTGGCCGTTCCCGCAACGCGGGCAGCGGCGTCGTGGGCATGTCGAGACCCGGTCGACGCCATGGGTCACGCCACTGGGTCAGGCGAAGTTCAGCTGGCCCGTGCGGGTGCGCTTGAGCTCGAAGAAGTCCGGGTAGCCCGCGAGCAGCCGCGCGCCGTCGAACACCTTCACCGCGTCCTCGCCGCGCGGGATCGACGTCAGCACCGGACCGAAGAACGCGACACCGTCGATGTGGATGGTCGGGGTGCCGACATCCGAGCCGACCGGGTCCATGCCGCGGTGGTGGCTGGCCCTGAGGGCCTCGTCGTAGTCGGTGCCGGCCGCGGCTTCGGCGAGTTCGGCGGGCAGGCCCACCTCGGCCAACGCTTCTTTGATCACCACGTCGTAGTCGGAGTTGCCCTCGTTGTGGATGCGGGTGCCCAGCGCGGTGTAGAGGTCGCGCAGGACGTCGTCGCCGTGGGCCTGCGCGGCGGCGATCGCCACCCGGACCGGCCCCCAGGTCCTCGCCATCATGTCGCGGTACTTGTCAGAGACCTCACGGCCCTCGTTGAGGACCGACAGGCTCATAACGCGGAAGTTGAGATCGAGCTCGCGATGCTTCTCGACTTCGAGGATCCAGCGCGAGGTGATCCAGGCGAACGGGCAGGCCGGGTCGAAGTAGAAGTCGACCTTGGTCGCGGTCATGTGTTCGTCTCCACAGTCGAAAGGCACTGGGTGCCGTGAGATGTCGTCACCTGTTCGGCGGAGGCCGACGCCCCCTTCCACCCCAACTCCGACCCACCCCGAAACCTTCCCGTGGACTCTTCGACACCTTCCAGGCCCCCGGCGTGATTGGATGCGATTGTCAGTTCCGAAGTCGGGCTGCAAGAGAGACGTCCAGAAGTTCCCACCAACGAGCCCACCGAGGTGTTCCGTGGCCGCGCCAAACCTGACCCGAGACCAAGCCCAACAGCGCGCCGCGCTGTTGGAGGTGGAGTCGTACGCCATCGAGCTCGACCTCACCGATGGCATCGGCCAGCCCGGCGAGTCGACATTCTCCTCCCGCTGCACGGTTCGGTTCGCCACCAAGGAGAGCGGTGCTCGCACGTTCATCGACCTGGTCGGCCGGGTCGAGTCCGCCGAGCTGAACGGCACCGCACTGGATGTGTCCGGGTTCACCGAGGACGAGGGCCTTGTGCTGTCGGACCTGGCCGACAGCAACGAACTGACCGTCGTCGCCACCTGTGACTACACCAACACCGGCGAGGGCCTGCACCGCTTTGTCGACCCGGTGGACAAAGGCGTCTACCTCTACACCCAGTTCGAGACCGCCGACGCCAAGCGGATGTTCGCCTGCTTCGACCAGCCCGACCTCAAGGCGGTCTACCAGCTCACGGTGCTCGCGCCGAAGGGCTGGAAGGTGATCTCGAACGCCGCGGTCG
The DNA here is from genome assembly GCA_035540215.1 of Actinokineospora sp. Classification (GTDB taxonomy): domain Bacteria; phylum Actinomycetota; class Actinomycetes; order Mycobacteriales; family Pseudonocardiaceae; genus Actinokineospora. The sequence goes on along the minus strand of DATLIA010000111.1, from coordinate 10,563 downwards.
CGACGATCGAGGAGATCGATGGCGGCGACAACGGCGCGACCCGGCATGTCTTCACCACCACCGAGCGCATGTCGACCTACCTGGTCGCGCTCGTGGCGGGCCCGTACGCCGAGTGGCGCGACGAGTACAGCGACGACAGCTCCACGATCCCGCTTGGCATTTACTGCCGCGCGTCGCTCGCCGAGCACATGGACGCCGACCGGCTGTTCACCGAGACCAAGCAGGGTTTCGACTTCTTCCACCGCAACTTCGGTGTGCCGTACCCGTTCGGCAAGTACGACCAGGCCTTCGTGCCCGAGTTCAACGCCGGTGCGATGGAGAACGCGGGCTGTGTGACCTTCCTGGAGGACTACGTCTTCCGGAGCCGAGTCACCCGCTACTCGTATGAGCGGCGCTGCGAGACCGTGCTGCACGAGATGGCGCACATGTGGTTCGGCGACCTGGTCACCATGCGCTGGTGGGACGACCTGTGGCTCAACGAGTCCTTCGCCACCTGGGCCTCGGTGCTCGCGCAGGCGCAGGCCACCGAGTACGTGCACGCGTGGACCAGCTTCGCCAACATCGAGAAGTCGTGGGCCTACCGCCAGGACCAGCTCCCGTCGACCCACCCGGTCGCCGCGGACATCCCGGACGTGCAGGCCGTCGAGGTCAACTTCGACGGCATCACCTACGCCAAGGGCGCCAGCGTCCTCAAGCAGCTCGTGGCCTACGTCGGGCTGGACAACTTCCTGTCCGGCCTTCGGGTCTACTTCGACAAGCACGCGTGGGGCAACGCCACCCTGGCCGACCTGCTCGGCGCGTTGGAGGAGGCGTCGGGCCGCGACCTGTCGTGGTGGAGCGCGCAGTGGCTGGAGACCACCGGTCTGAACTCGCTGCGCCCCCGGTTCGAGGTCGACGCGGACGGCCGGTTCACCGAGTTCGCCGTGCTGCAGGGCGGGGCCAAGCCGGGCAAGGGCGAGCTGCGCACCCACCGCGTCGCGATCGGCGTCTACGACGATCAGGACGGCAAGCTCGTGCGCACCCACCGCGTCGAGATCGACGTCGAGGGTGAGCGGACCGTCGTCGGCGAACTCGTCGGCGTGCCGCGCGGCAAGCTCGTGCTCGTCAACGACGACGACCTGACCTACTGCACGATGCGGCTCGACGCGGGGTCGCTGACCACGCTGATCGACCGGATCGGCGACATCACCGAGCCGCTGCCGCGCACCCTGTGCTGGTCGGCGGCCTGGGAGATGACCCGCGAGGCCGAGCTGAAGGCCCGCGACTTCGTCACCCTGGTCTGCCACGGCCTCGCCGCCGAGAGCGAGGTCGGCGTCGTGCAGCGGCTGCTGCTGCAGGCCCAGACCGCCATCGGCTCCTACGGCGACCCGGCGTGGGCGCCGCGGGGCTGGCAGGAGTTCACCGACCGGATCATGGAGCTGGCCACGTCGGCCGAGCCGGGGTCGGACCACCAGCTGGCGTTCGTCAACTCGCTCGCGGGCTCGGTGCTGTCGGCGGAGAAGCTGGCCGCCCTGCGCGGCTGGCTGGACGGCTCGGCGCCGCTGGACGGCCTCGTGGTCGACACCGACCTGCGCTGGCGTCTCCTGCAGGCGCTCGTCGCCCACGGCGAGGCGGGCGAGACCGAGATCGACGCGGAGCTGAAGACCGACTCGACCGCGACCGGCCAGCGTCAGGCCGAACGCGCCCGCGCGTTGCGGCCGACCGACGAGGCCAAGGCCGAGGCCTGGCGGCGGGCCGTGCACGACGACGAACTGCCCAACGCGGTCAACGAGGCCATCATCAGCGGCTTCTCGCACCAGTCGCAGCGCGCCCTGCTGGCGTCGTACGCCGACCGCTACTTCACCGACGTGGCCGACGTGTGGGCGCGGCGGTCCAGTGAGCGGGCCCAGTCGGTGGCGTTGGGGCTGTACCCGGCCTGGGCGGTCGCCCAGTCGACCGTGGCGGCGTCGGACAAGTGGCTGGAGGGTGAGCACCCGCCCGCCCTGCGCAGGCTCGTGTCGGAAGGCCGCGCGGGTATCGTGCGCGCGTTGGCGGCCCGCGAGTTCGACGGCAGCTGACCAAACCAACAGATCGAACGGTAAGGGGGCCATCGAAGGATGGCCCCCTTACCGTCACGATCCGTCACGCCAGCGAAACATCGACATCGGTATTCCACCGTCTACGAGGGAAGATTCGATCAACTCGCCGTTTGACCTGGCGAACGTCATAGCGCGAACGTGGTCATGTGCCATGAAGACACCCTCGACAGGGAAGCTGACACCCTCGGCCTTGATCTTCTTGGATAGTTCGTTGGCGACATACTGGGCGAGGCTCGTATGCCCCGAACCAACACCGCCCGTCGGCTTGCCGATCGCCTCGAAGATGTCGGGGAATCGATGCTCGATCTCGATCGCGACCTGATACGACGAGAGGTATGGCCTGCCGAAGTGATGGTTGGCATCGAACCGCGCCGATTGAAGGATCGCGCCGACGACAGTTGTCAGATCATGCTGCTCCCAGTGACTCATGTCTCATGAAGTCGCGGGGCCGCCACGGCTCGTTACGACAGAAAGCCCGGTCGGTTGACCGGGCTTTCTGTCTGTCGCATAGGGGTCTAGCGCTTGGTTTGGGCGAAGCCTGCCTGGTCGCTCAGCATGCGCAGAGCGCTCACCAGGCCGCCGATCAGGTCGCCCTCCTTGAAGGAGGCGACCATGCTCATCACGGCCAGGTTGCAGCCACGGTCGGCCACCCGGCGGGCGGCTTCGGCGCCGGTCACGATCTCGACGCGGCGTTCGCCGGGCGATACCGCGATCAGGACCGAGTCGCTGGAGCCCGCGCCGATCGACGTGTGCAGCTCCTCCGCGCGCTCGCGGGGGTCCGCGCCGAGGTCGCCGAGGTAGACGCTGAAGCCCAGGCCGGTGGCGCGCGCCGACAGGGTCAGCGCCTCGTCCAGTCGGGTCAGCTGGACCGGGGTGAACGGCAGGCCGGGGGCCGCGTCCTCCTTGGCCCTGGCGACCGACACGCGGCCGCTGTTCGTGATCACGGCGCCGTAGCCGTGTTCGACGTCCTCCGCGAGTTCGCCCACCTCGTGGTGGACTCCGCTACCAGCTCCCACGGGCGCCTCCCTTGGCCGTGCGCCGAGGCGCCGAGTCGTCGGCGGAGGTCGTGACCGCGGCGTGGCCCGCGTCCAGACCGGCCGGGTTTGCCGTCCACCAGACCGCCGGGTGCTCCCAGTCCTGACCAGGGCGGTACCGCGGCGTCTTGGCAACTTTTTCGCGCAGCGTCAACAGGGCGATCACGCCGTAAATTGCCAACGGGATCCCCGCGAAGACGAGAATGGTCTCGACGAGCGTCACAGGCGATACGGTAACCGACGACGCCTCGGGGCCGCGTCGAGGCTCCCACCAGGATGGACGGCGCGCCGCCAGCCTCAAGATCGCTGCGCGTGAGCGGTTGGTGCTCTCCTGGTAACGCCCTTCCCCCGAGTGACGTCCGCGCGCGTAGCTCGTTGGGCCTATTCGCGAGGGGCGAATGGCCCCAACTGGGGAAATGTGACCGCATACAGCGGGTTGACGTCTTGTCGGTTACGCAGCAGGGTCATAGCTTTCACCTGTACGGCTCTTGCGCAGTCGATCGACCATCGTTCTGTAGTGCGACCGCCCCCAGGAGGACACTCCATGTACACGACTTCTTCCGACGCCACTGCCATTGTTGTCACCCGAATGGATGAGTCTGTGCTGGTGCTGAGCCAGGGAACGCGCGTCACCAGGGGTACCCGGGTCACCGCGGGCACCCGCGTGACGCGTGGGACACGAGTGACCAGGGGCACCCGCGTCACGGCGGTCGAGTCCGGTACCCGAGTGACGTGCGGCACAAGGGTCACTAGGGGTACCAGGGTCACCAGCGAGGACCGGGGCACCCGGGTCACGCGCGGTACCCGGGTCACGGCGGTCGAGCCCGGCACTCGTGTCACGTGCGGCACGAGGGTCACCCGAGGCACCAGGGTCACTCGCGGCACCCGCGTCACCGCCGAGGACCGCGGCACGCGCATCACCAGGGGCACCCGCGTGACACTGCAGGAGCGTGGCACGCGCGTCACCCGTGGCACCCGGGTCACGGCGGGCACCCGCGTCACCCGGGGTACCCGCGTCACTGGCTAGGCGGCGGGCTCACCGAGGTACGGCAGCCACAGCGGATCCGCGTCGGTCACTCCGGCCAGGAGCCGCCAGTGCGGCCCGCGCGGCGCGTTGGGCACCACGCGCAGGCGCCAACCCAGCTCGGAGAGCAGCTTGTCGGCCTTGCGGTGGTTGCACCTGGCGCAGCTCGCGACACAGTTCTGCCAGGTGTGTGGGCCACCGCGGCTGCGCGGAATGACGTGGTCGATGGTGTCGGCCCGGCCACCGCAGTAGGCGCAGTGGTAGCGGTCGCGGTGCATCAGCCCGGCGCGGGTCAGCGGGACCCGGCCCCGGTAGGGCACGCGGACGTAGTTGCTCAACCGGATCACCGACGGCACCAGCACGCTCGACGTCGCCGAGTGCACGACCAGGCCCGCCGGATCGCCATGGACGACCTCGGCCTTTCCACACACCACGAGCACCACCGCGCGGCGCAGCGGCAGCGCGGTGAGCGGTTCGAAAGTGGTGTTGAGCAGCAGGACTCGGCGCCTTCCCCAGGAGGGCAGCGGTCCCGGCAACGGTGTGGGCGCGCGAGCTGAGCTCAGAGCGGCGGCCGGATTCGAGCACAACGTCGTCCTCGGCGCGTGCCCGAAAGGCGCGCCGAGAGAGGTCGGTTGTCGGTCTGGCACTCGACCACCTCCACTGTGCTGGCATAAGTCGACCACAGATCGACCCCGAAACGCACGTGTGTTATGTGACGTGTCCCTCATGTCGACGCGAAGTGATGGTGAACACCCCCTTCACCACGCGCACGGAACGCGGTCGCCGCCGACGACGACCACAAGGTGAACACCCCCTTCGACTGCGGAGCGCGACCTGGCTATCGTCGGCGCCGATGAACCAGATCCCCTTCGCACTCGAACCCCCGAAATGCACCGACGGTTGGTGCACCCAGGTCTACAACCTGACCGGGAACAGCTGGCTGGCCGCGTCGGCCAAGTGGCTGGTGGCCAAGCCGCTGCAGATCCTGATGATCTTCGTGATCGCGTTCCTGGTCCGACTCGTGGTGCTCCGCCTGATCGACCGACTGACCTCGGGCAAGGGCAAGATGCCCGCGCTGCTGCGGCCCCTGCGCGAGCGTGCGCCGCAAGCGCTGGGCGCGCTGCTGTCCGACCGCCGCGCGCAACGGGCCAAGACGATCGGCTCGGTGCTCAAGTCCGTCGTGAGCTTCGTCGTCTACGGCCTGGCTTTCATCCTCGCGCTTGGTGAGCTCGGGGTGAACCTGGCGCCGATCATCGCCTCGGCGGGCATCGTCGGTGTCGCGCTCGGCTTCGGCGCCCAGAACCTGGTCAAGGACTTCCTGTCCGGCGTCTTCATGATGCTGGAGGACCAGTACGGCGTCGGCGACGTCGTCGACCTCGGCGAGGCCAAGGGCACCATCGAGGCCGTCGGCCTGCGGATCACCACGCTGCGCGACATCAACGGCACCGTCTGGTACGTGCGCAACGGCGAGATCCTGCGGGTGGGCAACTCCAGCCAGGGCTTCGCGGTCGCCACCCTCGACCTGGCCGTCGGCTACGGCGCCGACGTCGACCAGGTCACCGCGATCCTCACCAGGGTCGCGGGCGAGGTGGTCGCCGACGAGCAGTTCAAGGACTCGGTGATCGAGCCGCCGGAGGTCCTCGGCGTGGAGAAGGTCACCCCCGAGAGCATCACGATCCGGATGACGGTGAAGGTCCGGCCGGGCAAGCAGTTCGCCGTGCAGCGGTCGCTCCGGGCCAAGGCCATGGCCGCGGTCGAGGAGGCAGGCGTGCCCGCGCCGCTGAACCGACTGTTGCCCCCTCCCCCCGCCTAAGGAGGCGTACGGGAGGATGGGTGGTGTGGGCACCCCCGAGAACTTCTACGACACGGTCGGCGGCGAGGAAACCTTCCGCCGGATCGTGCATCGGTTCTATGTCGAGGTCGCCAAGGACGAGGTCCTGCTCCCGCTCTATCCGGAGAAGGACCTCGGCCCGGCGGAGGACCGGCTGCGGCTGTTCCTGATGCAGTACTGGGGCGGCCCGCACACGTACTCCGAACAGCGCGGGCACCCCCGGCTGCGGATGCGGCACCAGCCCTTCACGATCGGCCCGATCGAGCGGGACGCCTGGCTCAAGTGCATGCGGATCGCGGTGGACGAAGCCGGTTTGGCCCCGGCGCACCGCGAGCAGTTGTGGCAGTACTTGGAGATGGCCGCCAACAGCATGCTCAACAGCTGGGTCTGATCTTGTGGGGAATTGATCATTTCTCGGACTTCGGGGAGTCCGACACCGGCGAATGGCAGGATTGACGATCGTGCGACGAACCGGGGACCCGATGGACGAAGGCGCGCTGCCCTGGTGGCAGGACGCGGTGTTCTACCAGATCTATGTGCGCTCGTTCGCCGACAGCGACGGCGACGGGGTCGGTGACCTGGAGGGCATCCGCTCGCGCCTGGGCTACCTGGAGCTGCTCGGCGTCGACGCGCTGTGGCTCACGCCGTTCTTCCGCTCCCCCATGGCCGACCACGGCTACGACGTGGCCGATCCACGCGACGTCGACCCGCTCTTCGGCGACCTGGCCACCTTCGACGCGCTCGTCGCCGATGCGCACGGCCACGGCCTGAAGGTCACCATCGACCTGGTGCCCAACCACACCAGCGACCAGCACGTGTGGTTCCAGCAGGCGCTGCGGTCGGCTCCGGGCAGCCGCGAGCGCGGCAGGTACTACTTCCGCGACGGCCAGGGCCCCGACGGCTCGGTGCCGCCCAACAACTGGACGAGCGTCTTCGGCGGGCCCGCGTGGACCAGGGTGCCGGACGGGCAGTGGTACCTGCACCTGTTCGCCCCGCAGCAGCCCGACTTGAACTGGGACGACTCCGAGGTCCGCGCCGACCTGGTGCAGACGCTGCGCTTCTGGCTGGACCGGGGCGTCGACGGCTTCCGCATCGACGTGGCGCACGGCATGGCCAAGCCCGCCGGGCTGCCCGACATGGACACCGACGCGGTCGCCGTCATGGCGGGCACCCAGTCGCACGACATCGTCGACCCGCGCTTCGACAACGACGGCGTGCACGACATCCACCGGCTGATCCGCAAGGTGCTCGACGGCTACCCGGGGACGATGGCGGTCGGCGAGATCTGGGTGGACCGCGACGACCGGTTCTCGTTCTACGTCCGGCCGGACGAGCTGCACCTCGGCTTCAACTTCAAGCTCGTCGAGGCCGACTTCGACGCCGACTCGGTGCGCCGGGCCATCGACCGTTCGCTGACCGCGGTACAGGCCACCGGAGCAGCGCCCACCTGGACCCTGTCCAACCACGACGTCGTCCGCCACGTCACCCGCTACGGCGGCGGCGACGTCGGCACCCGGCGCGCGCGGGCGATGGCGTTAGTCGAACTGGCGCTTCCTGGCGTCACCTACATCTACAACGGCGAGGAACTCGGCCTGCCCAACGTCGACCTGCCGGACTGGGCGCTGCAGGACCCGGTGTGGGAGCGGTCCGGCCTCACCGAGCGCGGCCGCGACGGCTGCCGGGTGCCGCTGCCGTGGGAGGGCGAGATCCCGTCGTTCGGCTTCTCCCGCGCCGGGGCGGCGTGGCTGCCGATGCCGACGCAGTGGGCGGGGCTGACGGTCGAGGCGCAGCTGGAGGACCCCGAGTCCATGCTGTCGCTGTACCGGCACGCACTGGAGATCCGCAAGACGTCCGCGGCCTTCGGCGGCGACGAGTTGGAGTGGTACGGGGCCCCGCCCGGCTGCTTCGCCTTCCGCCGCAAGGGCGGCGGGCTGATCTGCGCGCTCAACACCTCCGCCGCGCCGGTCCCGCTGCCGCCGGGTGAGATCCTGTTGGCCAGTGGGCCGATGGAGGGCAACCAGCTGCCGCCGGAGACCTCGGTCTGGCTCGTCTGACTCAGCGCGGCGCGGCGAGCCACCCAGTCCACGCGTCGCGGAACTCGCCGCGCTGTTCCAACAGGTTGGGAACCTCCGGCCCGATCACGAACCCGGCACGCTCGGCGACCCGGCGGGAGCCCCAGTTGCCCACATTGGCGCGCCAGTAGACCGAGCTGAGACCCAGCTCGCCGAAGCCCCAGTCCAGGAGCAGGCGGACCGCCCGGCTCGCCACACCCTGCCCGCGCGCCCACGCGGCGAGCCCGAAGGCGATCTCCGCGACTCGGCTCGGGCCAGGGAACAGCGCGACGGACCCGGCGAACCGGCCCTGGTGGACCACCGCGAAGGTCAGGTCGCCACCGTCGGCCCAGCCCTGCGGAACCATCCGGGTGACCCAGTCGACGGCGTCGTCCGGACCGTAGGGCACGGGAACGGTGGTCCACCGAATGCTTTCCAGGTCGGTGCACTGCTCGACGATTCCGTCCACATCGGCCACTCCGAGCGCGCGCAGGGTGACGACTCCGTCGGTCAGCTCGGGCACGTTGTCCATCGTGTGACTGTGCTTTCTGGATCCGATCATGGCAAGTTGATTAACCCGGCCAATCCAGTTGCCCCGGTTAACTCACCACTAGTGGTTCTGTGTCGTGCCACTAGGCTGAATCGACCAGTCGATCAAGCCGAACGGATCAAGGATGACCAGCTCTGCCCGTGTCCTCGCGATCGCCGCCCTGCTGATCGTGGCGGGCTGTGGGTCCGGTGATCCCACGCCGAGTCCGACCACGACTCAGGTGTCTGAGGGCAGGTTCGTCCCGGTGTACCAAGCCGCGGGCGCGGACACCCAGGGCGAGGAGAAGCTCCTACGTGAGCGCCGGGTGTTGGAGGACTTCGCCGACTCGATGAACGCCTACGTCCGCATCCCGCGCGACGTCCAGGTCATCGCCAAGGACTGTGGTGAGGCCAACGCGTTCTACCAGGCCGATGACCACACGATCACCCTTTGCTACGAGCTGCAGTCCGCCGAGCGGAAGCTCTTCGCCAAGGACGGCACCGCCGGGGAGCCGCTCGACCAGCAGGTCTACAACAGCGCCGTCGGCACGCTGTACCACGAGGCGGGCCACGCGCTGATCTGGGAACTCGACCTCAAGATCACCGGCCGCGAGGAGGACGTCGCCGACCAGTTGGCCGCATATGCGCTCACCAGCGACGACGAGTTCAAGGACGTCCTGCTGACCGTCGCCGACTCCTACAAGCTCAGCGCGGACGAGGTGAAGAGCCTGGAGGACCTGCCGTTCTACGACACGCACTCGCTCGACCAGCAGCGGTCGGTCAACTTCCTCTGCTACCTCTACGGCGCCGACGAGGCCCAGTTCAAGTTCCTCGTCGACGACGGCGAACTCCCGCAGGAGCGGGCCGACACGTGCGTCGACGAGTACAACCAGCTGGTCGGTGGCTGGGAATCGCTATTGAAACCGCACGTTCGCTAGTGTCCCGAGTGACACTAGACGAGCAGCGGCAGCAACGCGTGGCGCCGTCGCACGACGGCGCCATAGCGGGCGTCCAGGCGCATCCAGGAGTCCGTCGCCGTGACGCGGATGCTGCCGTCGTCGTCGTCGGCCAGGAAACCCATGCCGGACAAGGCGAACAGGCACCGCAGCGGCACCTTGATCTCCAGTCCGTCACCGGTGACCGTCAGCACTGACTGGTCCAGCAGCGAGGCGGGCGGGGTGCCCTGCGGGCCGACGTTCTCGCGGGCGACCGCCAGACCCTTGTCCGTCACCTCGGCCACCGCGCGCGCCGGGATCGAGTCGACCATCTGCCAGTGCAGAGTCGGTGGCAGCGCGGAACGCCACTGCATGTCCTGCGATGGGCCGGGGTCGAAGCTGGCGCTGCGCACGACGGCCAGGCCCGCGAGCAGTTCGTTGCCGAACACGGTGATGTCGTTGGGTTCCATCGAGCCGCGCGCCGTCCTGGTCGCGAGGACGTCGAACGGGGTGGCGACCCAGGCGTCGATCAGACCGCCTACGCGGCCACGCAGCCGGACCACGGCCTGCGGGTCGAGGCGGACCGCGCGGGCGACGAAGGCGCCGAGGTCGTCGCGTTCCGAGGGGTCGGCGAAAGTCAGCTCAGGCACGGAGAACACCGCCGTTCCCACCGTTGTGCCACGCCGCCAGGAAGTCCCGCTCCGAGTCGGTGATCCGCCGCGGCTTGCTGTTGGCCAAGTCGTAGGGGGCCAGCGTGGTCGTCGCGGTGACGGCGATCGGGTCGGATTCCTTGGGGCCGCTGTGGACGGCGTAGTCGAGGATGAAGTAGGCGCCGCGGATCTCGCGCACCGACACCGCGATGCGGACCGCGCCACCGGTGGCGAACAGGGGCAGGTGGTATTCCACCGAGAGCTTGGCGATGACGACGCCCTGGGCGAGGTCGATGACCCCACGCAGCTTGGCCTCGTTGAACAGCAGGTCGACCCGGGCCTCTTCGAGCAGCGTCACCGTGCTCGCGTGGTTGACGTGCCCGAACGCGTCCATGTCCGACCACCGCGGCCGCACCTCGGAAACGAAAACAC
>DATLIA010000110.1:0-15717 GCA_035540215.1 Actinokineospora sp. | reverse complement strand
AGGCTGCGGACAAGACCGCCTACATCGAGCGTGTCGTCGCGATCAACCGTGTCGCCAAGGTCGTGAAGGGTGGTCGTCGCTTCAGCTTCACCGCCCTGGTCGTCGTCGGTGACGGCGACGGCATGGTCGGTGTCGGCTACGGCAAGGCCAAGGAGGTGCCCGCCGCGATCGCGAAGGGTGTGGAGGAAGCCAAGAAGAACTTCTTCCGCGTCCCGCGTATCGGTGGCACCATCCCCCACCCCATCCAGGGTGAGAAGGCCGCGGGCGTCGTGCTGCTTCGTCCGGCCAGCGCCGGTACCGGCGTCATCGCCGGTGGCCCGGTGCGCGCCGTTCTGGAGTGCGCGGGCGTTCACGACGTGCTGTCGAAGTCGCTCGGCTCCGACAACGCGATCAACATCGTGCACGCGACTGTGGCTGCCCTCAAGGGCCTGCAGCGTCCCGAAGAGGTCGCGGCCCGCCGTGGCCTGCCGCTCGAGGACGTCGCTCCGGCGGGCATGCTCCGCGCCCGTGCGGCCGCCGCGACCGCGGGAACGGGGAACTGACATGGCACAGCTCAAGGTGACCCAGGTCAAGAGCACCATCGGCGAGAAGCACGCGGCTCGTGAGTCCATGCGGACCCTCGGCCTGCGCAAGATCCGCCAGTCGACGGTGCGCGATGACAGCCCTGAGGTGCGTGGCCTGATCCACCGTGTCCGCCACCTCGTTTCCGTCGAGGAGGTCGACAACTGATGGCGATCAAGATCCACCACCTGCGTCCGGCTCCCGGCGCCAAGTCCGACAAGATCCGTGTCGGTCGTGGTGAGGGTTCCAAGGGCAAGACCGCTGGTCGCGGTACCAAGGGCACCAAGGCGCGCAAGAACGTCCCCGCGCGCTTCGAGGGTGGCCAGATGCCGATCCAGATGCGGCTCCCGAAGCTCAAGGGCTTCAAGAACCGCTTCCGCGTCGAGTACCAGGTCGTCAACGTCGGCGATGTCGCCGTGGCGTTCCCGGATGGTGGCGTGGTTGGCATCGCCGACCTCGTCAAGGCCGGTCTGGTCCGCAAGAACACCCTCGTCAAGGTCCTCGGCAACGGCGACCTGAACGGCGTCAAGCTCGACGTCACCGCTGACAAGTTCTCGTCCTCCGCGGTCGAGAAGCTGAACGCGGCTGGCGGCTCGGCGAGCGCGCTCGTCTGATCCAGCACTGCTCACTGAGGCCGGACACGATCTTCGTGTCCGGCCTCAGTGCTGTTCGGGGAGCTTGATCGCGGGTCCGCGCCATCGGGTGAGACCTGGCCGGTTCCACCCGATGCTGCTCTGGCGGAACGTGCGGCTTAGTCGGGAGCGACAGAACGTAGGAGGAGATGTGTCCGACGAAGCCGCCGCTCTCGCTGCCTTCGGCTACGAACTGGGCCTGCTCAAGCGCGTTCGCCGTGCCGGTTGGTGGCATGTCGGCGTGCGTGATCCTGAGTCGGTCGCCGAGCACACCATGCGGGTCGCCCAGTTGGCCGCCGTGATCGCCGCTGAGGAAGGCGCCAATCCCGAGCGGGCGGCCTTCCTCGCGCTCTGGCATGACACGCAGGAGACGCGGACCGGGGATCTTCCGCACACCGCGAACGCCTATCTGACGAAGCCCGATCCTCGCCGGATCACCGCCGACCAGACCGCGAACCTGCCTGAACGGTCCCGCGACGTCATTCGTGCCGCCGTCGACGAGTTCGAGTCGAAAGAGTCCGCCGAGGCCCTGTGCGCCAAGGACGCTGACAAGCTGGAGATGCTTCTCCAAGCCGTCGAGTACCGCGATACCGGCGTCCAGCGGGTCGACGGCTGGATCGACTCGGCGCGAAAGGGGCTCACGACCGAGACCGCGCGCCGAATCGCGGAAGCCGCTGTCGTTCTGTCGCCCCTTTCGTGGCGGGAGCGATAGGTCGTTCACCCCATCGGGGGCAGGCGCGACGACGGCAGGCGTGCGACGCTTGGGAGTGCTCCGAGCACACCGAGTGAAACGAGGTCGGGTCATGTCGTGCAACTGTTGTAGCTCGTGCACCGGATCCAGCTGCGGATGCTGCTCAGGCTGCAAGTAACCAGCAGCAGCGCCACCGAACACGCCGAGTTCGTTCGCCGCTGAGCGCGACGCGCTCGGCGTGTCTGTCTGGGCGGGTCAGCGGGAACGCAGCCGTCGCAGCATTCTTGCGTCTTCGAAGCCGACCGCGCGGGCCGCGGATTCCACTGTCGCGCCCGTGCCGATGAGGTGTTCGGCGCGTTCCAGGCGGAGGGTTTGCTGGTAGCGCAGTGGGGTCATGCCGGTGGCTCGGCTGAACAGGCGGGTCACCGTTCGCGGGCTGCACCCGCCTGCCCGGGCCAACTCCGCCAGGGGCAAGGGATCCGTGAGCCGGGACTCGATGAGGTCCTGGATCCGGTGCACGGTGTCGTTGACATGCGACCGGTGCCGCAGCAACGCGCTCGACTGGCCTTCGTCGCCGTTGCGGCGGGCGTAGACGACCATGGTCCGCGCGATGCGGGCGGCGACCGATGGGCCGTGCCAGGAAGCCACCAGGTGCAGGGCCAAGTCGATCCCACTGGCGATCCCCGCTGACGTGACGACCCGGCCATCGGTGACGTAGAGGACGTCCCGGACCACCGTCGCCGCCGGGTAGCGCCGAGCCAGTTCCTCTTGCAGGTCGTGGTGGGTGGTGCAGCGGCGGCCGTCGAGCAGGCCCGCGCGGCCGAGGGCGTCGGCGCCCGCGCAGACCGAGGCGATCGTGCCGCGGTGGCCGCGCAGCCAGGCGACGGTGGCCGCGGCGAGGCCGCCATGGTCGCGGCCGCTGCGCCAGCCAGGAACCACGACCACGTCGTCGGTGGTCAGCTCGGGCAGAGCCGTGTCCGCCCGCAGCACCGGGCCCTGCGCCGTCGGCACCTGGTCGACCTCGCCGACATACGCCAGGTCGTACGGGAAGCCGAGGTCCCGTGCGCTGGAGAAGACCTGGGCCGGGCCCGCGAGGTCGAGCAGGTGCAGGCCCGGTACCAGCAGGAATACGACTCTGGTCACGATCCGGTCAGCGTACTCCCGGTCAGTTCGTCGACCGTGGCGATCCAGGCGAACCGGCCCGCGAGCGCGTACTCGGTGCGTTCGATGATGTCGTCGGTGGACAGCACCTTCCCGGTGCGCCAGTGCGGCAGCGGGGTCGTCGCGGTCGCGTCGGTGACGAAGGTGACGCCGAAGCCCAGGTCGGAGCCGACGCGGGCGGTGGTCTCGCAGCACTGCTCGGTCCGGATGCCGCTGATCAGCACGTCCCGGACGCCGCGCACGGTCAGGGTCTGCTGGAGGTTGGTCGTGGTGAAGGCGTTGTGCGCGGTCTTGGTAATCATGGGCTCGCCCTCCCGCGGCTCGAGGCCGTCGATGAGCCGCACGTACCCACTGGCCGGGTCGAACAACCCGCCGCTGCCCGGCTCGCTGTGCAGGACCCACACGACCAGGTCGTTCTCGGCCCGCGCGAGGTCGACGAGGCGGTTGACCTGGTCGACGACGCCGGGGTTGGACACCTCCGACCAGTTCGGCCGCTGGCGGAAGGACTCTTGGACGTCGATGACGATAAGCGCTTTGGTCACGCCATGACTCTCCCCGGTGCGAGGTGGCGGCGGTAGGCACGTCCAAGCCCTGATGCGGACCGATCTGGTCACCGCGCGACGGCGCCTGTCACCACATCCGATGCCCGCAGTGTGTGGTCTCACGTCATGTCGGGACGCGGGGCCGGTGCCTAGGTTGATCTCTCGACCCCGACGCCGTGGAGGTAGCCGTGTTGACCCGTATCGCGCTAACCGTGCTCGGTCTGGTGGCCGTGACGGTCACCCCAGCCACCGCCGATGTCCATAGTGGACACTGTGTCGCCGCCGACTGGCTGCGGGTGCCCGGCGCCGCGCGGCAAGTCGTCGCCTGTCTTGAGGACACGACCACGACCGGGACGGTCGCTTCCGGTCACACCGTGGTCGGCGACTGGGCGGGCCTCACCTCGGCGGGGCTGCCGACGTCTGCCGCCGTGCCCGGGATCCAGGTGGACGGCCACTTCCCAGATACGTCGACCTCGAACACCCACCACGGCTGGAACAGTGACGCACAGTTCGTCGTGCGGCTGCCGGACGCGTGGAACGGTGGGCTTGTAGTCGCGGGCTCCCCGGGCAACCGCCGTCAGTACGCCAACGACCGCGCTATCGCAGATCATGTGCTCGCCGCCGGATACGCCTATGCGGCAACAGATAAGGGCAACACCGGCCTTGACTTCCACGCTGACGGCCGCCGCCCCGGTGACGCCGTCGCGGAATGGAACTCGCGGGTGACCCAGCTGACCATCGCCGCGAAGGTCGTCGCCGCGCAGCGCTATGGGCGGCTCCCGGCGCGCACGCTGATGGCGGGCATCTCCAACGGCGGCTACCTGGTCCGATGGCAGCTGGAGAACCGGCCTTGGCTCTACGACGGCGGTGTCGACTGGGAGGGCACGCTGTGGACCGACCAAGGCCCCAACCTGCTGACCTTCCTCCCGCCCGCCTTGCGGGCATACCCCGCGTACCGCGCCGGTGATCCGGCCGCGCACCAGCGGATGCTCGACGCCGGGTTCGCCGCGGGCTCGGAGTTCCTGTGGGACTTCCACTACCGCGTCTACTGGGACCTGACCCAGCGCCTCTACCGCGAAGAGGTCGACCCCGACTTCGACGGCGCCCTCGTGGCCGGGATCCCGTTCTGCGCCAGCGGTTCCCTGAACTGCGACACCGACTACGACTACCGCGCCCGGCCCCGCGCCGTGCACACCGCCGTCGAGCGGATCGGGCTGACCGGCCGCGTCGGCAAGCCGCTGATCACCCTGCACGGCACCCTCGACGCGCTCCTGCCGATCTCGCGCGACTCCGACGTCTACGCCGACATGGTCACCGGCGCGGGGCGCGGCGCGCTGCACCGCTACTTCCGCGTGGTGGACGGCAACCATGTCGACGGCTTCTACGACGCGTACCCGGCGCAGTTGCGTCCGATCGGCCCGTGTTTCCACGCCGCGGTCGACGCGATGGCGGGCTGGCTCGACGGCCGGGGCGCGCCGCGGTCGGCGACGATCCCGCGCGCCCCGTCCGTCAACGAGGCCACGACCTGCGCGCTGTAGGCCCTCACGGGCAGCCGGTGTCGGCGACGACGAAGTACCCCGGCGGGGTCTCCTTCAGGGTGTGCCGGGCGAAGGTGTTGTAGAGCCCCATCGCCTGGTTCGACCCGTTCGCGTAGACGTACCCGCCCGCGGTGTGCGCCCGGCCCGCGGCGACGTGGCCGTAGTTGTGGTCGGTGTGGCACACCCCGGGCGGCGGTGTGGTGGTCGGCGGCGCGGTTGTCGTGGTGGGTTCCGCGCCGCCGGTCAGGCCCCAGAACCGAGCGATGTGGTGCGCGGCGCAAACGTTTACGTCGAGGATGTAGGCCGCCGCCGTGCCGCACTGCGCGGGCCCGCTCCCAGGGTCGACGGGCTGGCCGTGGTTCATCCCGGTGATGTCGAAGCTCTCCACCACGGACCCGTAGACCCGGTGGGGATACCCGCCGACAGTGTCGCTGACCTCGGGCGTCTGGTCCGTGCCGAGCACGTTGGTCCACTGGTCGACCAGCTCGACCCCGTTGACCGGCTTCACCGTCGTGTCAGCGGTTCCGTGCCAGATCGATACCTTCGGCCTAGGTCCCGTGTGAGAGAAGGCGGCCCGGACTTTGTCGCCCCACTGCGCAGGCGTCAGCCCGACTCCGGGGCTCATGCAGTTGAACGCGGCCGACACGGTGGTGGCGCAGCGGTAGGGGATCCCGGCGACGACACCGCCGCCCGCGAACACGTCCGGATACGTGGCGAGCATGACCGCCGTCATCGCCCCGCCCGCCGAGAGCCCGGTGACATAGGCCGACGCCGACCCGACGTCGGTCCGCATCCGGTCGACCATCTGCCTGATCGACAGCGCCTCGCCGGACCCGCGCGCGGTGTCGCCCGGCTCGAACCAGTTGAAGCACGAGTTCGCGTTGTTGGCGGGCTTCTGCTGCGGCAGCGCCAGCGCGAACCCGTTGGCGTCGGCGAGCCTTGTCCAGCCGCTGTTCACCCCGTAGCCCGCGGCGTCCTGGGTGCAGCCGTGCAGGACCACGACTAGCGGCCGGGCGGCGGGCAGCCCGGCCGGGACGTAGCGGAACATCCGCAGGTCACCAGGGTTGGACCCGAACCCGGTCACCTCTTCGATGGCGGCGGCGTGAGCCGGGCGGCCGGTGGCGATCATGAACGTGACCAGCAGGGTGAGCGCCGCCAGGAGAGCGGCAAGGGGATGGCGGACGGACATACGTGACCTCCACGGTGAGGCGAGTGATCCGGATCACTGAATGCTCGCCCGGTTGGTTGCTTCGCGACATGTCCGCGGCCGCCACTCTTGGACCAGCCCGTATGTGTGGGTCCGCGCGCCTCATAGGGTTGGCCGGGTGGACAAGCCGGGCGAGCGGTTCGAGGAACATCGGAGCCACCTGCGCGCGGTGGCCTATCGGATGCTCGGCTCCCTCAGCGAGGCCGACGACGCCGTCCAAGAGACCTGGCTGCGGCTCGACCGAGCCGACACCGGCGAAGTGGACAACCTCGCGGGCTGGCTGACGACCGTCGTCGCCAGGGTGTGCCTCAACGTCCTGCGCGGCCGCCGCCGCGAGGCCCCGTTCGGCGAGCACGTCCCCGACCCATTCCTCGGCGACGAAGACCTTGGGCACCCCGAGCAGGAGGCCATGCTGGCCGACGAGGTCGGACTCGCCCTGTTGGTCGTCCTGGACACCCTGAGCCCGGCCGAGCGCCTCGCCTTCGTGCTCCACGACCTGTTCGCGGTGCCGTTCGAGGAGATCGGCCCACTGGTCGACCGGACCCCCGCCGCGGCCCGCCAACTGGCCAGCCGCGCCCGCCGCCGGGTCAAGGGCGCGACCCCGGCCCCCGCCGACGTGGCCCGCCAGCGCCAGGTCGTCGAAGCCTTCCTTGCCGCCTCCCGTGGCGGCGACCTCGACGCACTCGTCGCCCTGCTCGACCCGGACGTCGAACTGCGGGCCGACCGGCAGGCCGGACCCACTCCCAAGCCGATCGCGATCCGCGGCGCGCACTCCGTGGCCAAGGGCGCGGGCGCGGCGGCGGCCCGGGTGCGGTACTCCCAGCCCGCCTTGGTCGGCGGCGCGGTCGGGCTGGTCATGGCCCCGCTCGGCAGGCTGCGGCTCGTCCTCGCCTTCACCATCGTCGATGACCTGGTCACCGACATCGACGTCATCGCCGACCCGGAACGCCTGCGCCACCTCGACATCGCCGTCATCGACTGAGCGCCATCGGTTTGGCCCGCGGCCCACGGCCGGGCCACACTTCTCGGATGATCGTTCGACTGATCCCGCTAGACGAGGCGGGCACCGAGGCCCTCCTCGCCGTGGCGGTCGCCCATGCCGAGCCCGCGGAGGTCATGCCGGTCGACGACCCGACCGGCTGGACCGACGCCGCGAAGTCGGCGTTCCGCGCCTTCCACGCGGCCAACCGCGACGGCGCGCGAGGTCCGGTGATGTACGCGATCGACGTGCGGGGCGAGACCGCCGGGATGATCCGGCTGGCCGAGACCGGGCCGGGGACCGCCGAGACCGGGATGTGGCTGGGCCGGGCGATGCGCAGCAAGGGCCTCGGCGTCGACGCGCTGCGGGCGCTGCTGGAGATCGCCGCCGCGCGCGGGTTCCACACGGTCCGGGCCGAGACGACCCCCGACAACACCGCCGCCATCCACGCGCTCGCCCGCTGCGGCGCGGTGTTCACCACGACCCCGACAGCCGTCACCGCGGAACTCCGGACGACCGCGTGAAGAAGACCCCGTGAAGACTGACGGCATGAGTGCGAACGTCACGAGAACTGTCGCCGAGGAGGTCGAGGCGGGCACGACCCGGCTCGGCCTGGCCGACGCGGGGGAGCTGCTGACCCTGCAGCTGGCCGCGTGGGTGCGCGAGGCGTGGTCGGCGGGGACCCTGGAGATCCCGCCGCTGCGCGAGGGTCTGGCCGACGTCGAGGCGTCGCTGGGCGACCCCGCCTACACGACCTGGGGCTACCGCGCCCCGACCGGCAGGCTGCTCGCCACGGTCCGCACATCGCTGCTCGACGAGCGGACCGCCTTCGTCGGCAGGCTCGGCGTGGTGCCTGACCTGTACCGGCGCGGGATCGGCGGGGCGATGCTGCGGCTGGCCGAGTCCCGGCTGCCCGCGGTCAGCGGGATCGAACTGGTCACCGGGATCCACAGCCTCGACAACCACGCGTTCTACGCCAGGCACGGGTACTCGATCGTGTCTACCGACCCCGTCGAGGGCACCGTCCGACTGGCGAAGACGGTTCACTTGATCGAGTGAAGGGCGGTGATGTTAGCTTCATCACTCCCTTCGGGCCAGTTGTGTGGCAGGTTTGGCCACCCCACGGGTGATAGCCGCGCTGGCCGTGCTGTTAGAGTCGTGGGCACGCTTCGGGGTACCTGTCCCCGAAGCGCTCCTGGCTTGCCAGCACTTGGTGAGACTGGAGTTGTTCCCTGCCGGCGACCAGCCGGTTAAGCCGTTCACCGGCACTGAGCTGCCGGTGACGCCGATGGAGGTTCTTGCGTGCTCAGCGCCTTCCGCTCGGCTCTCGCGACGCCGGACCTGCGCCGCAAGATCCTTTTCACCCTCGGCATCATCGCCGTCTACCGGGTCGGCGCCGCACTCCCGTCACCGGGTGTGTCGTACCCGAACGTGAAGAAGTGCATTGAAGGCGTCCAGTCTGAGGGCATCTTCCAACTGCTGAATCTGTTCAGCGGTGGTGCTCTCCTGCAGCTGTCCGTGTTCGCGCTGGGCATCATGCCCTACATCACAGCGAGCATCATCATCCAGCTGTTGACCGTGGTCATCCCCCGATTCGAGCAGCTGAAGAAGGAGGGTCAGGCCGGTCAGGGCAAGCTCACGCAGTACACCCGCTACCTGACCATCGCCCTGGCTGTCCTGCAGGCCACCGGCATCGTCGCCATGGCCAACGGCGACCAGCTCTTCGGCAACTGCCCCGACGACGTCATCCCGAACAGCAGCACGTTCACGCTGATCGTCATCGTCACCACCATGACCGCGGGCACCGCGGTGATCATGTGGTTCGGCGAGCTGATCACCGAGCGTGGTATCGGCAACGGCATGTCGCTGCTGATGTTCGTCAACATCGCGGCCCGCATCCCGTTCGAGGGCAAGAACATCCTCGACAAGGGCGGCCTGACCTTCGCCGTCGTCTGCCTCTTCGGCCTGCTGATCATCGCCAGCGTCGTGTTCGTCGAGCAGGGCCAGCGCCGGATCCCGGTGCAGTACGCCAAGCGCATGATCGGGCGCCGCATGTACGGCGGCACCTCGACCTACCTGCCGCTCAAGGTCAACCAGGCAGGCGTCATCCCGGTCATCTTCGCCTCGTCGCTGCTGTACCTGCCGGACCTGATCACCCGCCTCGTCGGCCAGAGCGACTCGTGGTGGCAGCGCTTCATCACCAACCACCTGACCGACCAGTCGGACTGGGTGCACATCGCGGTCTACTTCGCGCTGATCATCTTCTTCACGTACTTCTACATCACGATCACGTTCAACGTGACCGAGCGTGCGGATGAGATGAAGAAGTTCGGTGGCTTCATCCCGGGCATCCGCCCTGGACGTTCGACCTCCGACTACCTGAGCTTCGTGCTGAGCCGGATCACCCTGCCCGGTTCGCTCTACCTCGGCATCATCGCTGTTCTGCCGAACTTCTTCCTCGACCTGACCGGTACGGGCCAGAACCAGAACTTCCCGTTCGGTGGCACCGCGGTGCTGATCATGGTCGGCGTCGGTCTCGACACGGTGAAGCAGATCGAGAGCCAGCTCATGCAGCGTAACTACGAAGGGTTCCTCAAGTGACACGTGTTGTTCTCGTTGGACCGCCCGGAGCGGGCAAAGGCACCCAGGCGACCGCGCTGAGCCACAAGCTCGGCGTACCGCATATCTCCACGGGTGACCTGTTCCGGGCGCACATCGCGAACAACACCGAGCTCGGCCAGCAGGTCAAGGCGATCCTTGACTCCGGCGGGCTCGTGTCCGATGACGTGACCAACCAGATGGTGCGGGAGCGGCTGGCCGAGGCGGATGCCCGCGACGGCTTCCTGCTCGACGGCTTCCCCCGCAATGTCGGCCAGGCCGACGTGCTCGGCCAGATCCTGGCCGAGTCCGACACCGCGATCGACGCCGTGGTCGAGTTCCGAGTCGAAGAGGACGTCGTGGTCGAGCGCCTGCTCGCCCGCGGCCGTGCCGACGACAACGAGGAAGTCATCCGGCACCGTCAGCGGCTGTACCGCTCGGAGACCGCTCCGCTGCTCGACTACTACGCCGACGTGCTCATCACCGTCGACGCGGTGGGTGAGGTCGACGAGATCACCGGCCGCGTGCTGGACTCGCTGCGCACTCGGACGTGAGCGGCGGTGGCGTTTTCGCAGGCCTGCGCATGGCCATGCAAACCTGGAAGTCACGAATGATCGAGATCAAGACGCCGGGTGAGCTCGACTCCATGCGGGCAGCGGGCTTGGTAGTGGCGAAGGCCCTGGCCGCGGTTTCCGCCGCGGCCAAGGCCGGGGTCAGCACCGGCGAGCTGGACGAACTGGCCGAACAGACCATCCGCGACGCCGGGGCCGTGCCGTCCTTCAAGGGCTACCACGGCTTCCCGGCGAGCATCTGCGCGTCGGTCAACGAGCAGATCGTCCACGGCATCCCGCGCAAGTCCCAGATCCTCGCCGACGGCGACCTCATCTCGGTCGACTGCGGCGCCATCCTGGACGACTGGCACGGCGACTCGGCGGTCACCCTCTTCGTGGGCACCATCCGCGACGAGGACCAGGCCCTGTCCGACGCCACCCGCGCCTCGATGCTCGCGGGCATCCAGGCCATCCGCCCCGGCAACCGCCTCACCGACATCTCCCACGCCGTGGAGACCTCGGTGCGCGAGTCGGAGCGCGCCCACGGCCGCACCTACGGCATCGTCCGCGAGTACGGCGGCCACGGCATCGGCAGCTCGATGCACATGGACCCGTTCCTGCCGAACTACGGCAAGCCCGGCAAGGGCCCACGCCTGAAGGTCGGCATGGCGATCGCCATCGAGCCCATGCTGACCCTGGGTACCGAGGAGACCGTCGAGCTGGAAGACGGTTGGACCGTCGTCACCGCCGACGGCACCCGCGCCGCCCACTGGGAGCACACGGTCGCCGTCACCGACGACGGCCCCTGGGTCCTCACCGCGCCGGAATAAACCCGTATCGAAGATCGCTCCCCGGACGAGACACTGTGCAGAGTGGCTCACCGGACCGGAGGCGGGGCGGCATGACGGGCGAAGACTTCACCTCGTGGCGGACGACCGGGACGGAGCGGCGTCGGGCGTTCATGTCGGTGGTCCAGGCGGCCTCGACGTTCGCGGGCCCGTTCGGCCCGCTGGTCGCGTGGGGTTTCGAGTACGTCTACGACCGCCGGGACCTGATCTTCAACCGGTCCGGCACCCCACTGCGCGCCTACACCGCCGAGGGCACCGCACTCGGCCTCGCCGCGTTGGGCACACCCGGGGTCCTGCAGCTCGGCACGCTGTCGCTGAATCCGGAGCTGACCCAGCAGGCCCGATCGCTCGGCCTGCGTGACGGCGACCCGGTCAGCGTGGTCATCACCGGACACAAGTTCGTCCAGGGACGCAGCGGCCTGGTCGTGCCCGCCCGGATCGGCACCCCGCTGACGGTCTCGGTGCCGAGGGGCGACTACACGGTCAGCGCGCTGGGCAGCAAACGCGACTCCCTGTTCACCACGGGCGACCCGTACACGGCGATGGCGGGCGCGGACCTGAGCGTGGGCCGCACCACCGAGGCCACGCTGTCCCTGCGTTCCCGCAGGCTGATCCTGCCCGCGACCGAGACCCCTGGCCCGAACGCGCACTTCGTGAATCCCGCCTTCGCGCAGCTCCAGCATCTGGCGCCCAACCGGTTCGTCAACCCTAAGTACAAGCACGAGTTCGGCGGGCCGATCGCCCGGCCGACGCCCAGGTCGTCGACCTGTACCTGGTGCGGCACGGCGCTCGCCCCGGCCGACCGCTTCCGCCACATCCTGACCTGCGCCAGCCGCCCGGACCCGGCCCCGCAGCCGCGCACCCAGGCCCCACCCGAGACCCTGTGGGACCGCGTCCTCCGCTTCATCGACGAGTTCTGACCCCGATTGATGGGGCGTGGGACACTGTGAGAGGTCGAGTCGAGGAGGTGGGTCGGATGTCCGCTGTCGCTGAGTTCCAGCACCCGATCGGTCCGAACACCGTTGAGCAGTGGCGTGCCATCGACGTCCCCGACGACGGCAGCCGCATCGAGCTGATCTGGGGCTACTACCACGTGTCACCGGCACCAGGCGGACCACACCAGTTCGCCACCGACGCGATCTGCCGCGCGCTGTGGGCCGCGGTCAAGGACGCGGGTCGCGCTAATGATCTTTTCCCGATCACCGGCGTCGGAGTGGAGATCACCAGCGCGTTACGAACGGCGCTGATCCCGGATGTCGCCGTGCTCAACGCTCGGCCGACCGCGACTGCCTTTCCGGCGGCGGCGGTGGAACTTGCGGTCGAGGTGTGGTCGCCGGGGAACACCGCGCATGAGCGGGAAACCAAGATCGCTGCTTACGCCTCGGCAGGCGTGCCGTTTCTCTGGTTGGTCGAGCTGAACAAGAGCAAATTGACCGCGTTCAAGCTGGTCGGCGGCGTGTATCGGGAGATCGCGGTCAAGAGTGACCCGGGTGTACTCCCCGGCCCGGTCCCGGTCCAACTTGACCCAACCGAGCTGTTCGTCTGACCCCGACCAGGGCAGCACGACCCCGATTTTGGCTGAATGTGACCGGCGCGTACACTTGACCGCTGGTGCTATTTCCAGTGCCAGTTTCGCCGTGCCGGTCACCCGATGGTGTAGTCGTCGCCGCCGTGTGCCGTGTTCGGCAGAACAATCGACACTGTCACGAAACGCGGAGGACATGGGCAAGAAGGACGGGGCCATCGAGGTCGAAGGCCGCGTGGTCGAGCCACTCCCCAACGCGATGTTCCGCGTCGAGTTGGAGAACGGCCACAAGGTCCTGGCACACATCAGCGGCAAGATGCGGCAGCACTACATCCGCATCCTGCCCGAGGACCGGGTCGTCGTAGAGCTTTCGCCCTACGACCTGTCCCGCGGCCGCATCGTCTACCGCTACAAGTGACCCCCCAGTCGCTCTGACTGGGAAGCCACTACTGGTGCTCCCGGACAGTCGGGGGCACGCGGCCGAAGCAGGAGAAAGCAGACGTGAAGGTCAACCCGAGCGTCAAGAAGATCTGCGACAAGTGCAAGGTGATCCGCCGTCACGGCCGGGTCATGGTGATCTGCGAGAACCTGCGCCACAAGCAGCGCCAGGGCTGAGCAGTCACCGTCGCCGGATCTGACGACGACAGCTACACAGACGAACTTCCCGAACCTGCCGGGTCATACGGACCCGGTTCACGCCCGGACTTCAGGCCGGGTCTTGGGACCATCGAGTCGGTCCCAGGGCGGTAGGGGAGCAGACCTGAAGACGAAACTAGAGGAGAAACCGCCGACATGGCACGACTCGCCGGCGTAGACCTCCCCCGCGAAAAGCGGATGGAGATCGCGCTGACCTACATCTTCGGGATCGGCCGCACGCGCTCCAAGGAGCTGCTTGCCGCCACCGAGATCAGCCCCGACCTGCGCGTCAAGGACCTCTCTGACGAGGACCTGGGCAAGCTCCGGGAGTTCATCGAAGAGAACTACAAGGTCGAGGGTGACCTGCGCCGCGAGGTTCAGGCCGACATCCGCCGGAAGATCGAGATCGGCTGCTACGAGGGCCTGCGGTGGCGCCGCGGTCTGCCAGTCCGCGGACAGCGGACCAAGACCAACGCCCGTACCCGCAAGGGCCCGAAGAAGACGGTCGCCGGCAAGAAGAAGGCCGGAAAGAAGTGAGCAAGAGCTGCGAGACCGTGGTCGCCGTTGTTCCGCAGCGGCGACGGAACAGGGCGTTCGTCGCCCTCGCTGTCGCGCCCAAGTGCGCCCGCCCGGCGGCACTGCGCGACTTGTACACGGATGCCGGATCCCGTATCCGGAATGCAGCTCCAGTCATCACCACCTCGCGAAGCAGCTAGGAGAAACCCAGAGACATGCCACCGAAGTCGCGTACCGGCGCCGGAGTCAAAAAGGTCCGGCGCAAGGAAAAGAAGAACATCACGCACGGCCACGCTCACATCAAGAGCACCTTCAACAACACCATCGTGTCCATCACGGACCCGACCGGTGCTGTCATCGCGTGGGCCTCGTCCGGCCACGTCGGTTTCAAGGGCTCTCGTAAGTCGACGCCGTTCGCCGCCCAGATGGCCGCCGAGAACGCTGCCCGCAAGGCCGCCGAGCACGGCGTCAAGAAGGTCGACGTGTTCGTCAAGGGCCCCGGCTCCGGCCGGGAGACCGCGATCCGCTCGCTGCAGGCGGCGGGCCTCGAGGTCGGCACCATCCAGGACGTGACCCCGCAGCCTCACAACGGCTGCCGCCCGCCCAAGCGGCGCCGGGTCTGAGGAACGGGGAGGAGTAACAAGAAATGGCACGCTACACCGGGCCCGCGACCCGTATCTCGCGTCGACTCAAGGTCGACCTTGTCGGCGGAGACCAGGCATTCGAACGCCGTCCTTACCCGCCCGGCCAGCACGGCCGCGGTCGGATCAAGGAGAGCGAGTACCTGCTTCAGCTCCAGGAGAAGCAGAAGGCCCGCTACACCTACGGCATCCTCGAGCGCCAGTTCCGCACGTACTACCAGGAGGCGGCTCGCCGCGAGGGCAAGACCGGTGAGGTCCTGCTCCAGCTCCTGGAGTCGCGTCTGGACAACGTGATCTACCGCGCGGGCCTCGCCCGCACGCGCCGTCAGGCCCGCCAGCTCGTGAGCCACGCTCACTTCCTGGTGAACGGCAAGAAGGTGAACATCCCCAGCTACCGCGTCTCGAAGTTCGACATCATCGATGTCAAGCCGAAGTCGCTGGGCACCCTGCCGTTCGTGGCCGCCAAGGAGTCCTTCGGTGACCGCCCGATCCCGGGTTGGCTGCAGGTCGTGCAGTCCAACCTGCGGATCCTGGTCCACCAGCTCCCGGTGCGCGCGCAGATCGACGTTCCGGTCACCGAGCAGCTCATCGTCGAGTACTACTCGAAGTAAATCGTTTCGGGGCGGTGTCGCCGATCGACACCGCCCCGCCATTTCGGTTGGCGTCAAATAGCGGGCGCCCTCGGGAAGGAAGAACCAAGAAGTGCTCATCTCACAGCGACCCAGCCTGGGTGAGGAGCCGGTCAACGAGACCCGCTCCCGTTTCGTCATCGAGCCCCTCGAGCCCGGCTTCGGCTACACGCTCGGCAACTCGATCCGGCGCACGCTGCTGTCCTCGATCCCCGGCGCCTCTGTGACCAGCATCCGCATCGACGGTGTGCTGCACGAGTTCACCACCGTGCCGGGTGTCAAGGAGGACGTCACCGACATCATCCTCAACCTCAAGGAGCTCGTCGTCTCCTCGGAGGAGGACGAGCCGGTGACGATGTACCTGCGCAAGCAGGGCCCCGGTGAGGTCACCGCGGGGGACATCGTGCCCCCCGCCGGTGTCACGGTGCACAACCCCGACCTGCACATCGCCACCCTGAACGG
>DATLIA010000109.1:0-43071 GCA_035540215.1 Actinokineospora sp. | reverse complement strand
GTTGCGCCTTCGGCCCCTGGTAGGGCGCCTCCATCCACAGCCGCACCGCCCCGGCCTCCTGCGGCAACTCGTCGACGGCGGCCTGCTCGAAGGCGTAGCGGGTCATCAGCTCTTGCGCCTTGGCCGACAGCGCCTCGGCCTCCTCGGCGAACGGGGTGGACTCGGCCTTGGCCAGCAGGCCGCGCACCTTGGCCAGCACCCGCTCGTCGACCCGGCCGACCGGCGCGAGGGCGACCACCGCGTCCGGCGGCGGTACCAGCTCCGGCAGCGGCGGGAGCGGGAGCAGGACCGCCAGCAGCTCGACGGTGTTGGCGAGCGCTTCGGCCATCGGCAAGCGTTTGCGGTCGGCCCAGGCGGATAACATGTCCCCGCTCCACCAGACCTCGGCGCCGATCTCGGCGAGCTGGTCGCGCCAGCGCGGATGGATCTTCTCGTATCCGGCGCACTGACCAGCGATCGCCGTGATGACCAGCTCGGACGACCCGCGCGGGACCACCCCGGCGACATCGACCGGCCCCCACCCGCGCCGCCACAGCGACTCGACGGCGTGCGCCAGGGCCGCGTCCGCCGCCGCTGCCGCCCGAGGGTCGGCCTGGACGTCGCCGAGCACGATCGAGCGCGCGCGGCCGTTGGCGAGGACGGCGACCTCGGTCAGCCGGGCGGCCAGCAGCGCGGTCTCTCGATCAGGTGTTCGCATGGGGACATCGTGCCCTGTCGACACGACAAACGCCGGCCACCCCTATGGGTGACCGGCGTGAGTGTCGAGAAACGAGCGATCAGTTCTCGTCGTCCGGCGCGGCGTGGTCGGCCTTGCCGGGGTTGGGATCGCGCGACAGATCGATCAGCGGGTGCCGCTCCGCGCCGTCCGGCGCCGCGTGCCTGCCGACCTTGGCTTCCGCCCCGGTCTCCTCGCGAGTGTCGTGATCGGACACGTCGCCCTCCTTTGGCTCCCCTTGACTAACTGCACTCCCAACAAAGGGCAGAGGCTACCCCCGATGGGTGCGCACCCATTCGGAGATGCCCTCGCGGGTGATAGGCAATGCGGCCGAGATCACGTCGGCACCGTCCTGAGTGACCACCAGGTCGTCTTCGATCCGCACGCCGATGCCGCGCAGCTCCGGCGGGACGGTCAAGTCGTTGGGGTGGAAATACAGTCCCGGCTCGACGGTGAGCGCCATGCCCACCTCCAGCACGCCCTCGTTGTAGGCCCCGGCGGTCGAGTTGGCGCAGTCGTGGACGTCCAGCCCGAGGAAATGGCCGACGCCGCAGGCGATGTAGCGGCGGTGGTGCTGTCCACCCGGTTCCATCGCCTTGTCCACCGAGCCGGGCAGCAGACCCCAGTCGTGCAGGCCCTCGGCGAGCACCCGCATCGCGGCGAGGTGGAATCCCTCGTAGTCGCGGCCGGGCCGGACCTCGGCCATCCCGGCCAGATGCGCCTTGAGGACCAGGTCGTACACCTTGGCCTGCGCGGAGCTGAACTCGCCGGACACCGGGAACGTGCGGGTGACGTCGGCGGTGTAGAGCGTGGTCGCCTCGACGCCCGCGTCGAGCAGCAGCACGCCGTCCTCGGCGACCGGGCCGTCGTTTCGGGTCCAGTGCAGCACCGGGGCGTGCGGCCCGGCGGCCACGATGGAGTTGTAGCCGACGCCGTTGCCCAGGGTCCTTGCCCGCCGGTCGAAGGTGCCCTCCAGCCAGCGCTCGCCGCCGCCGCGTACGGCTTCCGGCAGCTCACGGGCCACGTCGGCGAAGGCGATGACGGTGGCGTCGACCGCGGCGCGGAGCTGGCCGATCTCCCAGTCGTCCTTGATCCGCCGCAGCTCGGAGAGCACGGTGCGCAGCTCGGCGCTGTGTGCCCTGACCAGCGAATCGAGCATCGGTTCGACCCCGCGCGCGGCCAGGACCTGCGGCAGGTTGCCGCGCAGGGCCCTCGGCAGCTCCTCCAGCGGGCGGCAGATGATGCCGAGCGCGTCGGACCATTCGGCGAGGCCGGGCGCGGGCCCGGTCCACAGCTCGCCGTCACGCGCGTTGGCGAAGAAGTCGGCCTCGGTCGGGCCCGCGGGCTCGCGCAGGTGCAGCACGGCGTCGTGGCCGTCGCCGGACGGGTGCAGCACCAGGACCGCGCCCTCGGCGTAGCAGCCGGTGAGCCAGGCGAAGTCGCTGTCGGCGCGGAAGTGGTAGTCGGTGTCGTTGGCCCGAACCGGCGCGCGGCCCGCGCCGAGCGCGATACGCCTGCCCGGGAAGGCGGCCGACAACCTGGCCCGGTGGGCGGCGGCGGCCGCCGCCGCGCCGGGGACGGCGTTGACCCGGCGGTCGGCCGGGCCCCAGTCGTCGCGGATGTAGTCACGGAAACCTTGGGCTTCCACCAACTTCGACGGGTCTCGCCGAGCCGGGCGGTCGCTCATCGCGCACCTCTTCTCACTTGGGCCTTGTCTCCACCAAAGCACAGCGGGCCCACGCCGGTTCGACGTGGGCCCGCTGCCTGTGGACTACTCGACTGGTTGTGGACAACTAGCGGGTCGGCCAGGGGATGCTGGTCGGGACAAAGCGCGTGACCTGCGGGTCGTGGTCACTGGCCTGGTCGGAGAACTCCGCGTTGATGTGCACGATGTCGTAGTCCGGGCGCAGCACGAACGGACTGACCGTGGTGTGGTCGAGCGCCTGCGCGTTGCCCTGGAAGACGTAGCTGTACCGCTCGGTCTCCGGCAGGTCGTTGATGAGAGCGCGCAGCGCCCCGCCCTCGGTCAGCTTGGCCATCACCGGCGAGAACTGGAAGTCGTTGATGTCGCCGAGGACCACCAGGTTGGCGAACGGGTCGATCCGCAGCACCTGCTTGGCGAAGTCGTTGACCAGCGCGGCCTGCTTGAGACGCTGGACCTCCGACGTGCGGCTCGGCGGCTGGTTGCGGCCGAACAGCGGCTGGTCGCCGCCCTTGGAGTTGAAGTGGTTGGTCACCACGTACACCGGGTGGCCGCGGAAGGAGAACTCGCCGACCAGCGGCTTGCGGCTGTTGAGCCACGCCTCGTCGGCCGGGGCGATCCGCGCGGGGGACGCCGACAGCTTGACCTGGAACGGGAGCCTGCCGCGGCCGACCTGCACCGGGGTCACCGAGTCGCCACCCGGGCGGTCCACAAAGGACACCCGAGCCGGGTTGAACAGGAACGCGACCCGGATGTTGCCGCGCGGCTGGCCGCCGTCGGCACCGTCGACCGGGTCGATCTGACGCCACTCGTAGCGCGGCCCGCCGAGCGCGGCGATCGCGTCGGTGAACTTCTTCAGCGTCTGGTCGGCCGCGACGACACCGTCGTTGGCCGGACCCGTGTTGTCCTGGATCTCCTCCAGCGACAGGATGTCCGGCGTCGACAGGTTGGTCACGATCGCCCGCGCGAGCCGGTCGAACTTGGCCTGCGGGTCCACCGGGGAGAGGTTCTCGACGTTGTAGGTCGCCACCGAGATCTCACCGGTCCGCTCCGCGCGGGTGACCTCGGCCTGGATGCCGCCGGAGACCAGGTCACCGAGCTCGGTGGCCTGGATGACGTAGCCGCCGAAGCGGCTGAAGTCGACCGGGCCCGCGGTGACGCCCGCGAGCGTGTCGCCGACGTCGGCCACCGGGAACGGGTGCTGGGCGAACGGGATCAGCGAGAGGACCTGGAGCCGGCCGCTGTTCTGCTGCTCGTAACCGGTGAGGACGGTCGCGCCGCGGGCCGAGCGGTTCTGCTCGGGCTTGGTGGTCACGAAGACCTCGTTGAACGCGGTCGTCGCGCCGACCACGCGCGCGTCGGCGACCTGCACCCGCATGCCCTCGCGCGACTCGAAGAAGTCGAGCGACGTGGCCGCCGGGTCCAGGGTCAGGCCCTCGATCGACCCGCCGGGGCTCGGCGCGTAGGTGTCGGGGACGGTGGTCGGCGTGAGCACCTCGGCGGCGGGCAGCGCGTTGCCGCTGGACGCGACCGTCCACGTGGCGCTCGTCAGCTCGGTCGTGGCGAGCATGACCGACGACGCGGGCGCCGCGTCCGGGTAGAACTCGTCGACCGTGCCCACGGCGTTCACCGCGTCGCCGACAGCGACGGTAGGCGTGGTGGAGCCGGTGAAGACGAACAGGCCCTCGCTGGTGGCCGGGTTCGCGTCGGGCTGGGTGTCCTGCAGCCAGAAGCCGCGGGCCGAGCCGAACGCGCGGACCGCGGTGACGACGCCGGTCGTGCTGACCTTGGTGCCGTCCAGGGCGGACAGGTGGGTCGTGCCCTGGATCTCACTGATCTTGGCCGGGGTCGGCGCGGGACCGCCGCCGCCCGGCGTCTCGCCGCGCGAGTTCGTCGGCGTCGGCGCGCCGACGGCGAAGTCGGCCGAGTTGTTGTCGGTGTCGACCAGAGCGGCGCGGGCGGCCGACGTGGTGTTCGTCGTCGCCGTCGTCGGCGTGGTCTCGCGAACCACGGCCGCGCCGTAGCCGACCAGGTCGCGCACGCTCGCGTCGGCGGTGCAGTCGGCGGCGGTCTTGCAGGTCAGCGGGGTGGTCGACGTGACAAGGGCGATGGTGCCGCCGGTGGCCGACATCGGGATCGAGCCGGTCGCGTCCGGCGTGGGCAGTGCGACGGTCCCGCCCGCGCCCGCCGCCTCGGCGACGAGGTAGCGGCCGTTGGCGGCGAGCGCGCCGGTGAGCGGGGTGACCTGCCACGGGCTGCTCGCGCTCGCCGAGGCGGGCAGGTACTGCACGCTCCAGCCGGTCAGGTCGACCGGGGCACCGCCCGCGTTGGCGAGCTCGATGAAGTCGTTGGTCAGCGTGGCGCCGGAGTTGCCGCCGCCGCCGTAGACCTCGGCGATCAGGGCGTCGGCGCTGGGCGCGGCCGCGGCGGTCGACGCGGTGGCGGCGACCAGGCCCGCTGACAGGACGGCGGCGCTGAACAGCGCTGCCCGGGGGCGCGCGGATGTTCTCACTGGAAAGTCCTTCCTCACTGGACGGTGAGGAAATCCTTCCCCTATCGGGTGAACAAGGAAAGTCGAAGTGACTGAACGTCAGACTGCGGCGCGGTCTTCAGGGGTTCCCTC
Source organism: Actinokineospora sp. (assembly GCA_035540215.1). Lineage (GTDB taxonomy): Bacteria > Actinomycetota > Actinomycetes > Mycobacteriales > Pseudonocardiaceae > Actinokineospora. The sequence goes on along the minus strand of DATLIA010000109.1, from coordinate 38,031 downwards.
ATCCTTGCGACTCACCTTGCCGCCGAGTTCGTTCGTCTGGATCATCCAGAACACCCCGAATCCGGCGATCAGCAGCGCCTCCAGGAGAGTGAGCCAATGCCCGAAGTCGAGGGCCGCCTTGGCCACCAGGCAGCCGCCCGCGGCGACAACCATGAGTCCGGCCAAGACTGAATACTTGTTGACCCACTTCTTGGGGCCGGAACCCTCCTTGCCCAACTCGATGGCGTTCACCACGACAACGCCGAAGATGCCGACGAACAGCAGTCGGGCCGACCAGTCGTGCGCTTCCTGCTGGAACTCGTACCGCCACATGAGGAAGATCCAGAATCCGGCGAACAGCAGCAGCAGGGTCACGCCCAGCGCCCACTTGGCGAACGCGGTGAGAGGTCCGTTCGGATCCTGCCGGACCTTCTTCACGAACACACCCAGGATCACCGCGATGATCGCGATTCCGAACAGCGCGAGGACGTTGTTCTGCACGGCTTCGGCGAGTTCGTCGTCGGACGGGGCATTGCTCACCGCACACGTCCGGTCGATCGTGGTCGGGACGAACGCGACGACAAGAGCCATGAAACCGGAGTAGTCGAGCAGCACGTTCTCCGCGTCCGTGCTGCCCCGGTGGATGATCAGACACACGCCGATCGCGCACAGACTGCCGACGAACACCCCGCGCGCGGCGGTGAAGTAGTAGGCGCTGATCGAGTGCTGGAAGCAGTCCGGGGAGTACGCGAAGTACTGCACGATGATCGACCCGAACAGCATCGCGACAAGCAGCACCATCGCGAACCGCAGGGCGAGATATGTCTGCTTGATGTTCTGGCCAGTGCTCTCACTCTTCATCTTCACCATGGCCGACCCCTCCGTTTGCGCACCGCTCTAACAACCCAGACGACGCCGCCTCCCACGGCGATGACCAACGCGGAATAGAAGAAGACGAACTTGCCCAGTCCCGCCACGCTCGCGATTTCCAACGCGCCGGACGACGCGCCGGGAAAGGCGCGGAGCGCGGCGAAGACACTCGCGTCCTCCACGACGTCGAACCCGGCGGCGACGAACGGCACGATCGCGAGGCCTGTCGCCAACCGCCCCTTGCCGAACCCGGCGAATATGGCACCGGCCAGTGCGGCTGTGTAAACGACGATGAAGACCACGTCAGCGACCAGATACCAGTCGTATCGCTGACGGCCCAATGCCTCAAGTGCGTCGAGAGTCCTGTAGCCCTCGTCCGAGCCATAGGGCGGTCTGACGTCGAGGATGCGCTCTCCCGACAGCTCCTTGATGCCCGCGACACTGAACGGAACCCAGCTCGCGACGCTAACCAAGTACGCCATAGCCGCAAACATGGCGATTAGGGCGCAAGGTATCCAGCCACCGCCCACCGGGGCGAGAATTCGCCGGAAGCGCTCCATAGAGGACTGATCTTAGAACCGGGCACCACGGCGCGCGACCAGACAGCAGAGCGCCGGTCCCATGTCTCGACCGGCGCTCAGATGAAGAGACTGAAACCTGGGCCAGGACGGCGCGTCAGAGCACGGCGAGCCGGTCGACCAGCAACTCCGTCCTCCGCTCGGTGTCCTCCGGCGGCAGTCGTCCCGCCCTGGTCAGGGTCGCGACACCGTGTAGGGCCGCCCAGAACACCTCAGTGAACAGCCCCGGGTGAACGCCGTCGCCCGCGACATCTCCGAGACTCTCCAGCAGGGCGGCGAAGGCGTCCTTCAGCGGCTCTGGGGTGTCCTCCCGCGCGAACGGCAGGCCGCCGTCGAGCCGGAACATGGCGTCGTAGACCGCCGGGCAGCGTGCGGCGAAGCCGAGGTAGGCGCGGGCGAGGGCGGCGACCCGGGCGCGCGGGCCGTCCGCGGCGGCGGTCGCGGCCCGCAGCGCCGTCGCCATCTCGGCGGCGCCTTCGATGGCGACGGCGCCGATGATCTCGCGCTTGCCACGGAAGTGGCTGTAGAGGACGGGCTGGCTGTACTCGATGCGCTCCGCCAGCTTGCGCGTGGTGACCGCGTCCCAGCCGTCCTGCTCGGCGAGTTCGCGGGCCGTCGCCAAGATGAGGCGTTCGCGGTCCGCCCGTTCGCGCTCCTTGCGTTCCTGTACCGACATGGGTCAATCCTAGCATCGCTAGACAATCGAGCGGCACTACTGCTAGCGTTGCCACAACAGCTAGCAGCGCTAGATTCTAGAGGAGTCATCGTGCTCAACGCACTCCAGGTGTTCACCACCGTGGTCGTCGGCGTCATGGTGGGGGTGGAGTTCTCCGTAGCCTTCGTCATCAATCCGATCCTCCACGGTCTCCCGGGCGACAACGGCCTGCTCGGCCGCGCCCATGGGGGCCGGATGCTCGGCGCCGTGATGCCGGTCTGGTACTTCACTTCGCTCATCCTCGTCGCGATCTGGGCCATCGTCGGATGGCACGACCACGGCACCGGCCTCGTCGTCACGGCTGGCGCACTGCTGACCCTCAGCGTGATCATGTCGATCCTGCTGCTCGTCCCGATCAACAACCGGACCAAGACGTGGACCCCCGACAACCGGCCCGACGACTGGAAGCAGCAGATGAACCGCTGGGACCGCTTCCACTACGCCCGCGTCGCCGTCATCATCGCCGCCTTCGCCTTGCTGGTCGCCGCCCTCGCCTGAACCCCGCAGGCCGATGGTCGATGAAGGGCGGCGGCGAATGAATGCGACCGAACTGGGCCTAGGCGCCGCCGCCATGGGACTCGGGCTGCGGCGGTGATGGTTCTGGGGGACCGACTCCGGGCGCCGCGAGCGGTCTGTACGGGACCGGCTTTGGTCGGATCCCGAGGAAGGGCCCGACAATGATCCATCCGAGTAGCAAGAGTCCGACTTGGCCCTGCACGTCATCCCATCCACCGACGAGGATGAAGTCGTCGTCGGCCAGCACACAAACGGTCACGACAGCCGCAAGGTGAAGCATGAGGAACGCGGCGGCGGCCAGGTGTGGGCGGACACGGGCAGAGGGATCAGTCGCGGTCTGGGCTAGCGCGGCGCAGGCGTGACGTTCCCAAGCTTCCCAACTCGCTTTCGCCAACCCCGCCCAGATTCCGAACAACACCAGACCGCTCAAGGCGAGCGCGAGCAGACCCGCGAGTGTGGTGTCGAGAGCGGCGAAGAGTGCGCCCTGCTTGTCGTTGACAGCGGAGAAAATCGCCCCAGCAGGGGTGATCAGCTGTCCTGGCCCAACCTGCAGCACGGACAGCACGACTGCGATGGCGATGCTGATGCGAGCGGCTCCCAGCAGTCGGACCCTCGACACATGCGCACGTAGCGCGCGTCTCCACACGTTGTCGTCGGGTGGCTTCCACTGTTCGGATCTGCCCGACAGGTCAGCGAGGAGTTGCGCCAGCGGGGCGATGACTTGGGGAACGTTGAAGCGATAGGCGGTGTGATCGCCGGTCAGGGACGCGAGGTTGTGCACCGGCCACTCCGCTGGTCCAGGCGAGTTCCGATCGAGAGGCGTGGCGTCGTCCGGAATCGCAGGGAAGACACCCCCCGCCACGACCTTCGCCTCCTGCCGGTACGCCTCGCCCAACCCCAACCCGGCCGCGTGCCAGACCCCACTCAGAAGCCCTTTCGGCGCGTCGGGATCCGCCACCGTGGGCTCCGCCAGGGGCAGCGGAGTCAATGGATCACCCCACATGTCCACCCGTTCGGAGTTGGGGACTCTCTCGAAGTCCTCGTAAGCCAGCCTCCAACTCATGCGCGCGCAGGCGCGCGAATCCGCGATCGGGCCGGAGGACACGGGATCCCACACCGACCAGATGTTGATCCAGGTAGCGTCTTTGGCGACCTGGGACCACATCGCGAACGGAGTCGACGTGGGACCGAGCAGACTCACCGCCGCGCCAACGGTGACCAAGACGTCCACAGGCGGATCCGCCGGCTCCGTGGTCGACGGCCTCGCCAACGCTGCGAGAGTCACCGCGGCACCTTGCGAGTGAGCAAGGATGACCACCTTTTTCGGCTTCTCCTCGCGCAACCGATCCAACGCGTCCTTGACGACGTCGATCATCGCTGCCGCGCGGACCGGCAATTCCGTCCACACGGCCGCATCCCCCACCGATGTGACCAGCCCGGTGACGGGAGTCGCGATCCGTCCGCGCAGGATCGGCACCTTGACCGCGATGCTGAGAAGCACGCCCGCAAGCAGTGTCGCGAGGGTGACGACCACGACGCCGACCGCCAACACGATGGCGTAGGCGATGAGGCACAACGTGAAGTACAACAGAGCCAATAGGCCGACCGCGGCGATGATGACGACCTCCACGAGCGGTCTTGCCGCGGTGGCTGGATTCGTCCCCCTTTGGTCGGCGGCGTCATCGGCGACCTTCTTTGTGGGCGACCAGAATTGGTCGAGGAAGAACTCGATGAACGTTCTCACCGGTCGATAGAGATGGATGGCTGCCTTCGTCGCCGCTCGCAGGGTAAACCGCCGAGCCCATCCGAGGACCTGACTCGGAGTGGGCGGTGGGAAGGCATCGCTCCACCGAGCCTCCGAACACACCCAGCGCATGACCGGCCCGTCGTCGGGCAGACCCACGGTGATCGCCGCCCGGGGAGGCTTCTCGCCGTCGGTGAGTGTGGCCGAAGTGACCAGTGCCCCGATCCCGCGCCGCGCTCGCGACCACTGATCCGCCCACGCCACCAGCGGCTCAACGTAGTCGAGCAACGGCGCCGCGCGCTTCTGCGTACCGATGCCGTGTACCACCAACAACGCGACGTCCGCCTGCTCGACATCATCCGATGTGGCCACTCGGTCAGAATGAGGCAACGAACGGTCTCACGCGCCGCGAACTTGCCGGACCGGCAAACACATGCCCGAAGGAACCAACCCTCAGAGGGCGACGATGACGAAAGCACGGAAGGTGCGCTCGCCTCAGCCTGCCAGGGCGAATGAGACCAGACAGCAGAACGCCCGTCCCCATGGTCATCGGGGACGGGCGTTCTGGCTGCTAGCTGGCGGTGGCGGTGGGATTTGAACCCACGGACGGGGTGAACCGTCACGCGCTTTCGAGGCGCGCTCCTTCGGCCGCTCGGACACGCCACCGCAGAAGAGAGTACAGATCTGGGGGCGTCATCCGTCACGGGGGTGGCATTGCGCCCGCGAGCCCGCCACCCGGGGCGGCAGGCTCGCGCGAGAGCGGCGTTAGTTGAGCTTGTCCTTGGCCTGACCAAGGGCTTCCTCGGCCTTGTCCCGCACGCCTTGGGCGGCTTCCTCGGCCTTGTCCTGTACGTCGTGGGCGACTTCCTTGACCTCGCCCTCGACCTGGTCGGCGCGGCCGGAGTTGGCCAGGCTCTCGTTCCCGGTCATCTCGCCGATCTTCTCCTTGGCATCGCCGATCAGCTGCTCGGCCTTGTCCTTGACCTTGTCGAAGATGCTCATGGGGGCACTCCTCTGGTTCAGAGAGCTGACGCCCTCACTAGAGGGGTGTCCTACGTTCGGCCCAATCCCACATCTTTGTGACGCATATCACACTAACGTCGGTCAGCGAAGAACCCGTCCAACAGCGCCGCGCACTCGGCTTCCAGTACTCCGCCGAGGACCTCCGGGCGGTGGGTCAGCCTGCGGTCGCGCACGACGTCCCAGAGTGAGCCGACCGCGCCGGTCTTGGGCTCCCACGCGCCGAACACCACGCGGGCGACACGGGCCAGGACCAGCGCGCCCGCGCACATCGTGCACGGTTCGACGGTCACCGCGAGCGTGCAGCCGGTGAGCCGCCAGCCGTCACCCAGGCGGGCGGCGGCCGCGCGCAGGGCGAGGATCTCGGCGTGGGCTGTCGGATCGCCGAGGGCTTCCCGTGCGTTGCACGCCGAGGCCAGCACCGAGCCGTCCGGGCCGAACACGACCGCGCCGATGGGAATGTCGCCGGTCAGGTCGGCCAAGCCCGCCGCGACGATCGCGGCGCGCACCTGGGCTTCCGCGGAGATCACTGCAGGATGGTGTCGAGGTGCTTGGTGAACTCGTCGGAGAAGCCGAGGCGCTGGGCGATCATCTGCAGCTGCTCGTCCGGGTACAGGTCGATCTCGTCGATGATCACCTGCATCTCCGGGGCGGGCAGGCCGAGGTCGGCCAGTATGTCGAGGGACCCCTCCGGCCAGACCTCGTCCTCGTCCTCCGGCGGGTCGACGCGCAGCAGGTCCAGCGCGTCCGCGGCGATGTCGTAATCCAGCGCGGCGGCGGAGTCGGACAGCAGCAGGGAGACCCCACCCGGACTGGGCCTCAGCAGCAGGAAGAACTCGTCGTCGATCGCGAGCAGCCCGAAGACCGCACCCGTCGACCTGGTCTTGCGCAGCTCGGTGATGGCCGCGTCCAGCTCCCGCAGAGCGGAGCCGTCCATGGGGTCGCATCGCCATTTGCCGTCCTCACGGACGACCGCCACTCCGAAGCCCGTTACCGGCTCCTGCTCCGACATGGCACCACCGTATTCCGATCAGCGGTCACCCGGAAGAAGCAGTCCCCCTAACTGGGGGTCAATGACACTATCGAGAGATGAAGACGCAGCACGACCCGCGGTTCAATGGCCTGCTCGAAGCCGCTCAAGCGCTTCAGCCCAAGACCGTCTCCCTCCGCCGACAGCTGCACAAACACCCTGAACAGGGGCTGGCCCTGCCCCGCACGCAGGCCGCGGTCCTGAGCGCGCTCGACGGGCTCGATCTCAAGATCCAGACCGGGACGGCGGTCGGATCCGTCGTCGCGGTGCTCACCGGCGCGCGCCCAGGCCCGACGGTGCTCCTGCGCGGCGACATGGACGCGCTGCCGCTGACCGAGGACACCGGCCTGGAGTTCGCCTCGGTCGAGGCCGACACCATGCACGCCTGCGGCCACGACACCCACGTCGCGATGCTCGCCTCGGCCGCGCGGCTGCTGCACGACCGCCGCGACGCACTGGCCGGGCAGGTCGTGTTCATGTTCCAGCCGGGCGAGGAGGGCTATCACGGCGCCCGGTTCATGCTCGACGAAGGCGTGCTCGACGCCGCGGACTCGCCGGTGGAGAAGGCACTGGCGCTGCACATCACGTCCAAGGAGAAGTCCGGGGTGATCCGGTGCAGGCCGGGCCCGATCATGGCGGGCGCGGACTCCTTCCGGGTCGTGGTGACCGGCAAGGGCGGGCACGCCTCCACCCCGGCCGACGCGATCGACCCGGTGCCCGCCGCGGCGGCGATGGTCGGGGCGCTGCAGACCGCGGTGACCAGGCGGATCAGCGTGTTCGAGCCAGCGGTGGTGACCATCGCCCGGATCACCGCGGGGACCACGTCCAACATCATCCCCGAGACCGCGCTGCTCGAAGGGACCCTGCGCACGCTGTCCGACCAGACGCGCAAGACGATGGTCGAGGAGATCCCGCGCGTCTGCCAGAACATCGGCGCGGCGCACGGGTGCGAGGTGGAGGTCGAGATCAAGCCGGGCTACCCGGTGACGGTCAACGACGCCGACGTCGCGCACCGGGTGGTGGAGCTGGTGGGCGCCTTCGGCGGCACGGCCACGGTCATGCCCAACCCGCTGATGGGCGCGGAGGACTTCTCCTATGTCCTGCAGCGCGTCCCGGGGGCGATGGCGTTCCTCGGCGCCTGCCCGCCCGAGCTGGACCCGGCGGACGCGCCGCCGAACCACTCCAACCGGGTGCTGTTCGACGAGCCCGCGATGGCCCACGGCGTCGCCACGTACGCCGCGTTCGCGCTGGACGCTCTTCGCGAGTAGTGCAGGATGTGCCGATGCGATCGGTGTGCGTCATCGGCCTAGGACTAATCGGCGGCTCCGTGCTGCGCGCGGCGGTCGGCGCGGGCCGCACCGCGTGGGGCGCCACCGCGTCGGACACCGACGCCGAAGCCGCGGCGGCGTCCGGCTTCGACATCGTCCCGGCCGCCGACGCGCTGCGGCGCGCGGTGGCCGATGACGCGCTGGTGGTGATCGCGGTCCCGCTGACCGCGATCGACACGGTCCTGCGCCAGGTCGCCGAGTTCGCGCCCGAGTGCCTGCTGACCGACGTCGCGAGTGTGAAGGCACCGGTCGCCGAGGCCGTCGGCCGGTACGCGCCCGCGACCCGCTACGTGGGCGGGCATCCGATGGCGGGCACGTCGGCCTCCGGCTGGTCGGCTAGCACCGCGGAGCTGTTCCATGGCGCCGCCTGGGTCGTCACCACCGATGTCGACACCGACGCCACCGCCTGGCGCGCCGCCGCCGACCTGGCCATCGACTGCGGCGCGCACGTCGTGCCGGTCCCCGCCGGGGAACACGACGCCGCGGTCGCCCGGATCTCGCACCTGCCGCACGTCCTGGCCGCCATCCTCGCCGCCTGCGGAGCCGACGGCGGCCCGCTCGCCATGGCCCTGGCGGCAGGCTCGTTCGGCGACGGCACGCGGGTCATGGGCACACGCCCGGAACTAGTCCTGGCGATGTGCGAGGGCAACCGGGCCGCACTGCTGGAAGCGGTCGACGACGCACTCGGCAGGCTCGGCGCCGCCCGGGGAGCACTCGCCTCGACCGGCGCGCTGCGGGCGACGGTGATGGCGGGGCACGACGGACGCGCGAGCCTTGAGGCGCACCGCGCGACGAAGGCCACGCGGGTGCTCGTGGACCTTGAGGACGGGGACGCGTTGGAGGAACTGTCGGTCATCGGGGCCGACGGCGGCCGGGTGATCGGGTTCGACGGCACGATGGCCGTCGCCGAGGTCCCGACCGCCGACTGATCCACCGGTCGGCGACACGATCCGACGCGGGGACGCGATGATCAAGCCGTGACTGGTCCTTCCGAACCTCAGTCAGTGGCTCCGATGTCAGGCCGGGTGTTGGCGGCCGCGGCGGTCGGGGTCGTACTGGTCACCGCCGCGGTGGTGACGGTGTTGTGGTTGACGCTGGCCACCGGCCCGACCGATCCCGCGCGGGTGGCCGCGCGACTGGACGTGCTGCGAATCGGGCTGAGTATCGGACTGGGCGGCGGCGGTCTGTTCGCGCTGTACCTGGCGTGGCGGCGGCAGCGGTCCACCGAGATCGCGCTGCGGCAGAAGGACCGCGACCACGCCGACGTCGACCGCGCCTTCGTCCTGCAACAGCGGGTCGCCGAGGCGACCGAGCGAGACGCGACCGCGCGGCGGATCACCGAGCTGTACACCAAGGCGGTCGAGCAGCTCGGCTCCGAGAAGGCCCCGGTCCGGTTGGGCGGGCTCTACGCACTAGAGCGCCTGGCCCAGGACAACCCGTCGCAGCGGCAAACGATCGTCAACGTGCTCTGCGCCTACCTGCGCATGCCGTACCAGCTTCCAGATGAATACGACGACGAGAAGGACGCCGTGCGCGAGAGCCAGCAGGAGCGTGAGGTCCGGCTGGCCGCCCAGCGGCTCCTGGCGACGCACCTCCGCCCCGGGAACGCCCATGCGGCCGAGACCTTCTGGCCCGGCATCGACCTCGACCTGACCGGCGCCACCCTCATCGATTTCACCGTCGCCGACTGCGCTATCCGGACCGCCACCTTCGACAAAGCGACTTTCGCCGGTACCACCTGGTTCGACGGGGTGACCGTCACCGGCGACGCCAGGTTCGAGAGGGCGGGCTTCGCGGGCGACGCCAGGTTCTATGGGGCGACGTTCACCGGCAACGCCCGCTTTGTCAGGACGGGTTTCGCGGATGACGCGCAGTTCGTCGGGACGGAATTCACCGGCGACGTTTTGTTCAGCGGAGCGCGCTTCGCCAAGTCCGCCTGGTTCGACGACGCGACCTTCACCGAGACCGTCTGGTTCAACAAGGCGACCTTCGCCGGGCACGTCGGGCTCGTCGGGACGAGGTTCGCTCTGGGTGTGCCCAAGGAACTTGCCCCGTTCGATCCGGACGACCGTGAGCCGTCCTCAGATATCGGGTCGGCAACAAAACCGTGACCGGCCCCACACCGGCCCTACGTTGACCCCGTGGATCACCCCCAGCCCGACCGCCCTCGACTGCTTCGGCGCGCGGCCATCATCGTCGCCGGTGCGGTTGTCATCGGCGGGGCGGTGGCGATCCTGCGTACCCCCGAACAGGCCGCCGACCAGCCCAAACCCGCTCCCCCGGCACAGACGAGCGTCAAGGAGTTCGCAGGCGACGCCGTCGTCGTCCCGTCCCCCGGCAACGCGCCCGCGCAACCCGCCGGGCTGACCGTCGAGGCAGGTCCGCAGCGCCTGATCGTCGCGTGGGGGCCGCAGCGGACCGGGAAGCCGGAGCCGGAGCGGGCGGCGGGGTACGAGATCCGCTGGGGCCGCGACGGGACCCTCAACAACGTCCGCCTGCTGGCCCAGCCGATCGCGCAGCTGGACGCGCTGGACAACGACGCGGCGTACCAGATCGAGGTGCGCACGATCGACTCGTTCGGCAAGCGCTCGCTGCCCGCGTTGACCGTCGGGACGCCGAAGGCTCCCGACGGCGAGCCGCCATGGACGATGGTCGACCGCTTCGCCTCCCGGGTCGTGCCGGAGCCGTCGCGGTGGCGGCTGGTCGGGACGTCGGACTGCGGTCGGGCGACCCGCGGCGAAGGCCAGGACGGCAAGCGCATGGTGGTCAGCGGCCAGTGTGGCGCCGAGCCGGTGGTCCTGCGGTCACGGGCGCCGCTGCGGCTGCGGGACATGCCGGTCGACGGCGAACTGGGTCGGTTGGTCCTCGGCACCGACCACCCCGGCCAGGCCGGTGAGCTGACCATCGACTTCGCGCCGGGGCCGGTCGACCTGGTCGGGTCGCTCAACGACCCCGGCCGGACCGGTCAGCTCGGCCTCGTCCATGACGACTCCGGACTGCCACCCGGCACCATCCGGGTCCACGTGGCGGGCGGCGAGGTACCGATCGCGCAGGTGTTCGTCGCCCCCGGGATGGCGCGCTCCGGGCAGGCGGTCCAGGTCACGCCGATGCCGCCCGCGGAGATCGGGATCTCAGTGCGCTGGGAGATCGTGTTCCGCGTCGACGGCATCCAGATCGTGCGCGACGGCAAGGTCGTCGGCGGCGGTGACGTGGTTCCGCCGTGGCGGGAGTCGACCGCCCTCGTCGGGTTCGTCGGCGGCCCGGGCGGTCTGCACGCCGCGGTGGACCTGGTCGGCTTCCTCGGCGCGGAGACGGCACCGCCGGTGCTGGTCGCGCCGCCCGTGCTCGACACCGGCCGGGTGGTCGTCGCGGCGAGCCCCCAGCTCATCACCCCCTCGGGCGGCTCCCGCGTCGCCGGTGCGGCTGGCGCGCAGCTGCGTGTGACCCTGGTGCCGACCAACGCGGTCGCCGCCGAGGACCAGTTCACCATCGACGTCGGCGGCCGCGAGTTCCCCGCCCGCCCAGCCATCCCTGGCCAAACCCAGATCCGCGGCGTGCGCTACCCCTTGGTCGCCGACATCCCGGCCGAGGCCCTGATCCTGCGGGCCGACGCCGACACCCTGCCCGTCCGGGTCCGCGGCCCCATCCGGCGCGGCGAGGGGGCCGCCAGAGTGGTGAGCGCGTCGATCGAGCTGGTCGCGCCGCCCGGCGCGGTCTCGGCGGCGGCGGGATCCGGCACGGACGTCCCGATCCCCCGCACCAGGCTGGCCCTCGCCCGGCCGGCTGCCCGCTTCCTCGACGCCGCGGGTGCGCCCATCAGCGGGGAGACGGCGGTGCCCCGCGGCCGGATGGTCCTGGAGGTGACCGCCGACGGGCCGGGCGGCCAGCGGCTCGGCGGCGAGCTGGCGGGCCTGGCGGGCGTCGAGATCCGGCTGGACGGGGCGAAGATCGCGGGCATCCCGACGGTCGCCGACGGACCGGGAGTGGCCGGGGTGTGGCGGCTCGCGCTCAACACCACGGAACTGTCGGCGGGCGCGCACACCATCGAGGTCAAGGCGATCGGGGTGGACGCCCGCGCCGCCTTCGCCGTCGCGTACGCCCCATTCACGATCTAGTGCTGTGTCCATGAACGTGGACACAGCACTAGACGCGCCGAGCGACTCCAGGGAAGTCCACCACGACACCATCGGCGTCGACGACAAGTTCTGTAGTCACACCATCCTGGGTGAACGCGATAACTGCGCCATCAGCGTCAATAGAGACAGTCCGATAAGACTGTCGAACAAGACTCACCGTCAGATCGGGAAGACTCACCGACACCACCGGCAAGTCGGCCTCCCCGGCCACCCGGTGCAGCCCGAGCCGCCGGATCGGCTGCGCGTGGAAGGTGACCGCGCCCGCCACCGCGACCGTCAGCGAGCCGTCGAACTCGTCTCGCCGCGAGGCGCCCGCCCGGTCCACCAGCCACGAGCCGTCCTCGGTGCGGCTCAGCGAGATCTGCCGCTCCTCCTCTGCCGTGGTCGTGCGCAGCAGCAGCCGACCGGCCGTCTCGCTCTTGTCGACCGACGCCTCGAAGGACGCGCTGAACGCCTCGACGTCGCCATCGGCGGCCGCGATGAGCCTGCCGGACACGCGGAGCCGGGACTCGGCGAGCTTCAGCCGGACCGACTCCAGGCGCGGCGGGCTGACCCGCTGCCAGGTGTGGACGGAGGGTTTGCGGGGAGCAGACGAGCGGGTCCCTCCCGGAGGGGGGACCCGCTCGTCGGCCTGGTTGCCTAAGCTCACGCCTGGGTGCCCTCAGTGGTGCCGGGCTTGTCCGGGATCATGTCCTGGATCTTGTCGACGACCCCGTCGACCTGCTCGGCGTGGCCGAACTTGCCCTTGACGAACTCGCCCGCCTTCTCGACGCCCTGCTCGATCTTGTCGCCGTGCTGCTCGACAAGGTCTTCCGCCTTGTTCTTCAGCTCGTTGAAGTCGATGCCCATTGGTGCTCCTCACGCACTCGCAACTGCCGCGCACCCTTAGTGCAGGGTACCAACCGGCAACTTACCGACTCCGGCTCAGATCGCGACTCGGCGCGACAGATGAGTGAGCCCCTTCCGGACCAGCCGGAAGGGGCTCGAAACTCATCGCGTCGGTCAGGCCGAGCGGCGGCGGCGCTGGTAGAGCACCGCGCCGGTGCCCGCTCCGACGAGGCCGACACCGATCAGGACCGGCAGCAGGATCGACGCGCCGGTGTCCGGCAGGTCACCGCCCTGCGGGGCCGGGGTCGTGGTGGTGACCGGCGGGGTCGTCGTGGTGGTGGTCTCCGTCGTGGAGGTCGGCGGGGTCGTCGTGGTGGTCGTCGGGGCGACCTTCCAGTCGCCCTTGGCGCCCGCTTCGACCTTCAGCTCGTGGGAGTCGGCCACGATCAGCGACTGGCCGGTCTTCTTGGTGTCCTTCATGACGAACAGGCGACCGGTCTCGACCGTGGACTGGCCCTTGAGCTTGAAGTCCGCTGCGCCCGCCTCGGCGTCGGCCGGGACCTTCAGGTACAGCTCGGTGCCGTCCTTGATGTCACCCGCGGCGAGTTCCTTGCCGTCCTTGTCGGTCAGCGTGACACCGTCGGGCAGGTTCTTGACCAGCTCGGAGACCGCGCCGTTCGTGGTGACCTTGTACGGGCCGACCAGCTCGCCGGCCTTGCCGGACGCGGAGCCGGGGCTCACCTCGAGCTTCGGCGCGGGCTGCTCGGCGATGCCGACGTTGGCCTCACCGACGAGGTAGTTGTAGAGCGCCAGGACGTCCTTCTTGGCGTCCGCGCGGTGCGGCGTCGGGTTGTCCTGGTTCAGGTTCACGTTGTCGCTGAAGTGCCAGACCGCGGCCTGCGTCGCCGAGACGGCCTCTTCCTTCTCCAGGCCGTCCTCGGCGAACTCAAGGCCGGGGATGGCGTTGAGCGCGGCGATGTCCTTGTCCGGGAACCCGTTGTGCAGCACCCAGTTGATCTTGGCGCGGTTCTTGTGGAACGGCGACTCGGCGTCGGGGTACTGGTCCCACGGCACCTCGGTCATGTCCTCGTCGTGGTTCAGCGGGGTGTGCACCGCGACGCAGTAGACCCGCAGGGTCGACTCGTCGGCGAGCTGGATGGTGAACAGCGTGGGCTGGATGTCGCTGAGGCCCGCGCCCATGTCGACGGCGTAGCCCTCGGACTTGCCGCTCTTGAGCACCTTGCCGGTGACGGGGGCTGCGACCGCGGGCAGCGCCGCCATCAGCAGGGTCGCCGCGGCGGTGGCGAACACGGCGCTCGCGCGGCGGACGGTGGAACGGCCCATGACTCTCCTTGAACGATCCGACGTCGATCCTGAACTGCTGGATGCGGCGCGGATTCGCCCTGGAGTCCGCCGCCACCGATTGACCGGAGATCAACTCACCCAAATGGGTTGATCTCCGTCGATCAGTGCGGCGGACTCTACCGAGCGTTGTTTCTAGTCCCTCATGGGGGTGACATTCTTTGTAGGTATCAACTCAATCAGGTGGCGCTGTCCATCTAGGACACTCTCCGAAACCACGTTCAGCGAGGTCGAGAGCGGGTTATCGTCAGCTCGTGAGCGGCTGGCAGAGCGAGGACCCGCTGCGGGAGCAGCCGTGGGATAGCGGGTTTCCGACATCCTCGGGATTCACCGAATCCCCGGGGCGGGGTCGATCGTTTATGCCCGCCGTCCTCGGCGTCAGCGCGATCGCGGTCATTGTCGCCACTGTGATCACTATCGTTTTGCTGAACCGGAATGGCGGTACCCCACAGCCGCTGTCCGCTCCGCCTAGCAGCGGGCCGAGCACCCAGACCAGCCAAACACCCACGTCGACCCAGACATCTGCGCCGAAACCAGGACAGATCGACAACCCCCAGGCGCGCTTGGCCTACGCCGCCCCGGACGACTGGCGGACGAGCGAAAGAACCGTGGAAGTGCTCGGCGTCACGTTCGGCGGGACCGCCGCGTACGGCGCATATCAATGCGATAACAACAGCTACACACGGTCGTTCGTCGTCGGTGCGGCGGCCCGTGGAAAGACCAAGGAGCCGCTAGACCCCGCGGCGACGGCGGCGACGTTCGCCAAAGCGTTCGGCGAGCGCTTCTATCCCGACAGCCAGGTCGGCGCGCCCGAGAACCGCTCGACCGACGTCGACGGCGACCCGGCCGTGGTCGTCACCGTCAAGGTCACCCCGAAGACGGATACGTGCGGGGCGTCCGCCGCCGAGGTCAGCGTCCTCGCCGTGGCCTTGAGCGACCGCGAAGTCGCCATGCTGGTCGTGACGAGCGACCTCGCGGGCGGCCCGGATTCCCCGAAGCCGCATGGCGAGGCCGCCCGCGCGATCATCGACAGCGCTAGCCTTCCCAACCCGTGACGACCTGGTCGAGCACCGACAGCGGAAGCGGGCCACCGCCGAGCACCAGGTCGTGGAAGCCCCGGATGTCGAACCGCTCGCCCAGCCGGGCCGTCGCCGCGGCGCGGATGCGCTGGATCTCCAGCCGACCGACCATGTAGGACAGCGCCTGGCCGGGGTAGCCGATGTAGCGGTCGACCTCGTTGCCGATCTCCAGGTCCGACAGCGGCGTGTTGTCGCGCATATAAGACAGTGCGCGCTCGCGGCTCCAGCCCTTCGCGTGCACGCCGGTGTCGACCACGAGACGCGCGGCCCGCAGGGAGTCCATCGCGAGCATGCCGAGGCGGTCGACGTCGCTGGAGTACAGGCCCATCTCCTCGGCGAGGCGCTCGGTGTAGAGGCCCCAGCCCTCGGCGTAGGCGTTGACGTCGGCCAGCTTGCGCAGCAGGGGCAGGCCGGTGAGCTCCTGGGCGATGGTGAGCTGGAAGTGGTGGCCGGGCACGGCCTCGTGGAACGCGGTGACCTCGGAGACGAACCGGTCGCGCTCGTGCGCGCGGTCGGTGTTGGCGAAGTACACCCCCGGCCGGGACCCGTCCAGCGACGGCGGCATGTAGTAGGCGCCCGGCCCGCCGGGCGCCTGCGCGGCGGGGACCGGCTCCAGCTGACACCGCTGTCCCGGCAGCCTGCCGAACCACTTCGGTGCCTCGGCCTCGGCCCGTTCGATGGCCGAGCGCGCGGAGGCGAGCAGCTCGTCGGCGTCGCGCCAGCGCATGGCCGGGTCGCTGATCATCCGCTCGAAGACCTCGGCCTGGTCGGTCACGCCGAAGACGCGCTCACCGAGCGCCGCATACTCCTCACGGAGACCCGCGATGAGGTCTAGGCCGGTCTGGTGGAGATCATCCGGGGTGCGGTCCGTGGTGGTGTGCACTCGCGACAGCGCCGCGTAGTACGCCTCGCCCTCCGGCAGCGCGCACAAACCGGGCTGGTCGTCGGGGCGGCCATGCTGAGCGATCTCGTCGACGAGCGCCGCGCGGTAGCGCGCGAAGGCGGGTCGAACGACGTCGGCTACGACCTGCGCGCGCTCGGCGGCGCTGTCGTCGTGCCGCTGGGCGAGCAGCGGGTCGGACTCGGCGGCGAGGTAGCGGTCGAGGTGCGCGATGGCGTTGTCGACCAGCCTGCGCACGGGCACCCGACCGGCGGCGATGCCCGCGCGATGGCGTTCGAGGTGCGCGTCGAGGTGCCCAGGGACGGCCCGCAGCCTGCTCACGTAGTCCCGCGCGTGGTCGGCGTCGGGCAGCGCGAGCATCGGCAGGAACGTCAGCAGCGACGACGCCGCGCCGTTGAACAGGTCGGTGACGGTGTACTCGACCTGTCGCGCGTCGATCCGGTCGATCGCGGCCCTGGCCTGCTGGGCGGTCACCTGAGCGGTGACGTCGTCGGATTCCTCCGCCCGCGCGGCGATGTCGGCGCACCTGGCCCGCAGCTCGGCGTCCGCGGCTTCCGACGGGTCGGCCAGCCGGTCGTCGTAGCCAGGGACGCCGTGCAGGCTCGCGCCGAGCGGCTCCGCGTCGAACAGCACGTCGAGCAGTTCATCCGCCAGCGCAGTGACGTCATTCACCCGAGAGGTCATGCGCCGAGGCTACGCGGATGACACTGTTCGATGTAACGATGTGGCGCATGGTCGAGAGCCGCAACACCTACGCCTTCGAGGTGACCGCGAGCAGCACCGCGGACGCCGCCACGATCTTCGCCCTGGTCGCCGACGGCGCCCGCTGGTCGGAGTGGGCGAAGCCGCTCGTCTCGTACTCGGCGATGGAGAGCATCGGCGACCCGGCGCCCGCGGGCGTCGGCGCGGTGCGGCTGCTGGGCCACAAGCCGCTCCTCGTGCGCGAGGAGACGCTGGAGTACGAGCAGGACCGCAGGCACCGCTACGCCCTGCGCACCCCCGGCCCGATCAAGGACTACACCGCCGAGATCACCCTGACCCCGCGCGACGGCGGCGGCACCGACCTGGTGTGGCGCGGCAGCTTCGGCGAGCGGGTGCCCGGCACCGGCGTCGTGCTGCGGCT
Organism: Actinokineospora sp.; assembly: GCA_035540215.1. GTDB lineage: Bacteria > Actinomycetota > Actinomycetes > Mycobacteriales > Pseudonocardiaceae > Actinokineospora. The sequence continues at coordinate 20,822 of DATLIA010000109.1, read as the reverse complement.
GGGCATGAACAAGTTCATCGCCGCGCTCACGAAGAAGCTGGTCCGCGCGGCGGAGCGCTGACCACGTCGGCCAATCCGTCGGCCCAGAGCGCGTAACCCGTCTCGGAGGGGTGGAAGCGGTCGGCGCAGAACAGGCCGCCGTCGACCAGTTCGCCGGGCAGCGGCACATGCGCGACCCTCGGGACCCGCTGGGCGATCCGGGCGGCGGCCGCGTCGAGTTCGGCGGCGCGCAGCCCGAGGACGGTGCGCAGCGGTCGCGGCAGCGCGGGGAACCGGTCCATCGGCGGTACTCCGGCGAGGACGACCCTGCCGTGCCGCGCGTGCAGGTCGATGACCAGGCGCAGCAGGTCGCGGGTCCAGCGGCCGGTCGAGTGGAACTCGATGACGTCGTTGACGCCGAGCACGACCAGCACGACGTCAGCCGGGTCGAGCGCGTCGGCCAGCTCGGTCCGGGTGACGTGGGCGTTGGCGCCGATCCGGGCGGAGACCTGCCAGGTCACGGCGTTGCCGCGCGCGGCGACCGCGTCGGCCAGCCTGCCCGCGAGCCCGACGGCGTGGGTGCGCGCGCCGACGCCCGCCGCCGTCGACTCACCGAGGACGGCCAGGCGCAGCGGTTCACCTGATCCTGTCGCGCCTGCGTTAGGCCCTTCCGCGCCCGGCAACCTCGGGATTGTCCGGCGCAGCATTAGTCCTTGCGCGGCTAGAACGGGCAGCAGAACGGCGGTCGCGAGCGTCGCGCGCATCAGCGGGCCGCTTCCTGCGCACGCCAGCGCTCCAGCAACAGCACGGTTTCCTTCTGCACGAACTGGAAGAACCGCCTCGTGTCGTCGATCCGCTTGCCCGCGGCGGTGTCGATGCCCAGCGCCTCGGCGCCCTCGGACAGCGCCGCGTTCCACGACTCGTACATCTTGTCGCGGTTGGTGATCGCGTCGAGCCACGTGTGGTCGTCGACCGCGTAGTGGTCGCGCCGCTCGCCCGGCTCCCGTCCTTTGTGGACGAGGTGGACCTGGTCGAGGTAGCGCACGGCGCCGGAGATCGCGGCGGGACTGACGTTGAGGGCCTCGGCCAACTCGCCCGCGGTCATCCGGCCGGTGTCGGTGGCCAGCAGGCGGGTGAACACCCGGGCGGGCATGCGCGCCATGCCCGCGTCGGCCAGCAGCAGGGCGAACCGCTCCACGAACCGGGCCACCGCGTCGTCTTGGGATCTCTCGCTCACGGGCCCACCCTCTCACGTCATCCTTACGAGTTCTTAATGTTCACAAAGTTGTTAAAGAAGAGTAGCTTCTGAACTATGACAACCGCAATCTCGGTGTCCGGCCTGGTCAAGACGTTCGGCCGGACCCGCGCTCTGGACGGGCTCGACCTGACGGTGCGAACCGGGGAGGTGCACGGCTTCCTCGGACCCAACGGCTCGGGCAAATCCACCACCATCCGCGTACTACTCGGCCTGCTGCGATCCGACTCCGGCCGCGCGACCCTGCTCGGCGGCGACCCGTGGAAGGACGCGACGGAGCTGCACCGCAGGCTGGCGTACGTGCCGGGCGACGTCTCGCTGTGGCCGAACCTGTCCGGCGGCGAGGTGATCGACCTGCTCGGCAGACTGCGCGGCGGGCTCGACCAGCGTCGCCGCGCCGACCTGCTGGAACGCTTCGACCTCGACCCGCGCAAGAAGGGCCGCGCCTACTCCAAGGGCAACCGGCAGAAGGTCGCGCTCGTCGCGGCGCTGTCGTCCGATGTGGAACTGCTTGTCCTGGACGAGCCGACCTCCGGGCTGGACCCGCTGATGGAGGCCGTCTTCCAGGAGTGCGTCGAGGAGGAGCGCGACCGGGGCCGCACGGTCCTGCTGTCGAGCCACATCCTCGCCGAGGTCGAGACCCTCTGCGACCGGGTCAGCATCATCCGGGCGGGCCGCACCGTCGAGACCGGCACGCTGTCCGAGCTGCGCCACCTCACCCGCACGACGATCACCGCCGAGCTGGCCACCCCGCCGAACGGGATCGCCGCGCTCGCGGGCGTGCACGACGTCAAGGTCAACGGCAACCACGTGTCCTTCGACGTGGACACGAAGGAACTCGACGCCGCGCTCAAGGCGCTCACCCAGTCCGGCGTGCGCTCGCTGACCAGCCAGCCGCCCACCCTCGAAGAACTGTTCCTGCGCCACTACCAGGAAGAAGTCGCCTGATGACCGGGACTTGGCAGCTCGTCCGGCTGGCGCTGCGCCGCGACCGGATCATCCTGCCGATCTGGATCGTGCTGCTCGGCCTGACGCCCGCGAGCACGGTCGCGGCGTATGAACAGCTCTATCCCGACGCGGCTTCCCGAATGGCACTCAGCGTCGGCGCGGGGGCCAACCCTTCTATCGCGGTGATCTATGGGCCCGCGTACGACCTGACGACCGCGGGCGGGTTCACCGCGTGGCGGTATGGACTCTTCCTAGCTCTATTCGCCGCGTTGATGAGCATCTTCACTGTCACACGCCACACGCGCGCGGAAGAGGACAGCGGCAGGCTCGAACTGATCGGTTCCGCGGTCGTCGGCCGGTACGCGGCTCTTACCGCGGCGGTGTCAGTGGCGTCAGCGGCGAACATCGTCATCGGGGTCGCGGCGGCGGCCGGGCTCGCCGCGGCAGGTCTGCCGGTGGCCGGATCGTTCCTGCTGGGACTCGGCGTCGCCGGCGCTGGTCTGGTGTTCACCGCGATCTCGGCGGTCACCGCCCAGCTAACCGAGTACGCGCGCTCGGCCAACGGGATCGCGTGCGCGGTGCTGGGAGGGGCGTTCTTGATCCGTGCGGTCGGCGACTCGACCGCGTCGCTGTCGTGGGTGTCCTGGCTGTCGCCGCTGGCGTGGCCACAGAGGGCTAAGCCGTTCGTCGATAACAACTGGTTGCCGCTGGGATTGGCCGTACTCGCGGCTGGCCTAGTTCTAACAGTGGCGTATCAACTGGTGCCGCGACGCGACCTCGGCGCGGGCCTGTTCCCCGCCCGACTGGGTCCGGCGATCGCGGGCAAGTCGCTGTCGAGCCCGCTGGGCCTGGCCTGGCGGCTGCAGCGCGGCGCGCTGATCGGCTGGACCATCGGCGCGGTGATCGTCGCCGCGGTGTTCGGCTCGATCGCCAACGGCATCAGCGACCTTGTCGGCAGCAGCGAGCAGGTCCGCCAGATCATGGAGCGGATGGGCGGGGCGCAGAGCATCGTCGACTCGTTCATCGCGGCCATCGCGCAGATGTTCGGGATCGTCACGGCGATGTACGCCGTCCAGGCCGCGCTGCGGGCCCGGTCGGAGGAGACCGCGGTGCGCGCCGAGCCCCTGCTGGCCACCAGCACCAGCCGCGCCGCCTGGGTCGGCAGCCACCTGGCCTTCGCCGTCCTCGGCTCGGCCGTCGTGCTGGGCTTCGCCGGACTCGCCATGGGACTGGCGCACGGACTGCGGATCGGCGACCTCAGCCAGGTCGGCGGCATCTTCGCCGGGTCGGTCGCGCAGCTGCCCGCGGTGTGGGTCGCGGGCGGAGTCGCCGCTCTGCTGTTCGGGCTGCTGCCCCAGCTCACGACAATCGCGTGGGGCGCGGTGTCGGTGTTCGCGCTGATCACGCTGTTCGGGCCGGCCGTGCAGCTCAGCCAGCCGGTTCTCGACATCTCGCCGTTCACCCACGTGCCCAAGGTCCCGGGGTCGGAGTTCACCGCGACACCGTTGCTCTGGCTCGCCGGGATCGCGATCGTGCTCTTCGGCGCCGGTGTCACCGCGTTTCGGCGACGGGATGTCGGATGACGGAATGCGCGCGCCGGATATCGAGTTACCCGATCGGGTGACTCCGGCATATAGTTCGCGCGGCTAACAACTTTGGGGGCGGTCTCGGGTGACGGTGTCTGCACTGGAAAAGCCCGAGACCCTGCCCAGGGAAGTCTGGGTGCTGGTCGCGGCGAACTTCGTGATCGCCATCGGCTTCGGGCTCGTGGCGCCCGCGCTGCCGACGTTCGCCAGACGCTTCGACGTCAGCGTCACCGCCGCGTCCGTCGTGGTCAGCGCCTTCGCGGTGGCCCGACTCGTCATCGCACCGGCGGCGGGCGCGCTCCTCGGCCGCATCGGCGAGCGGCGCGTGTACCTCACCGGCCTGATGATCGTCGCGGCCAGCACGGGGGCCTGCGCGTTCGCCAACGAGTACTGGCAGCTGGTCACGGTCCGCGCGTTGGGCGGCATTGGTTCCACGATGTTCACAGTTTCGGGTGTCGCCCTGTTGGTGCACCTGACTCCCTCGAGCGTGCGGGGCAAGGCGACCGGGCTGTGGGGCACCAGCTTCCTGCTCGGCACCGTCGTCGGCCCGCTCGTCGGCGGCGGACTGATCACCATCTCGCTGCGCGCGCCGTTCATCGCCTACGCGGGCGCGCTCATCGTCGCGATCCTCATCGTCTGGCTGTCCCTGCGCGGCTCGACCCTCATCTCCGAGGCGAGCGAGAACCCACACCCCGAGCTGTCGCTGCGGGTGGCACTGCGCGACAGCGGCTTCCGCGCGGCACTGGCCTCCAACTTCGCCAACGGCTGGGCCGCGTTCGGCGTGCGGGTGTCGCTGGTTCCGCTGTTCATCACCGAGGTGCTCGACCGCGAGGACTCCTTCGCCGGGACCGCGCTGGCGGTGTTCGCCGCGGGCAACGTGGCGATGCTGATGGTGTCGGGCAGGCTCTCGGACCGGTGGGGCCGCAAACCACCGGTCCTGATCGGACTCGTGGTCGCCGGGGTCGCCACCATGCTGGTCGGCTACTCGACGTCGGTGCCGATGTTCCTGCTGCTCACGGCCGTGGCCGGGCTGGGAACCGGGATCTTGAGCCCGCCACAGAGCGCCGCCGTCGCCGACGTCATCGGCAGCAAGGCCCGCGGCGGCCAGGTGCTCGCCGCGTTCCAGATGGTCGCCGACATCGGCGCGATCCTAGGCCCGGTCATCGCGGGCGTGCTCGCCGACCAGCTGTCCTACACGGCGTCGTTCCTGGCCACGGGCAGCCTGCTGATCGTCGCCGCCCTGGTCTGGCTGCCCGCCCGCGAGACCCTGCCCCGCGACCACGGCCGCGGCCCCGTCCACCCGACGCCCGCGGAAGCGATCGGCGCCGAACTGCCCTGAGCCTCCGACTACGGACAGTGTCCGGACTGCTCCGAAGGGGCGTATTCCGTTGATACTGACCGGCAACGTCGGCCAAGACCGTGCGTCACGGCCTGTCGGGTGGGAGCCTTGTCGTAGGGCAAAAGGCGGGTGATTGGTATGGCAACGGCACTATGGGTGGTGACGGTCGCGCTTCTCGCGGCGTTCATCATCTGGCGTCTGCGCCGGGCGAACCACACTCTGTCGGCGATCCTCCGCGAAGAACCCGCCGTCGCCGATCTGGAGCCCGCCGAACCCGTTCAGCCCGTACATCGGATCGGCCGCCACCGCAGGCACTGACCCTGTGGATAACTTTCCAGGCGTATCGGCCCAACCACGTAACGTGACCTCATGGCCTTCACCCTGGAATACAACAGCACCGTCCAAGGCGTCACGTACGCCCTGACCGCCGTCGACACCGGCACCTCCGTCGACATGGACCTCATCGGCGCCGCCGAATCCGGCGAGATAGTCGCCGAAGGCACAATCCGCCTCCCACCAGGCGGCGCGAGCGCCGCGGCCGACCTCGTGCGCACCGCCCTGACCGCGATCGCCACCTTCGAGGGCAAACGCGGCAGGCCCCGCATCGGCAACTCCCATGCCCGCTGGAAACCCGCCGACGACACCGCCCTGCACGCCGACTGGCTGGCTTACCCACCGTCCACACCGGCGTTCGACGCCATCCGGGACCTCGCCGCCGCCCGGCAACGGTCCCCCGCCGCCATCCGCGCCCGCCTCGGCCGCCTTGGCTGCGACCCCGACGTCGCGGGTCGGCTGCTGTCGGCGGAGGCGGCGGCGGTGATCGGGCGGGACTCGGTCGCCGGGGAGATCTTTATTGCCGATGTGGAGGACGCCCCTGGGCTGCCCGGTCGGTAGGTCGGTGGTCCCCAGGTGGTCCACAGGGCTGTGGATCACCTGGGGACACACGGGTCAGTGGTGGTCGGGATACCCGGCCGCGGCGGCGAACGCGACCCGCGCCAGGTCCGGGTGCTTGCCGCACGCGAGCACGTGGTGCAGCAGGACGCGGGCCTTGAGCGGATCGAGGAACCCCGCGGAGATCAGCCCCCGCCCAAGCAGGTCCGACTCGGACCCGGCGAACGCGTAGGTCTTGGTCAACACGGCCCCACCCCCGGTCCGCGACGCCAGCACCACCGGCATCCGCGCGGCCAGGTCAGTCAGCTTGTCGACCAGCCGCGCGGGCACATGCCCGACCCCGAAACCGGCGACCACCAACCCGTCCACCCGTTCCCCGACCGCGTCGAGCACAGTGCCGTCGTCACCCAGGCCCATGGTGACCAGCCCGACGGTCACCGCGCGCGGCGGCCCGGCCAACCGGTGCGTCACCCGGCACACCGGCCGGTTGAGGATGCGCGGCTCACCCTCGACCACGTACCCCAACGCCCCACCGTTAACCGACTCGAAAGCCCCGCCCTTGGTCGAATGCGTCTTCCGCACCCGATTCGCCGCGTGCACCTCGTCGGCGAACACAACCAGCGCCCCAAGGCCTCGCGCCTGCGCACTCCCCGCGACCTGAACCGCCGCCAGGAGGTTCGCCGGGCCGTCGGCACCCGCCAGCGTCGGGTTCCGCATGGCCCCGGTCACGACGATCGGTTCAGGCCGGGTGTGCAAGATGTCGAGGAAGTACGCGGTCTCCTCGATCGTGTCGGTCCCTTGGGTAACCACAACCCCGTCGACCCTGCCCGCGAGCCGCCGCTCGATCGCCTCCCCCAAGGCATAGAGGTCCTCGAAGGTCAGCGAGGCCCCCGGCACCCGCCTGAAGTCCTCGACCTCGACATCCACCCCGGCGTCCGCCAACCCAGGCACCGCCGCAACCAACTGCTCGACAGACAGGGAGGGCACCACACCCCCACCGTCCCGCGCGGCCATCGCGATCGTCCCGCCCAACCCGAACACCACTACCCGCGGCAGGTCACCCACGAGACAGCCCTCACCTTCATTCAATCGCCCGCCATCACTGAACCCGACCGGCCGCGCTATCGCCACCATTGCCTGCGACCACCAACACACAAACCAAGTGAGGCGTGTGGCTTATCGCCCACCCGCCGGACGCGGATCAGCAATTGCTGAGGACCTGCTCCGCCACATCCGACGGCAACGGCTCAGGATCGGCGAGATCGACCTGCGCGGGCACCGGGTCATACGTTCCCCACAACATGTCGAACCGTGCGCTGACCGACAGTTCGCCCTTGTCCGGCAATGGATTCCAGGTGGACACCGCCCACCCGTCGGGCTTCTCGTCCAACAGCAGACGCACCACATCCTCATCGGTGGACCCCTTGGCGTCCAACACGACTACCTCGGGATACACCTGGTCCGGTGTCGTCGCGTCCGCGCGCGACGGCCGTCGCGTCGCCGTCACGGTCGCGTTCGCCGAACCGTCACAAGACCCGATGACAGCGACCAACCGCCCACCCTCATCGGCCCCCACAACGACCTTCCCAGCGACGGCTGGACTACACCCCGCCACAGTCGCACCGACCAAGACGACAATTCCGCACACAGCCACACCCCAGCGCCACATCGTCTGATCCTGCGCAGGCGGACACAGTCGACCCAGTATCTGGGCTGACCCGTGACCCGATCGACCGCAAGCCGTGTCCAGGGCTTCCACCGTTTGAGGGATCGAACCGGCAGGTCCCAGCCACGCCGATGCTCGAAAACGTTGACAAGAAAGGCAATGTTGCCAACAAAGGCAAAAGGCCCAGGTCAATGACCTGGGCCCTTAGTGCGCCCGAAGGGATTCGAACCCCTAACCTTCTGATCCGTAGTCAGATGCTCTATCCGTTGAGCTACGGGCGCGTGTTCAGTTATCACCCAGCGGACTGGGTGGTACAGCGGAGGCTCCGGGATTTGAACCCGGGATGGGGGGTAACCCCAAACCGCATTAGCAGTGCGGCGCCATAGACCAGACTAGGCGAAGCCTCCCGGGGAGCCCCAAGCCGCTCGGCGATAAGACTACACAGGCCATGTCCCGGCAAGCAAAACGCCCCCCTCCGTGTCATGAACCAGCAGGTCAGCGTGGGCGAGGCGGGTGACACCACGACCTGTCGGCCGATCGTGGTGCTCGACCACATCGACACTCAAGCCAGCCCCGCTAGAGTCGCGACTGCCACACCCAGAAGGAGGGGCACACATGGACAAAGTCGTCCGCAGCGCCGCCGATGCGGTCGCCGATATCCCGGACAACGCGAGCCTTGCCGTTGGCGGGTTCGGACTGTGCGGGATCCCGAGCGTGTTGATCCAGGCGCTGCATGAGGCCGGGGTGACCGGGCTGGACGTGGCGTCCAACAACTGTGGGGTCGACGAGTGGGGGCTGGGTCTGCTTCTGCGCGACCGGCGGATCGCTCGGATGACCAGTTCGTATGTCGGGGAGAACAAAGAGTTCGCCCGCCAGTACCTCTCCGGCGAGCTGGAGGTCGAGCTGACCCCGCAGGGCACGCTGGCCGAGCGGCTGCGCGCGGGCGGCTCGGGCATCCCCGCCTTTTACACCCGGACCGGTGTCGGCACGCAGGTCGCCGACGGTGGTGTGCCGTGGAAGTACGACGCCGAGGGCAACGTGGCGATCGCGTCGCCGCCCAAGGAGGTTCGGGAGTTCGACGGGTTGGACTACGTGCTCGAACGCGCGATCGTGGCCGACTTCGGGTTGGTCCGGGCGTGGAAGGGGGACCGGCACGGCAACCTCGTGTTCCGGGACTCCGCGCAGAACTTCAACCCGCTGTGCGCGATGGCGGGCAAGATCAGCATCGCCGAGGTGGAGGAGCTGGTCGAACCCGGCGACATCGCCCCCGGCGAGGTCCACCTGCCGGGCATCTTCGTGCAGCGGGTCGTCCCGCTGACTCGTGAGCAGGCCGCCGACAAGCGCATCGAGCGCCGCACTGTCCGTCCGAAGCAGGAGGCCTGACGATGGCTCTGACCCGTGAGCAGATGGCCGCGCGTGCCGCCGCCGAGCTGTCCGACGGCTCGTACGTCAACCTGGGCATCGGCCTGCCGACCCTCGTGCCCAACTACGTCTCCGACGACATCGAGATCGTGCTGCAGTCCGAGAACGGCATCCTCGGCGTCGGCGCGTATCCCTTCGATGGCGAGGAAGACCCGGACCTGATCAACGCGGGCAAGGAGACGGTGACCGTCCGCAAGGGCGCGTCCTTCTTCGACTCGGCCACGTCGTTCGGGATGATCCGCGGCGGCAAGGTCGACGCGGCGATCCTCGGGGCGATGCAGGTGTCGAAGGTCGGCGACATCGCCAACTGGATGATCCCCGGCAAGATGGTCAAGGGCATGGGCGGCGCGATGGACCTGGTCCACGGCGCCAAGCACGTCGTCGTCCTGATGGAGCACGTGGCCAAGGACGGCTCGTACAAGATCGTCAACGAGTGCTCGCTGCCCTACACCGGCCTCAAGGTCGCCCAGCGCATCATCACCGACCTGGCGGTCATCGACATCACCGCCGACGGCCTGGTGCTGCGGGAGACCGCGCCGGGCGTCAGCGTCGACGAGGTGCGCGCGAAGACCGAGCCGGAACTGACCGTCGGCTCGGACGTCGTGGAGATGGCTGTCGCGGTCTGACGCGAACGCGCCTGCGCTGGGCTCGCGAGCTCAGCGCAGGTGCGCGTCGAACCAGTTCAGTGCCCGCGCCCACGCCTCGTTGCCGCCGGTCTCGAAGGCGAAGCGGACGACGTCGGTCGCCACGGTCGCCGCAGCCGCGGCGTCGCGCAGCTTCTCGACCTGCGGTTCGCTGATGTCGTCGCCCTCGGTGCGGTAGAGACCGAGCCACGGGCAGCGCAGGTCGCCCGCCACCTCGATCAGCGCGGGCAGTCCATCCGACAGCGGCTCGACGATCCCGCCGCCCGCGACCGTCACCGCCGCGCCGATGGTCCGCGACGCCGCGACGACCAGGGCGACCGCGCCGCCGAGTTCGAAGCCGATTACGCCGATCCGGTCCGGGTTCACCGAGTGCTTGGCCAGCCAGGCGAAGGCGATGTCGGTGGCGGCCAGCACGGACTCGCCGGACAGCTCGCGCACCTTGTCTCTGGCGACCTCGTGGTCGACCTCGTGCGATCCGCCCTCATACAGGTGCGGGACCACGATGAGCCAACCCTCGGCGGCCAGGCCCGCGACCATGGCGAGCACCGCGTCGGTGATGCCACGCGCCTCGTGCAGGACCACGAGCCCACCGCGGGTGACGCCGTCGGGCTCAGCGAAGGTCAGGCGCAGCTCTCGGCCGTCGTCCAGCCGGAAATCCTCGGTACGGGTCTGGGCCATGTGTCAACCAAACCACGGGTAGGTGTGTCCTCGTCAACGTGATCACCCGCTCACCCCGGGTGTCGGGATAGGTTCGGACCCAGCGGCAGCGTCGCCGCCACCGTGACGACGAGGAGCTCCGATGAGTGTCCGTACCCGCGCCGACCTGGCCGCCCTCCCGGGCTACGTGCCTGGCAGGTCCATCCCGGGCGCGATCAAACTCGCCAGCAACGAGGTGTCGCTGGGCCCGCTGCCGAGCGTCGTGGCCGCCATCGCGCAGGCCGCGACCCAGATCAACCGCTACCCGGACAACGGCGCGGGCGAACTCGTCGCCCGGCTGGCCCGCAAGCTCGAGGTGGCTGACGACCAGGTCGCCGTCGGCTGCGGTTCGGTGACGCTGTGCCAGCAGCTGATCCAGGCGACCTGCGTCGCCGAGGACGAGGTCATGTTCGGCTGGCGCTCGTTCGAGGCCTACCCGATCCTCACCCACGTCGTGGGCGCCGCCCAGACCCGTGTGCCGCTGACCGAGGACCACTTCCTCGACCTCGACGCGATGCTGGCCGCCATCACGCCCAGGACCCGGCTCATCTACTTCTGCAACCCCAACAACCCCACCGGCACCGCCCACCGGCGCGCGGACGTCGAGCGGTTCATCGAGGCCGTGCCGAGTGACGTGCTCATCGTCATCGACGAGGCCTACGGCGAGTTCGTCGACGACCCGGAGGTCCCCGACGGCGTCGACATCGCCAAGGAGCAGTGGGCGGCGGGCCGGGACAACGTGGCCGTGCTGCGCACCTTCTCCAAGGCGTACGGCCTCGCCGGCCTGCGCGTGGGGTACCTGGTGGCCCCGGCGGTCGTCGTCGCGGCGGTCAGCAAGGTGTACGTGCCGTTCGCGGTCAACGCGATCGCCCAGGTCGCGGCCATGGCGTCGCTGGACGCCGAGGACGAGCTGCTGGCCAGGTGCCGCGACATCGTCGGCGAGCGCGGCCGGGTGCGCGCCGCGCTGACGGACATGGGCTTCGACGTGCCCGAGACGCAGGCGAACTTCGTGTGGCTGCCCCTTGGCGAGCAGACCGTGGCGTTCAACGAGCACTGCCTCGGCCAGAAGGTCGTCGTCCGCGCGTTCGCGGGCGAGGGCGCCCGGGTCACGATCGGCACGCCCGAGGAGAACGACGTGTTCCTCGCTGCGGCGGGATCGTTCCCCCGCTAGGTCACCGGGTGGCGGCGTGTCGACGGCACGCCGTCACCTGAGGAGCAATTGCACGATCGCGGTGACGCCGACGACGACGATCACCCCGCGCAGCACCGTCGGCGACAGCTTGCGGCCGACCTTCGCCCCGATCAGCCCGCCGACGATGGCGCCGCCCGCGATCAGCGCGACCGCGTCCCACGCGACCTCGGCGACAAACGCGAAGATCACGCCGGACACCAGGTTGACCAGGGCGGCGAGCACGTTCTTGACCGCGTTGATCCGCTGCAGGGTCTCGGTCATCAGGATGCCCATGAGGCCGACCAGCAGAACCCCTTGCGCCGCACCGAAATAGCCGCCGTAGACGCCCGCGGCGAACACGCCCGCGAACAGTGCGACGCCGCCGTGTTCGTGGCGTTCCCGCTCGGCGAGCACGCGGGACAGCCACGGCTGCAGGATGACGAGGACGAGCGCGAGTCCTATGAGGACAGGCACGATCGTCTCGAACGCGCCGGGCGGCAGGACGAGCAGCAGCACCGCGCCGACCGCCCCGCCGAGCAGCGAGGCGGTGCCCAGGCGTAGCAGCCTGGGCAGCTGGCCCACGAGTTCACGGCGGTAGCCGATGGCGCCGGTGACCGAGCCCGGGACCAGGCCGAGCGTGTTGGACACGTTGGCCACGACCGGCGGGAAGCCGACGGCCAGCAGCGCGGGGAACGTGACCAGCGTGCCCGAGCCGACGACGGTGTTGATGCCGCCCGCGAACACGCCCGCCAGCACGATGCCGACGGCTTCCCAAGGTGTCATCGTGTCGTCCCCACGACACCCGACACTAGTTGGCCAGTTTCTCGTCCCGCTGCGTGAATGCGTCGAACATCTCACGCTCGGCGTCGTCAAGGTAGGACCGCAGCAGGTCCTCGGCGCCCTTGAGGTCGTTCTTGTTGACCCGCTTGACGATGTCGCGGTTGCGCTTGAGGTAACCCTCATGCAGCGTCTGCGGGTCGCCCATCTCGTGGAAGCCCAGGCGCAGCTCGGCGCCGACCTGGCGCATGACCTCGTCGAGTCGGGGGCTGCTGACGAGGCTGACGATCGCCTGGTGGAAGCCGATGTTGGCGGCGCCGACGTCGGTCCACAGACCCGCCTTGGCCGCTTCCTCGCCGCGCTCGACGGCGGCCTGCAGGACCTGCTGGCCGTTGTCGTCGGCGAACTTGATCGCGGCGCACTCGAGTACGCGGCGGACCGAGAAGAGGTCGGTGACGTCGGCGCGGGTGAGGCTGCGGACGAAGACGCCGCGGTTGAGCTTGTGCACGAGCAGGCGCTCGTGGGTGAGCAGCCGGAACGCCTCGCGCAGGGTGTTGCGGGAGACGTCGAGGGGGCCCATGAAGGACTCCTCGGTGATCCGCGTCCCCGGCGGCAGCTCGCCCTCCATGATCAGGTCCCGCAGCGCGGCCGCGGCGACCTCCGCCGCGCTCGACCGTCCCTGTCCGTGCCCGCGGGCCAACATGCCTGCCCGCGCGATGACCTCAGCCGCCACGCCCGCCTCCGACCGCTCGTCCGGCCGGTCGTTCGCCGACGGCCCGATTGTCTGATTGTTGAACAAGTGAATCATCCGTTTGTTGGATTGTCATATTGTTGAACAATCTTGACCGGGCTGTCGGCGCAGGGAATCCCGTTGCGGCACAACCAAAGAGCCGGGCGCACCCGGCAACCGATCATGTCCGCCTACGATCAACTAAGCCGAACGGGTGATCCATGATCACGATTCCCCGCCTGGTGTAACCGGGCGCGGAAGGCCACGGATTCCTCGTGCATGACCGCGCCCCGCCTTGTCCCCGCCCGCCTCGCGATCGGCCTGCTGGTCGCGCTGTTCGCCGTCGCCGCGTTAGTCGCCGACGGCATCGGCGGGATGCTCATCGCCCTCGCGCTCATCGCCCTTGTCGTAGCCACCTACGCCGCGATCGCGGGCCAGGCCGACTGGGCCTTCGTCCCGAACCGGCGCCGCGCGGGCGCACTCGCCGCCATCGCCGTCGCCGCCCTCCTCACCGGCGGCGCGCTGCTGCCCGCCAGAGCCCCGTCGACCCTGACCGCCGCCCCGGCGGCCAAGCCGTCCATGGGCACCAGCACCACGGATCCGACGACGACCTCGGCCGAAACCCCGTCCACCACGGTCGCTACCACCACGCTGGTCGCGACCAGCACAACGGCGGCGAGCGCCACCCTCAAGACCACCACGACCCGCACGAAGCCGACCACGACGACACCGGCGGCCGCACCGCAGCCCGTGGCCGCGGTGCCGACCAAGCCTGGGTGCGACCCGTCGTACCCGACGCTCTGCCTTCCGCTGACGGGCCCGGATCTGGACTGCAAGCAGATCACCCAGCGCAAGTTCCCGGTCCGGCAGCCTGATCGACACGGCTTCGACCGAAACCTCGACGGGATCGGCTGCGAGAGCTAGCAAGCGCCTCGGTCACCGCGTCCAAAGCGGGCCCGTGACCCATGACCACAATCACGTCCGCGACGTCGTCCGCAGACGTATGGTGGACCAATGGTTGGTGCACAAACTTTCGGTGAGGAAGACCCTCTCGCCCTCGAACGCCAGGTCTGCTTCGCCTTGTCGATCGCGTCGAGGTCGGTCGTGGCGATCTACCGGCCGCTGTTGGAGCCGATGGGGCTGACGCACCCGCAATACCTGGTGATGCTCGCCCTGTGGGGGCAGGCACCGCTGTCGGTCAAGGAGCTGAGCAGGCTGCTGGTCCTCGACCCCGGCACCTTGTCCCCCCTCCTCAAACGCCTGGAGGCGATCGGCTACATCCGCCGCGACCGCGACGGCCAAGACGAACGCCTCCTCGCCGTCACCCTCACCAAGGAAGGCGCGGCGCTGAGGGAGCGGGCCCTGCTCATCCCGCCCGCGGTGGTGGAGCGGCTCGGCATGGACCTGCCGGAGCTGTACCGCCTGCACCAGTCGCTGAGCCGGGTCATCGAGGCGGCCGAACTCGGAAAGGGAATCCGGACATGACGACGCCTTCCATCCCGCGGCGGCTCTGGTACCTACTCGGCGGCCGCCTCCCCATGCGCTACCGCGAGTGGGTCTTCGCCGACGCGACGGGTCCGCGGTGGATGTGGTGGTTCACCGTCCGGGCCCTATTGCGCGCACTGCCGCTGTCCGCCGTGATCACGCTGGGTTTGGTGCTCGGCCTTGGCGGCTCCTGGGGCCTGGCCCTCGCCTGCGGCGCCCTCGGCCTGATCGTCGGCCTCTACTACACGATGTCGTACGCCATCGAGAGCACAGACTTCCGCGTCACCAAGTACGGCTACCCCAACGGCCCGGCCGAACAGGCCCGCAGACTCCGGTCCGAGAGCCAGGACACCACCCGCCAGGCCCGCTACAACGCCGCCTGGCGAACCCCGGTGTAGGCAGTTGGATAGGCTTACCGGGGTACGGGAGGCGTGGCAGAGCGGCCGAATGCATCCGCCTTGAAAGCGGAAGACGGGCAACCGTCCGGGGGTTCAAATCCCTCCGCCTCCGCACTGGGACCAGCGGTTATACCGTCGATGCGCAATCTTGCGGACGGCATAGCCGCTGGTCCGTCTCAGTTGCCCGTTCTTACAGCTTCCGACGCATGCTCTGTGGACGGTCCCCTGACGCCCAGGCCTGCGCGATTGTTAGAAGGTTTGTTAGACTGACAGCATGGATGACCACGCGGTGCCGGGCGAGGGGCCGACGACGGCGGTTTCGGTGTCAATGCACAGCGGCACGATCGGCGCTGTGCGCGGACGGGTCGGCAAGCGCGGGGTCTCGGCGTATATCGAGGCCGCGGTGCAGCGTCAGATCGAACGAGACAACCTTGATGAGTTGATCACTGCGGCCGAGACTGCGCACGGTGCGCTCACTCCGGAGGAAGTAGCGGCCAAACGGAAGCAGTTGGCCGCCGCCCGTGAGCAGCACCACTCGGGTGCCGCGTGACGCTGGTTCTCGACAGTGAAGGCCTCGCCAAGGCCGTTCTTCGTGACCGTGAACTCACCGCGTGGTTGGCGGCGGCGCGCGCAGAGGATGAACGGGTCGTCACGAGCGCGGCGACACTGGTCGAAGTGATTCATCCCCGGATAAACCGACCGGCGCTTGACTGGGTCCTTTCACGGGTGGTGGTGGAAGCCGTCACCTCCGAAATCGCGCGACAAGCCGGAATCCTTTTGGAGCGGGCGGGCCGCCACGGGCACAAGTACGCCATCGACGCGATGCTCGCGGCCACCGCGATGGCGGCCACAGGGCCAACGACGATCTTGACCTCAGATCCGGAGGACTTGGTCGCGCTCTGCGGTCACGCGGTTACGATCATCAAGGTGTGAGAGTCGACTCAAGATCGTTGGTGTTAGCCGACGTCCAGGTGTTCGATCACGCGCTCGAAGAGGGCGGCTACGGCCTTTTGTTCCTCTGGCGTCATCAAGTCGACCAAGTGGGCCCGGACGCCCGTCACGTGGGTGGGGGCGGCGGCGCGGAGGGTGTCCATGCCCTTTTGGGTCAGCTCGGCCACTACGCCGCGGGCGTCGTCGGGGCAGTCGGCGCGCTTGACTAGGCCTGCCTTCTCCATGCGGGAGATCTGGTGCGACAGCCTGCTCTTCGATGACGCGACCTGGCCTGCGAGCTGGCTCATCCGCATCTGCCAGCCGTCGCATTCGGAGAGGCGGACGAGGACCTCGTAGTCGGGCAGGGCGATCCCGTCGCTGTCCTGGAGTTCGCGGTTGAGCTGTTGGCGCAGCAGCTCGCTGGCGATGACATACGCGCGCCACGCGCGTGCCTCGTCCGGGTCCAGCCAATGGGGGTCGTCGGTCACGGACATCAGGTTACGGGCAGAGGCCGACGAAACCCCAGGTCCGGCTTCGAATCACGCCCCGAGACCGGGTTCACCCGATCGGATGGCGCGCGGGCGGGTGTCCTGGTCACGCTGCCCGCTCAGTCCGTCTCGGACAGTAAGGGGGAATTTCACCAGTTCAGGACCGGCGTGGGGGTTGTAACGACCATGTGATGGGGGCAACATGGAGGAGGAGGCTGGCCCAAGTGGACCTGAGGCGCTACCCCGGATGCGCCGGTCACCGAGTGTCAGTCGCGGAGAGGACAGGTGGTGCCGTGGCGGAGCAGCAATCTCCAGTAGTGGCCCGAGGCACGCCGCGTCCCCGCGACTGAGGCGACAGCATCGACCCAGTCGTGACTGTGAGCGGCGAATCGCCGGATGATGGTGAGATCTTGTGCGAGTCAGCACTCGCCCGGAATGGGCGGTGCGGTTCCACTCAGGGACCGCGAGGATCGCAACGAGCGTGCTGAACGACTGGCAGCTCGACCGTCGTTGAACCTTGTTTCGGACGAGTCTCCAGACCGCCCGGCAAGGTTCCGCGCCTGCCGGTTCGCCCGCGGCCACTACGACATCGCGAGAAACCTGGGTGCGGCAGCCCGACGGCGCCGCACCCAGGCGCATGTCCGCCCGGCCTCATGGGCCTTGGCCGGCTATGGTTTGACCCGAACCGGGGGCGGTGTGCCTTCGACGGTCCGGACGCGGAGTGGCCAGTGGAGTTCAACGACGACGTAGCCCTGGATACGTCCCAGGTACAGGACATGCGTGGCTCGGGTGGCGGCGGTGTCGGCGGCCGGGTCGCCCTCGGCGGCGGCGGGGTCGGCATCGTCGGCCTGATCATCTACTTCCTGCTCTCCCAGCTCGGCGGTGTCCCCGCGGGCTCACCGCTGAGCACCAACGACGTCCCAAGCGGCGAGAACGTGTCCAGCTCGGACCTCGCCAAGGAGTGCAGGACCGGCAAGGACGCCAACACCAAGCAGGACTGCGCGCTGGTCGCGGTCATCAACTCGATCCAGGGCTACTGGACCGACACGTTCGCCCGGTCGGGCAGCACCTACCAGCAGGCGCCCACGATCTTCTTCCAGGGCGGCGTCAACACCGGCTGCGGCAGCGCGACATCCGACGTCGGCCCGTTCTACTGCCCCGCCGACCAGAAGGCCTACATCGACCTGCGGTTCTTCAAGGAGCTGCAGACCCGCTTCGGCGCCCAGGGCGGCACGTTCGCCGAGGCCTACGTGATCGCCCACGAGTACGGCCACCACGTGCAGAACCTGCTCGGCACCTCCGACCGGGTGCGCCGCGGCAGCGGCCCGACCTCCGACGGGGTCAAGCTGGAACTGCAGGCCGACTGCTACGCGGGTGTTTGGGCCAACCACGCCACCACGGTGCCCACCTCCAGCGGCAAGCCGCTGATCAAGTCGATCTCACAGGACGACGTCAACCGCGCCCTCGACGTCGCCGCGCGCATTGGTGACGACTTCATCCAGGAGAACCTGGGCGGCGGGCAGGTCGACGAGAGCCAGTTCACCCACGGCTCGTCCAAGCAGCGTGAGCGCTGGTTCACCGCCGGTCTGAACACCGGCGACCCGGCCCAGTGCGACACGTTCAGCGCCCGCGACCTGGGCTGATACCTCCGGACAGAGAACGACCCCCGCGGCGAGTGCCGCGGGGGTCGTTCTCGCTATGGCGTGATCAGGCGGTCGGCAGGTTGGAGTGGATGCAGCCAACCTCGTCGGTGCCCGCGGCGTGCGCCGCGTGTGCCGTGGCGTCCTCCTCGGCCATCTGGACGCGCATCATGCGAGTCTGCGCGGCCCGCATCTCGGCGCGCTGCGCGCGCGGCGGGATGCCGTTGATGTCCTCGGTGCTGATCGCGTAGGACGCGGTCACCCAGGCGAGGGCGTCGGAGTTGCGGTCGAGCGCGGTGCGGTCCAGGTTGCCCAGGTTGTCGCACTTCTGGTGGTAGCAGTGGTCGTAGGCGACGTTGGCCTGGCCGCCCCAGAGGTCGGCCTGGGCCTGGGTCTTGACGCCCTCGGCGCCGGTGAAGAGGCCACCGGCCGGGATGCCGACGGCGATGAAGCGGCCGTAGTCCGAGCGACCCGAGAAGTCGGTGCCCTGGGTCGGGGTGCCGGTGGCGCCCAGGAAGTTCACGAACGCCTGCTCGATCTGGGCGGAGCCGTACGGGCCGGCGCCCGCGCCGACGGCGTCGGAGTCGTCACCGTCGTAGACGAAGTACGCCGCGTTCGGCGAAGCGATCATGTCGAAGTTGAGGTACAGGGCGATGTCGACCTGCTGCTCGAAGGTCAGCGAGTCGACGTACTTCGTCGAGCCGACCAGACCGAGCTCCTCGGCGCTCCACCACGCGAAGCGCACGGCGTTGCTGACCTTGGGCGAGCCACCCAGCTGAAGGGCGGTCTCGAGCAGGCCCGCGGAGCCGGAGCCGTTGTCGTTGATGCCGGGGCCCGCGACGACGCTGTCGAGGTGGGCGCCCGCCATGACGACGTTGTCCTTGCGACCGGTCTTGGTCTGGGCGATGACGTTGTAGGACGTGCGGTCCTCACGCAGCGCGCGCAGTTCCAGGGAGGCGGTGCCACCCGATGCGGCCAGGGCGAGACCGTCGGCCTTGGTGATGCCGCCAGTGGGCAGCTTGGCGTTGGCCGGGTCGCTGAGGGTGCCGCCGAGCGGACCGTCGGTGTTGTTGTAGATGACCGCGCCAACCGCGCCTGCCTCGAAGGCCACGGCCTGCTTCTGGGCGAAGGTGCAGCCGCCGCGCGAGATCAGAGCGATCTTGGCAGCGGCGTCGACGCCCGCGTAGTCGGCGATCTCGCAGCCCGGGGTGGCGTCGGCGCCCAGCGGCACGACGGCCAGGGGGGCGGTGATGCCGCCGACCGGGGTGGAGAGGCTGTAGGTCATGATCGTGATCGGCACCGCGGCGCCGTTGACGGTGAGCTTCTCCGCCAGGGTCTGGGTGAACGTGAACGGGAACTCGTGCCGGGTCACGTCGAAGCCCGCGGCCTGCAGCTTCGACTCGACGTACTCGGCCGACTTCGCGTGGCCGGGGGTGCCTGCGGCGCGGATGCCGCCATTGGCGTCGGCGATGCGCTGAAGGGCGATCAGGTGACGGTTGACTCCCGCTCCCGTGACCTTCTTGACGAGGTTCCGCGCGAGCGCGGGACCGTCCGGCAGTTCGGCTGACGCGGTCGGCGCCGCCGAAGACGGAATAGAGGTGAACGCCAAGGCGCCGGTGGCCGCAAGGATGGCGGCTCCGACGCGGAGCGTCTTGCTGTTGGGCATGCAGGTCCCCTTGCTTATGGATGGATGCCAACCGGTGACCGCCCCGACGCGATCCGTACTCCGGCGTGAGACACCCTCACCTGCGCGGCCTTTCTGGTCAATAGCTGTTCATCATCAACTGCGCATAAGTTCACACGGACAGACGAGAAACACCTCGGCGTTCGTGGACGAGCGCTACCGTCGTCCACATGCGAGCGATCACCGTCAGCGAACCCGGCGGCCCCGAGGTCATGGCCTGGACCGAGGTCCCCGATCCCACCCCCGGCCGGGGCGAGGTCCTCGTCCGCGTCGCGGCGACCGCGGTCAACCGCGCCGACCTCTTGCAGCGCAAAGGCTTCTATCCGCCGCCCGCGGGGACGACCGACACGATCGGACTGGAGTGCTCCGGCACCGTCGCGGCGGTCGGCGACGGTGTGACCGAGTGGACGGTCGGGGACAAGGTGTGCGGGCTGCTCGCGGGCGGCGGTTACGCCGAATTGGTGATTGTTCCGGCCGAACAGCTCATGCCCATTCCCGAAGGTATCGACTTGGTGACGGCCGCGGCCCTCCCCGAGGTGTCGTGCACCGTTTGGTCGAACGTTATGCGGGCCGCCCGGCTCACCGAGGGGGAAACCCTACTCATCCACGGCGGCGGCAGCGGAATCGGCACCCACGCCATTCAGATCGGCAAAGCCTTCGGCGCCCGCGTGGCCGTCACGGCAGGTTCCGACGAACGCGTCCGCCAATGCCTGGACCTGGGCGCCGATATCGCGGTCAATTACCGAACCGAAGAATTTGAAAACAAGATCAACGCCGACGTAATCCTCGACAACATGGGCGCGAAGTATCTTGCCCGAAATATCGCCACCCTCAACAGGGGCGGCCGCCTGATGATCATCGGAATGCAGGGCGGCGCCGCGGCGGAGCTCAACATCGGCGCGCTACTGGCCAAGAACGCCTGGGTGACGGCGACGAGCCTGCGGTATCGGCCGGTATCGGAGAAGGGCGAGATCATCCGGGACGTGGTGGAGAACGTGTGGCCACTGATCGCGGCGGGGAAAGTGCGGCCGGTGGTGCATGAGGTGCTGCCAATCCAGCAAGTGGGCGACGCCCATCGCCACCTGGACGAGGG
>DATLIA010000108.1:0-50874 GCA_035540215.1 Actinokineospora sp. | reverse complement strand
GTCCCAGATCGCGTAGGTGGCGGGCGCGCCAGGTTGCAGCGTCCCGGTCACGCCGTCGTCGACCCCGGCCGCGCGCCAGCCGCCCCGGGTGTGGGCGGTGAACGCGGCGCGCGGGGACAGGCCGTTGCCCTCGGTGCGGTGGTGCACGGCGGCCTGGACGGTGGCCCACGGGTCGACCCGGGTGACCGGCGCGTCCGAGCCGAGGGCCAGGATCACCCCGGCCGCGGCGAGCCGGGAGAACGGGTTGAGCGTGGTGCCCCGCTCCCCCAGCCGCTCGACGTACATGCCGTCCGCGCCGCCCCAGGTCGCGTCGAACAGCGGCTGGACCGACGCCACGACACCCCACTGGCCGAGGCGTTCGGCCTGCTCGACGGTGACCATCTCCAGGTGTTCGAGCCGGTGCCGGGCACCGGCGAGCGCTTCGCGGCCCACGGTCTTCTCCGCGACGGCGAAGCCCTCGATCACCTCGGCGACGGCGCCGTCGCCGATGACGTGGAACCCGGCCTGGATGCCCGCCTCGGTGCACACCCGCAGGTGTTCGCCGATGGCGGCGGCGTCGAGGTACAGCGCGCCGCTGGTGTCGGGGCGGTCCGTGTACGGGTGGCAGAGCGCCGCGGTGCGGGACCCGATGGCGCCGTCGACGAAGAGGTCACCCGCGAGACCGCGGGCGCCCTTGCCCGTGGCCAGGTCGGCGGGGCCGCGCTCGCCCCAGTAGCCGACGACCTCGGGTCCGCCGACGCGGGCGAGCAGGTCGGCGAAGTCGTCGGCGCCGGAGATGTCGGGACCAGCGCACTCGTGCACCGAGGCGATGCCCATCGACGCGGCGTGGTCGAGGAACGCGGTCTGCGCGTCGGCCCGCTGCGCGGCGGTGATCGCGGCCTGCGCCGCCCGGCGGACGCGGTGGTGCGCGTCCTTGGTGAGCGGCGCGTCCTCGCTGAACCCGTCCGCGCCGCGTGCGTGGTCGAGCAGCGCGGAGCTGACCAGCGCGGAGTGCACGTCGATCCGCGAGAGGTAGAGCGCGGCCCCCTCGGCGGCGGCGTCGAGTTCGGCGCGGGTCGGCGGACGCCGCTCCGGCCACTTCATCTCGTCCCAGCCGTGACCCCAGATCAGCTTGTCGCCGCTGGTGCGGACGAAGGCGCGGATCGCGTCGAGGCACTCGGCCAGCGACTGGCAGCCGGTCAGGTCGAGCCCCGTGTGCAGCAGGCCCGCCGACGTGGCGTGCACATGGGCGTCGACGAACGCGGGCGCGACGAACGCGCCCGCGAGGTCAACGGTCACGTCCGCGTTCTCGTACAGCGTACGGCCGACGGAGTCCTGGCCGAGCCACACCACGATGCCGTCCTCCACGGCCATGGCCGTGGCGTGCGGGTCGGCCGGGGAGTGAACGTTGCCGCCAGTCAGGAGAGTGCGCGTCATGTTCCGGAAGTCTGCCGCTCTCGGGCCTCGAACAGGGCGCGCACCCCGGCCTCGGCGCGGATGAGGTCGAGGGCGAAGGCGGCGTGACCAGGCACATACCCGTTTCCGACAAGCATCCGCACGTCGGCGGCGAGCCCCTCGGCGCCCAGCGCGGCGGCGGAGAACGACGTGGCCATGGAGAAGAAGATCACCGTGCCGCCGTCGGCGGTGGCCAGGATCGCGCCGTGCTCGCAGCCGGGCACGTCGACGCACACCACGGTCACATCAACCGGCTCGCCGACGGCCTCCGCGACGGCCACCGGGTTGCGTGCGTCGGCGATGACGACCTCGTCGGCCAGACCGGCCTCCCGAACCGCGTCGGCCTCGGCCTCGAACGGCACCAGCGCCACCACGCGGCCCGCGCCCGCGCGGCGCGCGGCCACCAGGGACAGCGACCCGGACTTGCCGCCACCGCCGAGCACGCAGACCGTCGCGCCCGGGCCGGCCGCGCGGACGACCCGGTCGGTGAGCGCCGGAGCGCCGCAGACATCGAGGACGGACAGGGCCAACTCGTCGGACAGGTCGTCGGGCAGGACCGCGGCGATGGAGCGCCCGAACAGCACGGCGGTGCCCTGGCAGGGCACCTGCTCGCTGGTGCCGTCCCAGTCGACCAGGCCGTCGGTGATGCGCAGCGGGGTCAGTGTGAGGGAGACCAGGGTGGCGACCCGGTCGCCGACCTTGAGGCCCAGCGGCGACTCGGGGCCGACCGCGCGCACGGTGCCCAGCAGCATGCCGCCGGACCCGGTCACCGGGTTCTGCATCTTGCCGCGCGCCTCGACGATGGCCAGCACGGCCGCCCGGAGCTCTTCGCCCGTGCCGTGTTCCTCACGCAGCTGCCGGTAGGAGGCGGCGTCGAGGTTCAGGCGTTCAACATCGAGGACGACCTCATCCGCGCCGGGCGTGGGGTCGGGGTCGAGGCGTTGTGCCTGCTGAGGCAGGACACCCACCGGCTCGAGCACGCGGTGTAGCCCGAATGGCGACACAAAGCGAGCCTCCGTCACATCGACCTCCGTAAGATTTACGCCAACCAAGTCGTATGGCAGCATATCTTTACGCCACCCGAACGGCGAGGAGCACATATGACTGCGCTGAGTGTTGCAGCGACTGGGCCGGAGATCCCGGCGACGACGGTGTCCGACGCGGTGCACCAGGCGGGAGGCCAGCCCTACGAGTACGTCCGCAGGGAACTTGTCGAACCCGATTGGCGGCGCTTCCCCGGCTGGGCGCACGTCACGGAGGCGCAGTGGCGCGACGCGCAGTGGCAGCGGGTCAACTGCGTGAAGAACACCCGCCAGCTGCGCGGCGTGGTCGGCGACCTGCTCGGCGACTCGTTCTACGAGGAGCTGGCGGCCGACCAGGAACAGCTGGCCACGATGTCCATGCTGATCCCGCCGCAGATGCTGAACACGATGGCGCCGACCGCGCCGACGAGCACGCCGGAGTTCACCGAGGCGTTCTTCGCCGACCCGGTCCGCCGGTACATGCTGCCCGTGCGATCCGACCGCGACCCGGTCTGGCCGTCGCACCCGCACTCGGAGCGCGACTCGCTGCACGAGGCGGAGATGTGGGTGGTGGAGGGCCTGACCCACCGGTACCCGACGAAGGTGCTGGCGGAGATGCTCTCCACGTGTCCCCAGTACTGCGGGCACTGCACCCGGATGGACCTCGTCGGCAACTCGACCCCGCAGGTGGAGAAGCACAAGCTGGTCCTCAAGCCGGTCGACCGCTACGACCAGATGATCGACTACTTGAAGCGCACGCCCGGCGTGCGCGACGTGGTCGTCTCCGGCGGCGACGTGGCGAACGTGCCGTGGAAGCAGCTCGAACTCTTCCTGATGCGCCTGCTCGACATCGAGACCGTCCGCGACATCCGCCTGGCCACCAAGGCGCTGGCGGGCCTGCCGCAGCACTGGCTGCAGCCCAGCGTCGTCGAGGGCCTGGAGCGGGTCGCCCGCACGGCCGCGCGCCGCGGCGTCAACCTGGCGATCCACACGCACGTCAACCACGTGCAGTCGGTGACGCCGTTGGTCGCCGAGGCCGCGCGGACCGCGCTGGAGGTCGGCGTCCGCGACGTGCGCAACCAGGGTGTGCTGATGCGCGGGGTCAACGCGACCCCGGAGGCGCTGCTGGACCTGTGCTTCGCCCTGCAGGGCGAGGCGAACATCCTCCCGTACTACTTCTACATGTGCGACATGATCCCCAACGCCGAACACTGGCGTGTGGCGGTCTGGGAGGCACAGGAACTGCAGCACGCGATCATGGGATACCTGCCGGGCTACGCCACGCCGCGCATCATCTGCGACGTTCCGTATGTCGGTAAGCGGTGGGTGCACCAGCTCGCCGAGTACGACCGGGAACTCGGCATCTCATACTGGACGAAGAACTACCGGGCGGGCACGGAGCGCATGGAGGCCGAGGAGGCCGCCGCGATCCTCAGCCGTCGCTACCCGTACTACGACCCGATCTCGACGCTGGGCCAGACGGGACAGAAGTTCTGGCAGGAGAACCCCACCCACCAGGCATAACTCAGGTTCATGCGACCGCCCCGGTCCCCGGCCGGGGCGGTCTCGTCTGTTCAGGGGACTTTCGCCGCCGCTTGGCCGAAAGTGACGAGCCGCACTAGGCCAGACGGCGGACAACGACCGTCGTGGCCTGTGGACAGGCACTTTCCCACCACGGGGTCGATGCGCAAGACTCGCGCTCCCAGCCACCCGCACCCAGGGCGGCCGAAGGACACGAGGGAGTTGGGCGTGCTCATCCGCAACAGGGCGCTCGCCGTCGCGCTGGCCGTGGTCGCGGCCGCCGGGATGGTCGGCGGGTCCGGGATCGCCGGGGCCCAGGCGCTGCCCCGCAGCGAACAGTCACAGGCCGACATCGGCGACCAGCTGCGGGCGATCCCCGGGCTGACCGTGGTGTCCGAGTCGGCGACCCCGCCCGCCGGGTACCGGTTCTTCCTGCTCACCTACCGCCAGCCGGTCGACCACCGCCAGCCCGGTGGCCAGCAGTTCGAGCAGCGCTTCCAGCTGCTGCACAAGGCCACCGACCGGCCGATGATCCTGCACACCACCGGCTACAACATGCGCACCACCGCGTTCCGGTCGGAGCCGACGCGACTGGTCGACGGCAACCAGATCTCCGTCGAGCAGCGGTTCTTCGAGCCGTCGCGGCCCGCGCCCGCCGACTGGGACGACCTGAACATCTGGCAGGCGGCCACCGACCACCACCGCATCGTGGCCGCGCTCAAGCCGGTCTACTCGGCCAAGTGGATCTCCACCGGGGCCAGCAAGGGCGGTATGACCTCGGTCTACCACCGCCGCTTCTACCCGCGTGACGTCGACGGCGTCGTGGCCTATGTCGCGCCGAACGACCGGATCAACCCGCTCGACGGCCCGTACGACACGTTCTTCAAGAACGTGGGCACCGACGCCGACTGCCGCGCGCGCCTCGACGGCGTGCAGAAGGAGGCGCTCAAGCGGCGCCCCGAGATGGTCGCGAAGTACCAGGCCGTCGCCGACGCCGACGGTCTGACCTTCACCCAGGCGCTCGGCTCGATCGACAAGGCCTTCGAAATGGTCGTGCTCGACACCGTGTGGGCGTTCTGGCAGTACTCCACCCAGGCCGACTGCGCGAATGTGCCCGCGGCCACCGCCACCACCGACGAGCTCTACACGTTCATCGACAACGTGGCGGGCTTCTCCTTCTACGCCGACCAGGGCATCCTCCCCTACGCCACCTACTACCGGCAGGCCGCGACCCAGCTGGGCTGGCCGACGCTGAAGTTCGAGCACTTGCGTGGCCTGACCCAGTACCCGGGTCTCTACCAGGCGAACTCCAGCTTGCCGACCGACCTGCGGGCCAGGCACGACCCGTCGGCCATGCTCGACGTCGACGCGTGGGTGCGCACCCGGTCGAGCCAGATGCTCTTCGTCTACGGCCAGAACGACCCGTGGGGCGCCGAGCCGTTCTTCCCGAGCTACAACGACTCGTACTCCTACACCGCGCCGGGCGCCAACCACGGGGCGAACATCGCCGCGCTGGTCCCGGCCGAGCGGGACGCCGCCACGGCGACCCTGCAGCGGTGGGCGGGCGTCTCGGCGCCGACCGTCCTGTCGCGCACGAACGGCGTGGCCGAGCTTGAGCTGACCGAACTCGACCTCGCCGACCCGCGCAACGAGCGTCGCCCGCTGTAGCGGTCGCCCGATGAGGTAGCAGTGCAAGAGGTGCCCCGGCGGATGTTCCGCCGGGGCACCGCTCTGTCTGTGGGCCGCGCCACCTGGCGATCAAGGAAATCAACCCTCCTCATCGCACTGAAACGCGGATTGGAAAACTGAGCAGATGCGCACCTTTCACACCGGTCTCTGTTACTGGCGGCGAAGCAAAGCCCTCGCGGCCAAGGCCGAGCCGTGCCAGATGACGGCCGCCAACGGCCTGCTCACCCTCACCACACGCACCGGTACGGCGTTCAGCGTGCCGATCGCCGAGGTGGCGGCGAAGTCGTCGATGTTCGGCACGATGACGCTGACCGCCGCGGGACAGTCCTACGACATGATCCCTGGCATGGGCTCGGCGCTGGCCGCGGACTACACCCCGGCCCAACTGGCCTCAGTGGAGTCCGCGCGCGGACAGGCCGCGGGCGCGGGGTGGAAGGTGCCGGGCAAGCTCGGTTCGGGTGTCATCGTCGGCGCCACCACGTCCTACGACGCCGTGGTGACGGGCAGCGGTCTGATCGACAGTTTCATCCTTATCGGGGAGATGCGCAGCTGGTCGAAGTCCTGGCTGTCGGTGCTGGGTGCCGACGGGGCCAAGGTCGGCTGAGCGGGGCCACCGGAAGTTCCTTGGTGGGCGATGTCGAAACCGGGTCCCGGCGTTCGACGCGGTGTCGTGGCAGGCTCGCCACCAAGGAAGAAGGAGATCGGCATGAGGTACATGGTTTTCGTGAACATGGCCGACGACATCGGCGCCCCGCCACCGGCGCTGGTCGAGGCCATGGGCTCGGAGATGACGAAGATGTTCGCCGCCGGGTCGATGCTCGACGCGGGCGGCCTCTACACCAACTCCGAGTGCACCGAGGTGCGGCTGGCCGACGGCGCCGTGTCGGTCACCGACGGTCCGTACGCCGAGGCCAAGGAGGTCGTCGGCGGCTACGCGATCATCGAGGCCCGCTCGCATGAGGAAGCCGTCGAGGGCGCCCACCGGCTGATCCAGATCCACCGCGACCACTGGCCGTCCTGGGAGGGCTCGGTCCACGTGCGCCGCATCGCGGGCCCCGACGACGGTCCGCCGCCGCGCGACTGACTTGATCGGTGGCGGCCCGGGTGCTCTGATCGTCCACTGTGGGCACAGGTGAGCGGGAGTCGGACCGGGCGGTCGCGACGGTGTGGCGGCACGAGTCGACGCGCCTGATCGCGGGTCTGGTCCGGATGACCCACGACGTGGGGCTCGCCGAGGACCTGGCGCAGGACGCCCTCATCGCCGCCGTCGAGCATTGGGCCGAGTCAGGCGTCCCGGACAACCCGGGCGCCTGGCTCATGGCCGTGGCCAAACGGCGCGCCGTCGACCACTTCCGGCGCGCGGAGACGCTGCGGCGCAAGACCGAGGAACTGGGCCGCGACTCCCCCGAGTCGCACATCCCGGACTTCGCCGCCGCGGTCGACTACATCGAGGACGACGTCCTGCGGCTGATGTTCATGACCTGCCACCCGGTGCTGTCGACCGAGGCGCGGGTCGCGCTGACACTCCGCCTGGTCGGCGGCCTGACCACGGCCGAGATCGCCCGCGGGTTCCTGGCCAAGGACACCGCGGTCGGCCAGCGGGTGTCACGGGCGAAGAAGACCCTCACCGAGGCCCGCGTCGAGTTCGACCTGCCGACCGGCCGAGAACGCCGCGAACGCCTCGCCGCGGTGATGGGCGTGATCTATCTCGTCTTCAACGAGGGCTACTCGGCCACGGCGGGCGACGACTGGATGCGGCCCGCGCTGTGTGAAGAGGCGATGCGCCTGGCCAGGGTCCTGGCCCAGCTGGCCCCGGACGAGCCGGAGGCACACGGCCTGCAAGCCCTGCTGGAGATCCAGGCGTCGCGCACGGCGGCCCGCACCGGCGCCGACGGCCGGCCGGTCCTGCTGCTCGACCAGGACCGATCCCGCTGGGATCGCCTCCTCATCCGCCGCGGCCTCGACGCGCTCGGCCGCGCCGACAGACTCGACGCGCCGGTCGGCCCGTACGTCGTCCAGGCCGCGATAGCCGCCTGCCACGCCCGCGCGGCCCGCGCCGAGGACACCGACTGGACCAGGATCGCAGGCCTCTACGACGTCCTGAGCCAGGTCGCTCCCAACCCGGTGGTCGAGGTCAACCGTGCCGTCGCCCACGGCACGGCGTTCGGCCCGGACGCCGGGCTCGCGGTGCTGGCCCCCGTCGAGGCGGCAGGCTCCTTGGCCGGATATCACCTGCTGGCCAGCGTGAAGGGCGACCTCCTGCGCAAGGCCGGACGCGTCCAGGAGGCCAAGGCGGAGTTCCAGCGAGCGGCCGAACTGACCGGCAACGCCCGCGAGCGCGACCTGCTCACAGCCCGCGCGAAAGAAATCCCATGACCCGTGTCGAAACCGGCGGGCGCCGTCCGACGCAGTGGTGACCGACCCTGACAAGGAGACCGACATGAGCACTGTGACCTCCGCCGACGGCACCACGATCGCCTACGAGACCCACGGCACCGGCCCCGCCCTGATCCTCGTCGACGGCGCCCTCTGCCACCGCGAGATGGGCCCGAGCCGGGACGTCGCCAAGGAACTGGCCGACCGGTTCACCGTGTACTGCTACGACCGCCGCGGCCGGGGCGGGTCCGGCGACAGCGCGGACTACGGCGTCGACCGCGAGATCGACGACCTCGCCGCCGTGATCGCGGCGGCGGGCGGCTCGGCTCATGTCGCGGGCTTCTCCTCCGGCGCCGCCCTCGCCCTCGCCGCGGCCCAGCGCGGCCTGCCGATTACCGGCCTGGTCACCTACGAGGCCCCGTTCATCGTCGACGGCTCCCGATCGCCCGTCCCGGCGAGCACGCCCGCGGACCTGCGGGACCTGGTCCGCGACGGCGAACGCGGTGCGGCGGTCAAACGCTTCATGAAGCTGGTCGGCACGCCCGCGGTCTTCGTGGCGATCATGCGGTGGACCCCGGTGTGGAAGAAGCTGACCGCGGTGGCGCACACCCTGCCCTACGACCTGTCGATCGTGACCCCGAACCAGGCCGGACGCCCGCTGCCGGAAGGCTGCTACGCCGACATCAAGGCCCCTACGCTCGTTCTCGACGGCGGCAAGAGTCCACAGTGGATTCGCACCGCCCAGTCAGCCGTCGCCGACGCCGTCACAGGTGCCGAATACCGGACACTGCCCGGCCAGACCCACATGGTCAAGGCCAAGGCCCTCGCGCCCGAGCTCGCCGCCCACTTCGCCAAGGCGACCCGCTAGTGCGTTGACCACGAACGTTCGCCGGGTATCGGCCTTTCCACGGCGTGGCTGGCAAGGCGGAGGGAAGACCGTAGTACCGGGTTGTACTTGGGCTTTCCGACAACGCAGCCAGGCGCGTCGTGGGCGGGTCGAGACCCGGTGAAGGTTCGTGGTCAACCCGCTAGGCGCGGGCGTCGAACTCCTCGCGCGAGGCGAGGACCTGGGCGACGTTGATGTCAGCCCACCGCTTGAGTTCACGCACGACGTCCAACAACGACCTGCCCAACGGGGTCAGCTCGTAGTCGACCGACACCGGCACGGTCGGTGTGACGGTCCGACCGACGAGGCCGTCGCGTTCCAAGGCGCGCAGGGTCTGGGTGAGCATCTTCTGACTCACCCCGGCCACGCGCCGGGACAGCTCGGAGTAGCGCATGGCCGACTCATGATCACCTAGCGCGCACAGCACCAGCGTGACCCACTTGTCAGCCAGCCGATCCAGCACGTGCCTGCTGGCACAGTTCGCCAGATAGGCGTCGAACTCGCTCTTGGCGTGCGCCCGGCGCTCAGCTGCGGTCGTCGTGGCCATCGCACCTCCCGCTCGGTAACGCACTTTCAGGTGCCTACTTCCTGGAAGAGTGCGAATCCCCCAAGGTTGTTCGCGAGAGAGCGTACAACTTTGGAGGATCGATCATGCGTGCCGCAGTCGTTCGGGAGCCAGGACCAGCCGACGCCATCGAGATCATCGACGTGCCGACACCGACGCCCGGACCCGGCGAGATCCGGATCCAGGTGGCGGCGGCCGGGGTCAACCCGGTCGACCTGCAGACCCGCGAAGGCGACTATCACGGACTGGGCTGGATCACTCAGACCGACCACGTCGGCCTCGGGTGGGATGTCGCCGGGACGGTGACGGCGACCGGGCCGGACACGGATTTCCGGGTCGGGGACCAGGTCGCGGCGCTGTCGGCCGGAGTCGACCGCGCTTTGGGCGGCTACGCCGATGAGGTCGTCGTGCCCGCGGTCGCGGCCGCCCGAATCCCCGCCGGACTGCCTTTCGCGGACGCGGCGACCGTGCCACTCAACGGACTCACGGCCGCGCAGGCCGTTGAGCTTCTCGGGCCGCCGACGGGATCCCTTCTGGTCACTGGAGCGGCCGGTGGTGTCGGTGGGTACGCGGTGACGCTCGCGGCTCGCGCGGGGTGGTCGGTCACCGGCTTGGCCCGAGCTTCGGACCGCGAGTTCGTCCTGACCGCCGGAGCCGTGGAGTTCATCACCGAGCCTGCCGGGATGTTCGACGCGGTGCTGGACGCCGCCGTGCTCGGCGAGGCGGGCGTGGCGCTTGTCGGTGACGGGGGGACGTATGTCGGCGTGATTCCGCCGAATGTTCCTGACGGTTTGGGCCGAGTCACCACGACTGCGGTCTTCGTCGCCGCGGACAGTGCCCGGCTGTCCAGCCTGCTCGCTGACACCGCGTCCGGCCTGCTGCCCGCGCGTATCGGTGGCTCGCTGCCGTTGGAGCAGGCGTCAACCGCGCACAAGACGCTGGCCGCGGGCGGAGTTCGGGGGCGACTGCTCCTGATCCCTTAGTCGGACCGCGCTTGTTCATCCTCGGCGAGCACCTCTGCGAGCCGGTCCATCAGGGTGGCGGCGGCGATCAGTTCGTCGGCGTCGAATCTGGCGGCTACGCGGTTGGTGAAGGCGTGCTGGGCCTCGGTCATGCCGCGGATCGCTTTCCAGCCCGCCTCGCTGGGGCGGACCAGTTTGGCCCGCGCGTGCGCCGGGTTGGGCAGGTATTCCGCCAAACCCTTCTCCACCAACAAGTCCGTCGTCCGCTGCACGCTCTGCCTGGCCATCCCCATCTCCCTGGCGATGTCGGCGACCGAGCGGGGCTGATCCAGGACGCCGCCGAGCACCTGCCACCACGATGGCGTCAAACCCTGGGGCAGTGAGATGTGTTCGGCGGCGCGGAGGAAGGCGCCGTTGAGATGGAAGGTGCGCACGATGATGTCGGTCAACGCGTCGCCGCCGGGCGTTCGGGTCATGCGGCGAGTTCCATGAGGCGGAAGAACCACTTCGGGTCACCGGAGACGTTGAGCTGGTACCAGGCGTCGAGCACGTCTGGAGCGTAGAGGTCGAGTGCGCGGAACACCTCGGCGGCGAACTCCAGCGGGCTGGCCGCGCCTGCCGTGATCAGACCCTGGTCGGCCACGGCACGGTCCGGTCGGAATCGGACCTGTCCGGCGTACTCCGGCGCGAAAGCGAGCTGTTCCGGCGCGTTTCCGGTGTGGTCGCGGGTGTCGAGCGCGCCAGCCGCGGCCAGGCCGACTGTCGCGCCGCAGATCGCGGCTACCGGGGCACCCGCGTCGAGCCTGCGTACCGCGGCGGCGGAGAACTCGGTGTTCGCGCCCTCCAGCCACGAGTCCGCGCCGGGCAGCACGAGCAGTGCCGCTCCGTCGACGTCGGTGTCAGCCAGAACGAGGTCGGGAACAACCGTGAGGCCGCCCATGGTGGTGATCGGGTCGGCGGTCACGCCCACTGTCCGGACGCGGAAGCGTCCTGGCTCGAGCTGGAAAGCCGGGTTGTTGAAGCCCGCGGTGAGGTAGCCGATCTCCCAGTCCGCGAGACCGTCGTACACAGCGATCAGGATGTCCGAAGTCATGACAGTAGCCTGTCATATTGACAGGACGCTGTCAATAAGCGGCAGGCGTGATCGTCGTTAGACTGGTGGGCGATGCGACGGTATCGATGGTGGGTCGGCGGCGCGCTGGTCTCGGTGATGTTGTTGATCGGCGCGTTCCTAGTGGTGGGCAACAATCCCGCGCCCGCGCCCGGACCACCGGTCGGCGTGCCGCGGGTACTTGTCTCGCTCGGCGATTCCACGATCTCCGGCGAGTCCGCGGGCGACTATGAGACCGGCACGGACGGCCAGGACGGCAACTGGTGCCACCGCTCGACCAACGCGACCATCCACCACACCGAGCTCGTGGGCATCGACGACACCGTCAACCTGGCCTGCTCGGGCGCGCCCTCCGCCCAGGTCGGACTCGGCGAGGCGACCCAGTACACCGAGAGCTCCCAGGCCCGCCGCCTCGGTGCGCTCGCGCGGCAGAAGCGGGTCGTGGCGGTGCTGGTGTCCGTCGGCGCCAACGACGACCCCGGGTTCGGGCGGGTGCTCGACGCCTGTGTCCAGGCGTGGTTCGACCGGGGCAAGCCCGGCTGCGCCGAGACCGCCGGGAAGGACTGGCCCGGCAAGGTCGACGCGATGGTGCCCAAGGTCCTGGCCGCGGTCAACGACATCCGCACGGTCATGACCGACGCCGGCTACCAGCCGACCGACTACCAACTCGTCCTACAGTCCTATGCCGCGCCGATCAGCCCTGACGCGCTGGAGTCGCTGCGCAATCTCAACGGCTGCCCGTTCCGCACCGATGACTTGCGCTGGGTGCGCGAGTCGGCGGTCCCACTGCTCACCGAGGGAATCCGCCGGGTGGCCCGCGAGTCGGGCGTGCGGTTCCTCGACCTGTCCCGCGCGGGACTCGGCCGGGAGGCCTGCTCGCGGGACGACGCGGCCCAGGAGTGGTTCAGCAGGCTCTCGGTGCGTTGGACCGACCTGCAGGACGACGACCGCGCCACCCACGCGCTGCAGGAGTCGTTCCACCCCAATGCCGCGGGCCACACCGCCTTCGGCCGCTGCCTCGGCGAGTTCCTCGCCACCGCCGACCGGGCGGCGGCGTGCCTGCCAGGTGAGACCGGCGACCTGCACGCGGCGACCAGCATCGGCCCGTGAGGTCAGTGGGTCTTGCCCCACTCCTCCTGCTTGCGCTCGAAATCGGCCCAGATGTCAGCCGGGAGCAAGTCCTCGGCGTAGGCATGGACGACGTCGAACTGGCCCTGGCTCTCCCGGCTCCGTCCAGGGTTGGACTCATAGACTGTTCCGTCGATCGTGGCGCGCACCTTCATGGTGGGGCCGCCGATCGCCCAGTCGTCGTTGTACTGGTCCGACTCGAACGCGCCCGATGAGAGCACCTTGTCGTAGAAGGTCGCCCTGGCCTCCTTCGAGACCGGCGCGGTCGCCGTCCACGGCTGGGTGGACTGGTCATCGCCCGGCCGCCAAGCGACCGTGGCGTCCGTGGCGGTCAGCGTGACGGTCCACTCATAGTGATCGGGCGGCGAGGTGGACCCTGACCGGACCTCCACGGTGGCGGTGAAGTCGTCCGGCATCGCCGAGGGCGGGCCGGACGAGCAGCCCGCCGACACGAACAGGACCAAGGCCAGCAGGAAAACGCGCATGTCGTTGGGACGCATTCGCAGGCAGGCGGTTCCAGGTGATCCGGAGAAGGCGATATCCCACGCACCGGACTTCCACGACAGCGCCTAGGCTGCAGATCATGTCCATGACCGCGACTACCCCAGCCCCCGCGCTCCTGCGCGACCGGCTCGCCCGGGCCAGGGCCGCCGCCCACGCCGCCGGGATCGACGCGCTGGTGGTGGCCCCGGGCACCGACCTGACCTACCTGATCGGCGGCACCGGCCACTCCTTCGAGCGGCTGACCTGCCTGGTCGTCGCCGACGAGACCGTGCTGGTCGTGCCCAAGCTCGAAGCCCCCGGCTACGCGGGCCTGCCCACCGCCGACCTCGGGGTGCGGGTCGCCACCTGGGTCGACGGCGAGAACCCGTACGCCATGGTCGCCGACCTGCTCGGCCCGGCCACCCAGGTCGCTGTCGGCGACATGCTGCCCGCGCTGCACACGCTCGCCCTGCGCGACGCGCTGCCCACCGCCCGCCAGGTGCTCGCCGGACCGGTGCTCAGCGAGCTGCGGATGCGCAAGGACGCCGCCGAGATCGCCGGGCTGCGCACGGCGGGCGCCGCGATCGACCGCGTGCACGCCCGCATGGGCGAGTGGCTGCGGGCAGGCCGGACCGAACGCGAGGTGGGCGCCGACATCGCCGCCGCGATCATCGCGGAGGGCCACATCAGCGTGGAGTTCGTCATCGTCGGCTCCGGCCCCAACGGCGCCAGCCCGCACCACGAGCTGTCCGACCGGGTCATCGAGGCGGGCGACGTGGTCGTCATCGACATCGGCGGCCTCGTCGCCGAGGGCTACAACTCCGACAGCACCCGCGTCTACGCCGTCGGCGAGCCCCGCGACGCTGACGTGCTCGACACCTACGCCGTCCTGCAGCAGGCCCAGCGGGCCGCCGTCGACTTCGTCAAGCCGGGCGTGACCGCCGAGCAGGTCGACGCGGCGGCCCGCGGCGTCATCGCCGACGCCGGGTTCGGTGAGTACTTCATCCACCGCACCGGCCACGGCATCGGCCTCGACGTGCACGAGGACCCGTACATCGTGGCGGGAAACGACCTTGTCCTGGAGGCGGGGATGGCGTTCAGCATCGAGCCGGGCATCTACCAGCCGGGCCGGTGGGGCGCGCGGATCGAGGACATCGTCGTGGTCACCGAGACCGGCGTCGAGTCCCTCAACAACCGCCCGCACGACCTGGTGGTGCTGCCCGCATGAACGTGGATGGAGACCTGGAGCCGATCGACAAGGCGATCGTGCGCGAACTGTCGGCCGACGGGCGCTGCAGCTTCACCGACCTCGCCGAGCGGGTCGGGCTCAGTGTGTCGGCGGTGCACCAGCGGGTGCGCAGGCTGGAGCAGCGCGCCGTCATCCGCGGCTACTCGGCGCGGCTGGACGTCGACGCGATCGGGCTGCCGCTGACCGCGTTCATCTCGCTCACCCCGATCGACCCGGCCGCCCCGGACGACTACCCGACGCGCCTGGAGCACATCCACGAGATCGAGTCCTGCTACTCGGTCGCGGGCGACCATTCCTACGTGCTGCTGGTCCGCGTCGGCTCGCCCGCCAAACTGGAGGACTTGCTGCGCAAGATCCGCGAGGCGGCGAAGGTGTCGACGAGGACCACGGTCGTACTGTCCACGCCGTATGAGGGCCGCTCACCCGCGCTGTAGGCCGAAGGTCGCGACCAGCAGGCCAGGCGCGGGCTCGATCGTGCCGGTTCTGACGAACCCGGCGCGCTCATACAGCGTGACGGCCGGGGTGTTGTCCGCGCCGGTCGAGACGGTCACGTCGCCTTCCGTCCGCGCCAGCAGTTCGGCGACCAACGCCGATGCCAGGCCACGGCGAAACCAGGCGGGGTCGACGCACAGCCGGTCGATATCGATCACGCCATCGGCCGCCCAGGCGATGAAGGCGACAGGTATGCCGTCGGCGCGGCAGCCCAACCAGTGCAGCGGCTTGGCGCGCACGTCGGCGACCGTCTCGTGCAGCGCCGGGATGTCGTGGCCGATGAGGTCGGCCTCCACGCGGTAGGCGCGCAGGCCGACCCCGTGCACCGCCTCGGCGGTCGCGTCTTCGGTCAGGTCGAGCGGTTCAGGTCGCACTGGATAGTTCTACCGCGAGACCAGTTCCGGCTGCGCGTCCATTTCCCGCCACACCGGGAACACCGCCGGGCAGATCGTCGCCGTGAGATAGATCAGACCGGCAACCACGAGCGTCGGCCCAAGGCCCGCGACCTCTACCGCCACGCCCGCGACGACCGCCCCCACCGGGGCGCCCACCAGCACCGCGGCGGTGATCACGCCGAGCACCATCGCCCGCACGCCATCGGGGATCCGCTCGTACTCCACCACCCCGAGGATCGGGTTGATCGCCCCACACAGCAGCCCGGACACAGCCATCGTCACCAGGATCACGGTCAGACCGGGTTCCGCGGCCATCACGAAGTAGCGCGGCGCGCCGACCGCGAGGAACGCGACCGTGTAAGCGATCCGACGCGGCAGGCGCACCCCGACCCATGCGTAGATGATCGTCCCCGCCATCGCACAGCCACCGAACACGCCGCCGATGAGTCCTAACGCGACGCTGCTGTGCAGGATGTCGTTGGCGTAGACCGGGATCAGCACCAACCCGAGCGCCGCGTCGAGCATGTTGGTGACCATGACCATCACCATGATCGCCAACATAAGCCGGTCGCCCCGCAGGTAGGCGAACCCGCGCCGCATCCGCTCGCGGTATCCGCCCTCGGCGGGCTCGGCGAGCCCCGCCTCCGGCACCAGCAGGCCGATCACCAACGCGGAGACCAAGAACGTGCCCGCGTCGACCAAGAGCACCTGCTGCGGACCCATCAGTGCGATCAGCACACCGGCCAGCGGCGCGCCGACCATCCGCGCGCCGCGGCTCACGCCGTCATAGGCGCTCGACGCGCGTTCGGCGGACACACCCGACGAGGCGATCAGCGAAGCCATCATCGCCGACCGAGCCGTCTCCCCCGGCGCCCGCGTGAGCCCGAGCAGCCCGGCCAGGCCCAGCAAGACCCCGAAGGGCAACGCGTCCATGGCGAACAGCGCCGGGATCGCCGCCACCACGACCGCGGCGGCCAGGTCGGACACCACACTGCTGCGCCGCCTGCCCACCCGGTCGATGACCGGCCCGCCGAACAACGCCGCGATGACCGCGCCGGTCACCTCGACGCCCGCGACCAGGCCCGTGCGGGCCGGGCTGCCGGTGGTCTGCAGCACGAACCACGGCACGGCGAGGAACGTCATCGTCGTCCCGCACACCGACAGCGCGTTGGCCCCGAGCAACGCGACTAACGGAACCCGACTCACGACAGGTTCTCCTCGCGCAGCGGGTAGGCCTGGAACTGCACCGCGACCTGCTGGTCACCCGGCCGGTGATCACGGCGGTAGCGCTCGACGACGGCCTCGATGTCGGCGAAGAACCGCTTCGCCTCCTCCGGTTCCATGGGCAGCGCCCAGTCGGACATGTTCGACGTGTGCCGCCATGGCTCGTCCCACGCGTGCCGCTCGCGGATGAACTGCACGGCACGCTCGTGATAGCCGTCGAGGATGTTGACCAGGTAGGCGCCGAGCGCGTCCTGGACCTCCGGGTCCTCCGGCAGGGACTGCTCGCGCACGGTCGTGTAGTCCTGAGCGGCCCGCCACCACCGGTCGCGCCGGTTGCCGCGTTCGGTGTCCTCCTCGATGAACCCGGCCTCGGCGAGCTGACGCAAGTGCCAGCTGGTGGTTCCCGAGCTCTCCCCCACCCGCTGGGCCAGCCCGGACGCGGTCGCGGGGCCGTGCATCCGCAGCAGGCCCAGCATGCGGATCCGCAGCGGGTGGGCCAGCACCTTGAGTCCGTCGACGTTGACGTGGTGATAGGTCGGCTCTTCCATGCCCCCACGATAGATCGCAGAGACTTCTTTGCAAAGAGGTCTCTGCGATCAATCTGTGGCAGGGTGTCGTTCGTGAGTGGACCTCTCGTGCTGCTGGACTCGGCCGGGCTGTACTTCCGGTCGTTCTACGCGCTCCCCGAATCCATGACATCCCCCGACGGCCAGCCGGTCAACGCCGTGCGGGGCTTCGCGAGCATGGTCGCCCAGATCATCACCGAGCGCCGCCCGTCGCGGCTGGTGGCCTGCCTCGACGCCGACTGGCGCCCGGCCTTCCGCGTCGCCGCGATCCCCAGCTACAAGGCCCAACGCGTCGCCGACCCGGCGAACAACGTCGAGGAGGTGCCCGACACGCTCACCCCGCAGGTCCCGATCATCATGGAACTGCTCGACGCCATGGGCATCTGCATGGCCGCCTCCCCCGGCTACGAGGCCGACGACGTCATCGGCACCCTGGCCGACCGCGAGACCGACGCCCCCGTCGAGGTCATCACCGGCGACCGCGACCTGTTCCAGTGCGTCCGCGACACCCCCACCCCGGTCCGCGTCGTCTATGTCGGCCGAGGCTGGTCGAAGGCAGAGACCATCGGTCCCCGCGAACTGGCCGAGAAGTACGGCCTCCCCGAGCGCGGCTCCGCATACGCCGACATGGCCGTCCTGCGCGGCGACCCGTCCGACGGCCTGCCCGGCATCACCGGCATCGGCGAGAAGACCGCGGCCAAGCTGATCACCAAGTTCGGCTCGCTCGCCGCACTGGTCGAGGCGGCCGCCGCGGACAGCAAGGAGGTCCCCCTGCGGGTCAAATCCGCCTTCACCGAGGACGCCGCCTACCTCGCCGCCGCACCCAAGGTGGTCGCCGTGGCCACCGACGCCCCGATCCAGTTCCACGGCGAGGAGAAGCTGCCCGAATCGGTACTCGACCTCGAACGCGTCCGGGAACTGCAGGAACGCTGGGACCTCGGCGCGCCGGTCGACCGACTGATCGCCGCGATCACCGGATAGCGGTGAACGCCACGACCGGCGGCCACGACGGCAGCCGGTCGGGCACCTCGACGGTGTCGAACACGAACCGGGCCGTCTCCAGCACATCCACGCCCGTCCAGCGGGCGAACACGCGGTAGGCCAGCCGAAAGACCCGATTCAACGGAGTCGAGTCCGCCAGCCGAAGGTCCATCACGTAGAGCCGACCGCCTGGCCGCAGCGCCGCCCGAGCGTACACCAGGGTGGCCCGCACGTCCGGCGTCGCGCTGACCGTGAAGATCGACAGTGCGGCATCGAAGCCCTCGACCGTTAGCGTTGTCGCGTCGGCGTGCCGCACCTCGACGTTGTCCCAGCCCGCCGCGTCGACGCGAGCTTTGGCGTGTTTCACCATGACCTCGCTCGCGTCGATGGCCAGCACAAACCCCTCCCCGCCGACAGCGTCCCGGAGCATCTCCAGGTCCGGGCCGCTGCCGCAGCCGATATCGAGCACCCGGTCGCCGGGCTTCAGCTGCAGCGCCGCCTCCGCGAGCCTGCGCAGTTCCGCTCGCCCCTTGCTCCCCCGGAAATCCCGTCCGCGCCCGACTCGCCCGACACGGTCCCAGTACTTGGTTGCCATCCCCAGCTCCCCTCGGCCTTTACAATGCACTCGCATCGTATCATCGATGCAATGCGAACGCATTGGAAAGAGGTAGGGTGCCCAAGCAGGTCGACCACGCCGAGCGGCGGCGGACCATCACCGAGGCGCTGTGGCGGCTGATCATCACTGGCGGGATCGAGGCCGTCAGCCTGCGCCAGGTCGCCACCGAGGCGGGCGTGTCCATGGGCCAGGTCCAGCACTACTTCGACAGCAAGGAGTCGATGCTCCGGCACGCGCTGGAGGCGATGACCGCGCGCGTCGGCGACCGCATGGGCGCGGCCTACGCCGCGGCGGGCGGGATCCGCGCCAAGGTGCGCGCGATGCTCGTGGAGACCCTGCCGCTGGACGAGACCCGCCGCACGGAGGCGCTGGTCGGGTTCGCGTTCCTGGTCCGAGCCACCGTGGACCCCGACAACGCCCAGCACCTGCGCGACGGTTGGCGGCAAGGACACGAACACCTCACCGGGATGCTGGCCGCCGCCGGGACCGCCGATCCGGCGACCCAGGCCACCCTGCTGATCTCGGTCACCGACGGCCTCGCCCTGCACACCCTCGCGGGCCACCACACCGCCGCCACCGCCCTGGCCGCCCTCGACGCGGAACTGGAGCGGGTCTTCGGCCAAGACGACTCGGGCGCGTGACCAGTGTGGTCACGCGCCCGAGGAAAGCTTGAGAACCGCTACTTGTCAGCGGGCGGAGCGACCTCGTACTGGCCGTCGGTGTCCGTCTTGACCGTGATGTTGACCTTGCGGACCTCACCGTCGATCTTTGCCTCGCAGGTGAACTGGAGGTCCTTCTTGACCTCCTGGTTCGCCGGGCACGTCACCGACTCGACCTTCTCGATGTTGTACTTGTCGGTCAGGATGGACTTCACGCCCGCCTCGACCGCTGCCTGGTCGAACACCTTGGTGTTGAACCAGCCCGGGGTGATGAACCCGAGGACCCCGACCGCGCCGACCGCCAGCACCGCGACCGTCACCAGGATCCAGATCCAGGCGCTGCTGCCCTTCTTCGCAGGCGTGCCCGGGTACCCACCCATCGGCTGCTGCGGGTAACCACCCGGCGGCTGGCCGTACGGGTTGGGCTGCTGCGGCGGCGGGTAGCCGCCGCCCGTCGGGTACTGCTGCGTCGGCTGTGGCTGCTGCGGCTGCTGGGGGTAACCGCCAGGCTGACCGTACGGGTTCTGCGGCGGCGGGTAGCCGCCCGGCTGCGCCGGGAACCCGCCGGACGGAGTACCCGGGGTCGGCCCGCCACCGTAGGGCTGCTGCCCCCACTGCTGCTGCGGGTCATTACCACCGGACGGCCCGTAAGGGCTGCTCATGTCTCGCCTCCGCCTGATCGAGGTAGCGCGCCCAATGCCCGAACACCGGACACCTCTGCGCGCGATCCAACCACAGCCGGACCTCGGGCCCTACCCCGACCGCCCAGCGTGTCACACAAAACCCGTTCGGCCCAGCGATCACCGGTGATCCACATGACCTCCGCCACGCCGATCACGCCGTGGCCAGCGCGACGACGCCGCGGCGGATCGCCTTGACCGCCTCGGCCGCCGTCGCGCCCACCGGCTGGTGCTCGCCAACGACGTCCCTGATCTGGTCGAGCAGATCGATCACCTGCCTGCACCAGCGGACGAAGTCGCCCGCCGACAGCTCGTGGCCCGCCGAGTCGGCCGCGGTGATGACCTTCTCCAGCGACTCGCCGCGGGCCCACCGGAACACCGTCCAGGCGAACCCCGGGTCGGGCTGGCGGGTGCGGTCGAGCCGGTGGTGGCGCTCATCGCTCTCCAACTCGGCCCACAGCCGCGCGGTGGCCACCAGGGCGGCCTCGACCGCGCCGCCGGGCACCCGCGGCTCCAGCGGGCCGTCCCGGCGCGCCTCGAAGACCAGTGCCGAGACCACCGCGGCCAGCTCCGCCGGTTCCAACCCGTCCCAGACGCCGTTGCGCAGGCACTCGGCGGCCAGCAGGTCGGACTCGCTGTAGAACCGGGCCAGCCGCTTGCCGTGCTCGGTCACCACCTGCTCGCCCTGCTTGTCGCCCGTGCCCGGCGCGAGATAGCCGCGCTCGGCCAGCAGGCCGCGGATGCGGTCGAACGCCCTGGCCAGCGAGTGCGTCGTGGCCGCGACCTTGCGTTCCACCTGCTCGGTCTCCGACAGCAGCCGGTTGTACCGCTCGGCCCACCTGGCGTGGTTCTCCCGGTCCTGGCAGCCGTGACACGGATGCGCCCGCAGCGCCCGCCGCGCCGCGGCCAGCTCCGGGTCGTCGTCGGCACCCGACCGGCGCCGCTCCCGCGCGGGCAGCTCGATCCCCGCCGCGCGCAGCGTCGCGGCCAGGTCCCGCCGCGAGCGCGGGGACCGCACGTCCACCTGCTTGGGCAGCCGCACCCGGCCGAGCGCCGCCACCGGGTTCGGGAAGTCCGACACCGACAGGCGACCGGCCCACCGGTCCTCGGTGACCACCAGCGGCCGCGGCTCGCCCATCGGGTCGAGCCCTGGGTCGATCACGATCGCCAGCCCGGACCGCCTGCCCGCGGGCACCGCGATCACGTC
This sequence comes from Actinokineospora sp., assembly GCA_035540215.1. Classification (GTDB taxonomy): domain Bacteria; phylum Actinomycetota; class Actinomycetes; order Mycobacteriales; family Pseudonocardiaceae; genus Actinokineospora. The sequence continues at coordinate 29,628 of DATLIA010000108.1, read as the reverse complement.
GCCCTTCTTCAGCTGCTCCAGCGAGTGCGCAGCCTCGGCCCGCCTGGCCGCGCTGTTCTGCCGCGACATGGCCTTCTCCCGGTCGGAGATCTGCTTGCGCAGAGCCGCGTACTCGGCGAAGTCGCCAAGGTGGCACGACATCGACTCGGAGTACCCGTCGAGGGCCTCCCGGTTGCGGTCCACCCGCCGCGACAGCCCGACGACCGAGCGATCGGCCTGGAACTGCGCGAACGACTGCTCAAGGATCTCCCGCGCCTGCGCCGCGCCGAGACGGTCGACCAGGTTGACGGCCATGTTGTAGCCCGGCTTGAACGACGACTTCAGCGGGTACGTGCGGGTCGAGGCCAGCCCGGCGACCTGCTTCGGGTCCAGACCCGGCTGCCACACCACCACGGCGTGGCCCTCGACGTCGATCCCGCGCCGCCCGGCCCGGCCGGTGAGCTGCGTGTACTCCCCCGGCGTCAGCTCGACGTGCGCCTCGCCGTTGTACTTGACCAGCTTCTCCAGCACGACCGTGCGCGCGGGCATGTTGATGCCGAGCGCGAGGGTCTCGGTGGCGAACACCGCCTTGACCAGGCCGCGCAGGAAGAGCTCCTCGACGGTCTCCTTGAAGGCGGGCAGCAGCCCGGCGTGGTGGCCCGCGAACCCGCGCTCCAGCGCCTCCCGCCACTCCCAGAACCCGAGCACCGTCAGGTCGCCGTCGGGCAGCTCACGGGTCTTGGAGTCGACGATCCTGCGCACCTCGGCGGCCTCGTCCTCGGTGTTGAGCCGCAGGCCGGACCGCACGCACTGCGAGACCGCGGCCTCACAGCCCGCCCGGCTGAACACGAAGATGATCGCGGGCAGCAGCCCCTGCGAGTCCAGCCGCTCGATCACCTCCACCCGCGACGGCGGCTTGAACCGCGGCCCGCCACGCTGCCCGGAGGCCCGGCCACCACGCGCCCGCGACCCGTGCCACGGCGCGTGCACGCGCCCGACTTCCTCGGCGCGCCGGACCAGGTGGGGGTTGATGTGCAGCTCGGCGGCACCCGGCTCGTCGCCCGCGAAGAGGTCCAGCAGGCGGTTGCCGACCAGCATGTGCTGCCACAGCGGCACCGGCCGGTGCTCGTCGACGACGACAGTCGTGTCGCCGCGCACCGCGACCAGCCACTCCCCGAACTCCTCGGCGTTGCTGACCGTCGCCGAGAGCGACACGAGGTTCACCCACTCGGGCAGGTGCAGGATCACCTCTTCCCACACCGCCCCGCGGAACCGGTCAGCCAGGTAGTGGACCTCGTCCATCACGACATAGCCCAGCCCGTCGAGGGCGGAGGAGCGCGCGTAGAGCATGTTGCGCAGAACCTCGGTGGTCATCACGACCACGGGAGCGTTGCCGTTGACGGAGGTGTCCCCGGTCAGCAGGCCCACCGACTTCGCGCCGTAGCGCGCGGTCAGGTCCGCGAACTTCTGGTTGGACAACGCCTTGATCGGCGTGGTGTAGAAGCACTTGCGACCCTCGGCGAGCGCCAGATGAACGGCGAACTCGCCCACCACCGTCTTTCCCGCGCCGGTCGGCGCGCATACGAGGACCCCGTGGCCACCTTCCAGAGCACCGCACGCGTCGGCCTGGAAGGGGTCGAGATCGAAAGTCAGCTCGCCTGCGAACTGCGCGAGCTTGGGGCTGCTCACACGGCGACGGGAGGCCGCGTACGCCTCGGCCGGGGTGCGGGATACGGACACGACCCAAGGCTTTCACATCACACCGACACGCGTCGCCCGCTATCCACAGCGCGGGCGACGCGATCAGGTCACGTCGTCGAAATCCTTGCCCAACTCGGCCAGCGGCTTGCTCGGCTCCACCGCGGCGCCACCCAGGTCCAGCTTCGACGCCTCATCGTCGCTGAGCCCCTGGTTCTCGGCGGCTTCCCGCTTGGCCTTGCGCTTGTCGTTGATCCGCGCGACCTGCACGGCCAGCTCGAACAGCACGGTCATGGCCACGGACAGGGCGATCATCGATACCGGGTCCGTGCCCGGCGTCGCGAACGCGGCGAAGATGAACAGGCCGAAGATGATGCCCCGACGCCAGCGCTTCAAATTCTCGTACGGGAGCACGCCGACCAGGTTGAGCATGATCACCAGCAGCGGCATCTCAAAGCTCACGCCGAAGATCAGCAGCATGACCAGCACGAACGAGATGTAGTCGGTGGCGTTCAACGCGGTGATGAACGCGTCGCCGCCGAAGCTGACCAAGACCTCAAGGCCCTGCGGGATCACCAGGAACGCCAGCACGGCGCCCGCGGCGAACAAGATCGAGGCGAAGAACACGAAGATGTAGGCGAACTTGCGCTCCCGCGCGTACAGCCCAGGGGTGATGAACGCCCACAACTGGTACAGCCACAACGGCGCGGTCACGACCATGCCCGCCGCGATACCGACCTTGAAGTTGACCATGAACGCTTCGAACGGCTTCGTCTGGAACAGCTGACACTTCTCGTTCGGCGAGAACCGAACGTCACTGGGCAGCTCGCAGTACGGGCCCAACAACACCTTGCTCAGTGAAGGAATCGGGCCGATGTCCCACATGAACCACAGGAAGCCGAAAACGCCGCCCAACAGGATGGACAGGATCGCCAAACCCAACCTGTTACGAAGCTCGTACAGGTGGTCCTTCAAGGACATTGTGCCGTCGGGATTGTGCCTACGACTGCGAACTTTCCGCTTCTCGCGACGGCTTCCATCCCGGCGGGGCGTTTCACGCACCACCGTGCGAACCGTTCCTCTCAGCTCGCGTTTTTGTGCGGCTGGCTCTGCTTCTCGAGCTTGCTCTGCAGCTCATCGATCTGCTTCTGCAGCTGCTCGGGGGTCTGCTCCGAAGCGGCGGCGGCGGGCAGCTGCGGGGCAGCGGCGGCGGCCGGGGCCTGCTGGGCACCGTCGGCCTTCTCGTCCTCGCGCATGCCCTTGGTCTCCGCCTTGAGGATGCGCATGGACTGCCCGAGCGAGCGAGCCATGGCGGGCATCTTCCTCGCACCGAACAGCAGCACGATCACCACTGCGATGATGAGGATTTCCCACGGTCCAAGATTCACGGCCGTCCTCCTGTCTGAATTCGCCTAGTCGATGGTACGCGCCCGGCGGACCGCTTCCGTTCGGCGAACGCGATCTTGACAGCGGCTGTCCTGGCCCGTAAAAGCCCGGTCTCGTCGTCAATACTCGCCTTCGCCGCCCCGATGGCGGCCCGTACCCGACCCAGCCCACTAACAAGGCGGACCAGAGCTAATCCAAGCATTACCAGCCCAGCCAGGGCTAGTACCGCGGTCGGCAGGTACGGCACACCAGAACTCTACCGGGTCGGAGGTCACACTCCGAACAGACGGCAGCGTGACATCAGATGACTGCCAGGTAACCATCGATCCGCCGTACCGCCGCCGCCGCTTGGGCGCGCAGTTCATCGGCCAGATGCGCCGGTTCCTCGACACCGACCTCACCGCCGAGGCCGAGCAGGAGCCGCACGATCCATGACGTGTCCGAGTACCGCATGGACACCCGAAGCCTGCCCGCGCCGAGCTCCTCCACGTCCTCCACCGGGTAGTACTCCGACACCCAGCGCGCGTCCGGCTCCAGGACGAGTCGGGCGACCGACTGGTCGGGGGCGGCCCGGAACAGGCCCGCGGAGACGTCGGTGGGCTCGGCGTACGGCGGCGGCGACGCGGGCTCGTCGAGCACGGCCAGCTCGTCGATCCGGTCCAGCCGGAACAGTCGGACCGCCTCGGCCCGCCTGCACCACGCCTCCAGGTAGCCGCGGCCCTCGACGATCAGAACACGCATCGGGTCGACGGTGCGCTCGGTCATCTCGTCCTTGGAGGCGGTGTAGTACGCCATCCGGATCGCCCGGCCCGCCTGCAACGCGGCCTGGACGGTCTCGCGGACCTTGACCGTCTCGGCGCCCTCGCGCACGCCGAGGCCGACCGCGACCCCGGCGGGCTGCGCCTGGCCGGCGGCCATCTCGATCTTGGCGACGGCCCGCCGGATCGCGTCGGCGTCGACCACCCCGGGGGTGTCGACCAGTGCACGCAGGGCCACGAGCATGGCCGTCGCCTCGGCGCCGGTGAGGCGCAGGGGCCTGCTCATGCCAGCATCGAAGGTGACGGTGACGGTGTCCTCGTCGAAGGAGATGTCGATCAGGTCGCCGGGGCCGTAGCCGGGCAGCCCGCACATCCAGAGCAGTTCCAGGTCCTTGCGGAGCTGTTTGGTGGTGACCTCGAAGTCGGCGGCGGCTTCCTCGATGCGGATCCCCGGCCGGGCGATCAGGTACGGCACCAGCGCCAGCAGCCTCGGCAGCCGGTCCTGCGCGGCGGTCATCGTCCCTCCCCAGCCACGGCGATCAGCCGCTCCCGCACCGACTTGGCCAGCACCTCGGGCTCCATGACGACGACGTCGGCGCCGTATCCGGCCAGCCAGCCCGCCACCGTGTCCGGAAAGCGCAGTTCCAGTTCGAGGACGTCGCCCGGGGCGCCGTCGATCTCCTGTCTGCCGACGACTGTCGCCCGCCGCCGCACTCCGGCCGCGCGGCCGTCGGCCACCCACACCCGGATGTTGGACGTGTGCACCGGCTCGCCGCCGGTGTTGGCCACGAACCGCATCAGGTCGACGTTCTCCGGCCTGCGCACCTGCCCTGGCTTGCCGACCTTGCGGACCTCGCCGACCACCCGGGACAGCCGGAAGCAGCGCGGGGCACCGCGGTCGCGGTCGTGGCCGACGACGTACCAGCGGCCTCGCCAGGACACCACGCCCCACGGTTCCAGCACGCGGTCGACGACCTCGGCGGGCGAGGGCTTGCGGTAGCCGAACGACACCGCCTGCCCGTCCTGCACGGCGGCGAGCAGCGGCGCGAACGCGGGCTCGGACGTGCGGACCTTGGATTCCACGATCGCGGGCGCGGCCTGGTCGACATCCACCCCGGCCGCCCGCAGCTTCAGCAGCGCGCCGTGCGCGGCGCCGGTGAGCTGCGGGGAGTCCCACAGCCGCACCGCGAGCGCGACGGCGGCGGCCTCGTCCGGTTCGAGGTCGATCTCGCCGAGCTCGTAGTCCCGGCGGGCGATGCGGTAGCCGTCGACGGTGTCGAACACCGAGTTGCGGCCCACCTCAAGCGGGATCCCCAGGTCACGCAGTTCGGTCTTGTCCCGCTCGAAGGTACGGAAGAACGCCTCGTCTGTGGGCGCGTCGGAGTATCCGGGGACGATCCCCCGAATCCGATCGGCGCTGAGGTACTGGCGGGTCGACAGTAGGCACAGCACCAGGTTCACCAAACGCTCGGCGCGTGCGACGGACACCAGTGCACCTTAACGTGCCCGCACCCTGCGCCTTCACCCAACACACCGAACATGCGTGCGAATCATCCGCCGGGGCGGTCCAGCCGCCAGCGGACGTCGACGCCGTCCTCGGCCGACGTGATCGGCTCCTGCGGCGGTGACACCCTGGCGATCTCGGTGAAGCCCAGCTTGCGCGGGATCGCCCCGCTGCGCAGGTTCGCCGTGTCGTGCACTATCTCGACGTACTCGATGCCCGGCAGCGTGAAAGCGGCGTCGACCAGCAAGGCCGCGGCCTCCAGCGCGGCGCCCCGGCCGACGAACGCCGGATGCAGCCAATAGCCGATCTCCCAGCCCGCCGCCTTGGCCATCAGACCGCAGGTGCCCACCACCGCGCCGTCGAGGGTGATCGAGTAGGTGAACTCGGTCCCATCGGCCCAACGCCGCTCGCAGTCGGCCATGTGCGCGCGCAGGCTGTCCTCGGTGACACCGTCGGCGGCCCACGCCATCCACGGGCGCAGGTGCGGCAGCGCGTCGGTGACCAAGGCGAACACCTCGGCGAACTCATCGAGCGTGCGCCGACGCAGGACGACGGTCGCGCCGGTCAGGACAGCGGAAGGGCGGGCCATGCCGGAATGTTCCCGACCCGGCCCGCCCTTCGGCAATCCGATTACAGCGAGGCGATCAGCCGCTCGACCCGCTCGTCCACCGCGCGGAACGGGTCCTTGCACAGCACGGTGCGCTGGGCCTGGTCGTTCAGCTTCAGGTGGACCCAGTCGACGGTGAAGTCGCGGCCTGCCTGCTGGGCCGCGGCGATGAAGTCGCCGCGCAGCTTGGCCCGGGTGGTCTGCGGCGGGGTGTCCTTGGCGGCCTCGATCTCGCCGTCGTCGGTCACCCTGGTCACCAGGTCCTTGCGCTGAAGCAGGTCGAAGATGCCGCGGCCGCGCCGGATGTCGTGGTAGGCGAGGTCGATCTGGGCGATGCGCGCGCTGGACAGGTCGAGGTTGTGCTTGGCCTGGTAGCGCTCGACCAGGCGGTGCTTGATCGCCCAGTCGATCTCCCGGTCGATCTTGGAGAGGTCCTGCGCCTCGACCGCGTCGAGCACCTTGCCCCACATGTCGACCACCCGCTGGGCCAGCGGGTCGGGCGAGCGGCGGGCCACGTGCTCGACAGCCTTGGCGTAGTACTCGCGCTGGATGTCCAGCGCCGAGGCCTCACGGCCGCCCGCGAGCCGGACCAGCCTGCGGCCGGTGAGGTCGTGGCTGATCTCGCGGATGGCGCGGATCGGGTTGTCCAGGCTGAAGTCCCGGAACTGGACGCCGTCCTCGATCATCTCCAGGACCAGGTTCGCCGTGCCGACCTTGAGCAGCGTGGTCGGCTCGGCCATGTTCGAGTCGCCGACGATGACGTGCAGCCTGCGGTAGCGCTCGGCGTCGGCGTGCGGCTCGTCGCGGGTGTTGATGATCGGGCGCGACCTGGTCGTGGCGCTGGAGACGCCCTCCCAGATGTGCTCGGCGCGCTGGGACAGGCAGTACACCGCGCCGCGCGGGGTCTGCAGGACCTTGCCCGCGCCGCAGATCAGCTGCCGGGTGACGAGGAAGGGCAGGAGCACGTCGGCGATGCGGGAGAACTCGCCTGCCCGGGTGACCAGGAAGTTCTCGTGGCAGCCGTAGGAGTTGCCCGCCGAGTCGGTGTTGTTCTTGAACAGGAAGATGTCGCCGCCGATGCCCTCGTCGGCCAATCTGCGTTCGGCGTCGACGAGCAGGTCCTCCAGGATCCGCTCCCCCGCCTTGTCGTGGGTGACCAGTTGGACCAGGTCGTCGCACTCCGCCGTCGCGTACTCGGGGTGTGATCCGACATCCAGGTAGAGGCGTGATCCATTGCGCAGGAACACGTTCGATGAACGACCCCACGACACCACGCGCCGAAACAAGTACCGCGCGACCTAGTCCGGGGACAGCCTGCGCTGCCCGTGGAACGTGCAGGTCACGCCGAATTCGGTCTCGATTCCGAAGATCCGCCGCTGCATCCTTCTAGCCTAGGCGCAAAGACCGACATCGTCAGAGCGCCGTTCGGGGCGGTCGACCTATCCGTTATCGAGGCATTCCGTAACCAGGTGTTCACCCGGGACGGGCCGTTCGGCGGGCGGCCGCGCCGTCCTGTTGAATCAGGGGATCATGTTCGGCCATGTAAGGCGCTCCGTGCGCCGCGTCAACCGGCTCGACCAGGCGCTGGTCAGGGCTACCGCCAGGCTGCCCAGTTCCCCGGCCGACCGCGGCCTGATGCGGCTGTCGACGGCGGCCAACCACGGCAGGCTCTGGTTCACCATCGCCGCCATCCTCGCCACGGCGAAGGGCCCGACGCGCCGCGCGGCGCTGCGCGGGGTGGGATCGATCGCGGTGGCCAGCGCGTCGGCGAACCTCGTCGGCAAGAACCTGTTCCCCCGCAGGCGGCCCGCCGCGCAACTGGTGCCGATGGCCAGAAGGCTCACCAAACGCCCAACCAGCTCCTCGTTCCCGTCCGGCCACGCCGCCTCCGCGGTGGCGTTCACGACGGCCGTGGCCATGGAGAGCCCACGTACGGCGGCCGCCCTGGCACCGGTAGCCGCCGCGGTCGCGTACTCGCGTGTGCACACCGGCGTGCACTGGCCGAGCGACATCGCCGCGGGAGCGGCCATCGGGGTCGGCGCGGCCTATCTGGTGCGCCACTGGTGGCCGGTGGTCACCCCGTCGGCCGCGCACACCGGTCACGCGGCGTCAGTCGACCCGTTGCCCGGTGGCGAAGGTCTGCTCGTGCTGGCCAACCCGAACTCAGGCATCGGCGACGACCCGACGGACGAACTGGCGCGCCGCTGGCCGAACGCCACGGTGATCAACCCGGTGCCGGGCACGGACCTGATCGACCACCTGTCCGACGAGGTGAAGGCGAACCCGGACATCCGCGCACTGGGCGTCGCGGGCGGGGACGGCACGGTCGCCGCCGTTGCCGCGGTCGCCGCCGAGTTCGACCTGCCGCTCGTGCTGATCCCGGCGGGCACGCTCAACCACTTCGCTCGCGACATCGGGGTCGAGACCGCTGACGACGCCGCCGAGGCCGTCGAAGCGGGCCGCGGCGTGGCGATCGACCTGGCCGGGGTGGAGATCATCGACCGGTGGGGCGTGGCGAAGCACCGCTGGTTCGTCAACACGGCCAGTGTCGGCGGCTACCCGGAGATGGTCCGGATGCGCGAGAAGCTGGAGTCCAAGGGCTGGCCCAAGTGGCCTGCGGGCGCCGTGGCGCTGTGGCGCTCGCTGCGCGGCGCGCAGCCGATCCGGATGGCGCTGGACGGCAGGCCGCACCTGGTGTGGTGGCTGTTCGTCGGCAACGGAACCTACGACCCCAAGGGATTCGCGCCCAACCGCCGCCCCGCGCTGGACACCGGCCTGCTCGACGTGCGCTATCTGCGCGCCGACGTGCCGTTCTCCCGCGCGCGGTTCGTGCTCGCCACGGTCGCCCGCACGCTGGGCACCAGCCACGTGTACCGCGAACTCGACGTCGCCGAGCTCGACGTCGAACTGCTCGACGGCCACCGCCGCATCGCCACCGACGGCGAGGTCGGCCCCCTGGCCAACAGGTTCTGTTTCCGCTCACGCCCCCGGGCGCTCTCCATCTACCGGTAGTTTCACCGGCGTGGCGACCGTCGTTGAGCTGAACACCTATCCGATCAAGGGCTGCGCGGGCGTCTCCGTCGCGGACGCGGTCACAACCGCGGCAGGCCTGGCGCATGACCGGGCGTTCATGGTCACCGACGAGGACGGGCTGTTCCGCAGCCAGCGCCGCTCCCCCCGGCTGGCCACGATCCAGCCATTCGTCAGCGACACCGGCGACCGGATCACGCTGCGCGCCGACGGGCTGGCACCGATCGACATACCCGTCGACCTCACCGCCCCGCGCCGGGACGTCATCCTGTTCAAGGCGCCGTTCCATGGCATCGATCTCGGCCCCGACGCTGCGGCCTGGCTGTCCGAGGCACTTGGTGAGCCGAGCAGGCTGGTGCGGGTGCCGCCGGAGCACGATCGGGTCACCGACGGGCAGGTGCCCGGCACGTCCGGCTACGCCGACAGCTCGGCGGTGCACCTGCTGAGCCTGTCCACGCTGGCCGAGCTGAACGACCGGCTGGTTCGGCGCGGCGAGGCCGCACTGCCCATCGACCGGTTCCGGGCCAACATCCTGGTCGACGGCTGGGACGAGCCGTCGACGGAGGACCGGCTGCGCCTGCTGCGGATCGGCGACTGCGAACTCGCGTACACCAAACTCGCCATCCGCTGCGTGGTGACGACCGTCGACCAGCGGGCGGGCGTCAAGGCGGGCCCGGAGCCGCTGCGAACCCTCGCCGACTACCGCCGCACTGACGGCGGCGTCGCGTTCGGCGCGAAGTTCTCCGTCATCCGACCCGGCAAGCTGTCGGTAGGCGACGCGATCGCCGTCAGCTCGTGGGGCGACACCGAGCTCTGATCAACGCCGTCCCGCGGCCTCCGCGGGCGAGTCCTTGTTGGCCTCCCACCACGCCGCGAAGAGCGGGTTGGTGTCAGACAGCTGCGAGTAGGCCGACAGCAGCGAAGCGGGCGCTGACTCGATGGCGCCCGCGAGTGTGCTCTCCTCGTTCCAGATGAGGACGACCTCCATCCGCAGCGGCGTGCCGACGATCGCACGGATCACCAGCCCGCTGCCCTCGCGCGCGACCGGCTTGGCCAGCGTCACCGCGCCCGCCTGCACAAGCGCGCGTGTCGTGGTGGTGTCGGAGACCTCGTACTTGATCCTGGGGGTGAAGCCGCTGCCCGCGCACGCGCGCACCAGCGCCAGCTGCTCGGGGACCTCGGCGATGGGCGGCAGCACCCAGCTCTCCTCGGCGAGGTCGCGCAGCTCCAGGTCGCCAACGTCGGCGAGGCGGTGGTTCTCGGCGAGGCCGACGAAGATCGGCGCGCTCAGCATCACCCGGCTGTGCACCTGGTGCGGCATCGGCGTGCGGAAGCCCGGGCTCTCCTCCAGGATCGCGAAGTCGATCTTGCCGTCGGCGACCTTGCGGACCAGCTCGGTCGGGTTGCTGTCGATCTCCAGCGCGATCTCGGTGCCGAGGCGCTCGGCGATCGCCGTGGCGAACAGCGGCACGATCAGTCCCGGCAGACCGCCAACGCGAATCGTGCCCGCGACGGTCACCGCCTGCGTGCGTTGCTTGATGCCCGCCATCAGGTCGTCGACATCGCTGAGGACCACCCGCGCGGAGGAGAGGACGTAGCTGCCGAGGTCGGTGGGCACGACACCGGTGCCGGACCTGGCGAACAGCATTCCGCCGACGCGCCGCTCCAGGCGTTGCAGCTGGGCGGTCAGCGCGGGTTGGGACACACCGAGTTGAACCGCGGCCTTGGACAGGCTCCCGGCGTCCGCGACGGCGATGATGACTCGGAGGTGGCGAAGTTCAAGCTCGTGCACACCAAAGTTATGCCCGCTGCGCCGACGTTATGCAAATTTCTGGGCACCAGGTGGGATAGTCCCCACATTTCGGCGTCCGAGCGTGTCAAAACGGGTCCGGCGACGTCTATCCAAGACGTCGCCGGACCCAGACCACCCATTGGTGATCAACTTCGATACACCGTGGCGCGGCCGGTTCGCGCCGACCGCGCCACGGGTGCCTATACGACCCTGACTAGGAAACCGTCAGCGCGGCGTCGTCCACCGCGAAGGTCGTCTGGAGGGAGTAGTCCTCCGTCGCCATCCAGCGCAGTCGGATGGTCTGACCCTTGTAAGCCGACAGGTCGTACGTCTTCTGGACGTAGGACGTGCTCTTGTTCAGGTTCGAGAGGGTGCCGAGGGTGGTCAGCACCGTGCCCGAGCTGTTGAGCACCTGCAGCTGCAGCTTGTCGTACTGGGTGGAGGTGGTGTTCTCCGCCGTGTCGATCCGGACCCAGTAGCTCGCGCTCACGCTGGTCGCCGACGCCGGGATGGTGACCTGCTGGTACAGGTTCTCCGTCGTCGTGGCGCCGTTGCCGCCGAACCCGGCCCACCAGGTGCCGCCGTGGGTCGGGCGGCTCGTGGAGTTGGTGATGACTCCGGTGGTGGACCCGCTCCAGCCGGTGATTCCGGACTCGAAGCCCGCGTTCGCCAGCAGCTGCGTAGGCGTCGTGGTGTTGGTGATGGCCCAGGTGAAGGCGGTGTTGCCGCTGCCACCCTTGCCGTCGGTGACCGTGACGGTCACGTTGCTGTTCCCGACGGTGGTCGGGGTGCCGGAGACCAGGCCGTTGTTGGCCCCGATGCTCAGGCCGGCGGGCAGTCCGGACGCGGCGTAGGTGAGGGTGTCACCGTTGGCGTCGGCTGCCTGGATCTGCAGGTTCACCGCGATGTTCACCTTGGTGGACTGGTTGCCGGGGTTGGTCACGACCGGGTTGGCGTTGGCGCCACCCGCGGTGAACTTGCCGTCGACGACCAGGGCGAACTTCTGCGGGCCGGAGGGCACGTTGAAGCCGCGCACCCGGACGGTCCACTCACCCGCGGCGGGGTTCTGGATGTAGACGTTCTCCAGGTTGTTGCGCCGGTCGGCGGTGCCGCCGGAGTTCGACCAGCCGCCCGCGAAGACGTTGCCCCGGTAGACGGTGCCGGTCGGCGAGACGACCTCGAGGTCGAGGTCGTTGACCAGGGTGACGGCCGCGTTGATCGCCGCCTCCTTGTCGGAGTAGGCAGCCGTGATCTTGAGCGGCTGACCGGCCTCGACGTTGTACTTGGTCTCCGACAGGCCGCCGGTGGCCAGGCCCGCGGCCGCTTCGTCGACGTACTTGGCGGTGCCCGCGGTGGCCTTGTCCAGGTTCACGAAACCCCAACCCTCGTGCGGGTTCGGCACGGGGAAGTCGTTGTCGTTGGCGCCGTCGCCGTTCTCGTCGAGCAGGTCGGTGGCCGAGTTGACCAGCGTGCCCTTGACCAGCGCGGCGGAGGCGTTGGCGCCGTACTTCTTGTTGTAGAAGTCGCGGATCACAGTGGCGCCGCCCGCGGCGAGCGGGTTGGACATCGACGTGCCGCTGAAGTACTTGTAGTCGTCGTTCAGCGGGAAGCCGTAGCCGTCGTTCTGCGGGGCGCCGTTGGTGGGCTTGTTGGCCCCGGCGCCGTCGTACTGCTGCTGGAACCGGTCGGAGTAGCCCGACAGGATCCACGAACCGGGCGCCACGACGTCGGGCTTGATCCGGGCGTCGTCGGTCGGGCCGCGGCTGGAGAACGCGGTGACCTGCTCGGGGTTGCCGGTCTGCGAGTCGGACTTGATCGGCTCGGCCGGGTAGTCGTCCGGCCACCAGGCACCCCACGTCGGGATGATGTTCTGGCCGTTGACGTCCTGGCAGGACCGGTTGTTGAAGGTGGCCTGCTCCTTCGCGGTCTGCGGAAGGTAGGTCAGGCTCGCGTCACACGGCGACTGGATCTTGCCGTTCTCCGACGCGCCGACCGTCAGCACGTTCTTGCCGGTCGCCGGGGCGCCGATCGAGTCGTTGTCGATGACACCGTTGCCGTTGGCGTCGATGCCCTCGTTGCCCGCGCTGAAGGTGATCAGCATGTCGCGGTGCTCGTTGATGAACTTGTCCGCGGCCTGCGAGTTGTCGGTGTACTGGCCCGCGGCGGCGGAGCCCCACGAGTTGGAGTGCACACGGGCGCCGTCGGCGTAGGCCTGCTGGAACAGCTGGGCCAGGTCGTCGGGCAGGCCGAGCAGGTAGTAGCCGTCGTCGTACTGGGCGGCACACTGGCCCTGCATGTCGACGTAGTCCTCGACGGCCTGGAACACCAGGCGGGCGCCGTACGCGGCGGCCTTGCCGGTGCCGTTGGCCATGCCGTCGCCGACAACGGAGACCGCGACGTGGGTGCCGTGGCCGCTGTCCTCGTCGGCGGCGCCGTTGCCCTGCACGTCGTAGCAGCCGATCGAGTCGGCGGCGACCCACGGGCGGACGGACTGGATGCGCGCGGCCGGGATGTCCGGGTGCGCGGTGGCGGCGGTTCCGCCACCGAGACCGGTGTCGGCGACCGCGACGGTCTGGGTGGAACCGTCGTAGCCGCGCGCGTTGGCCTGCGTGGCGCGCATCAGCGTGCCCGCGGCGTACTCGTTGTGCTTCTCCTGGATGCGGAACTTGTCGACGGACGCGATGTCCTCGATGCCCGCGATCTTGTTCGCCTGCGCCGGGTCGGCGGCGAGCAGCAGGGTGCCGTCCTCAGCCTTCGACACGACGGCGCCGGTGGCCTCGGCGGACTTGCGCACCGCGGCGATGTCGACGCCGTTCTCGGCGCGCACCTTGTAGATGCCCGCCTTGCCCTCGTCGATCTTGGCCTTGGCGTCCTTGGTGATCTTCCACGCGGCCTGGTAGCGGCCGACGTAGCGCACGCCCGCCAGCTTGCCCGCGCGGGTGGCCTGGCCCGGGTTCATCCGGACCTTGAACGCGTTGTCCGGGACGTACTCGACGATCCGGGCGCCGATGGCGGCCAGCCCGGCCTTCCACTCCTCGCGGACAGGTCCGCTGAACTGGACGAGGTAGCTGCCGCGTTCGGCGGCGCCCAGCGTCTTGTTCTCCAGGCCCTGCGGCAGTTTGGCCAGGGCACTCGGGTAGAACTCACCGGTCACGAGACGGATGGGGGACTCTGGCTCTGGTGCGGCGTTGGCGAATCCGGGAATCGCAACGGCGGCACCCACGAGCGCGACAGAGACGGCGAGCGTGATCGCCCGTCGTCTCGGTGTGGCACCGAGCATGGGTGTTGTCCTCAATGTACGGGTTGCAGGGACCAATTCACCGGTCCCGGCGGGCCTGCCCTCACGCGACCTTGATCGCCCGAACAGGTGAATCGTTGAACAAGACTATGACTCTCGCGTCAACGGCAATGCCTATCCCGGACCGCCATAACATCAGCGTGAGCTGGGACGATGGCGTTCCGTTGACACGCTTGTAACCCTAGGCAACAGGATGTTGTCCCGCCAACTGGGCAACGCACTAGTCCGTTCAGGTTTGTCCCGCGTTTACTCGTCCTCGGCAGGCGGCAGCTGGACGTCCTCGACCGGCTTGGCCGGGGACTCGGCCTCCGCGGCGGGCGCGTCGTCGGCGGGCAGCAGCGAGGTCAGCGCGGCACCAGTGATCCGACGGAAGGCGCGGCTGGGCCGCTTGCGGTCGAGAACGGCCACCTCGAGCTTGTCGAGGGTGGTCTCCCCCGCGTTCGCCGCGGCGCCGGTCGAGCCTGCGGACAGCGCCTTGATCGCCAGCCGAACCGCGTCGGCGAGCGGGAACGCCTCCTGGAAGGTCTCCTTGAGCGAGGCGACGATAGGGTCGGTCTGCCCGCCCATCACCAGGAACTGCGGCTCGTCGACGATGGAGCCGTCGTAGGTGAGCCGGTAGAGCTGGTCCTGGCGGGCGGTCGCGCCGACCTCGGCGACGCAGACCTCGACCTCCATCGGCTTGACCTGCTCGGTGAAGATCGTGCCGAGGGTCTGCGCGTAGACGTTGGCCAGCTGCCGCGCGGAGACGTCGCGCCGGTCGTAGGAGTAGCCCCAGAGGTCGACGTGGCGGATGCCGCCGCGGCGCAGGCTCTCGTATTCGCTGTAGCGGCCCGCCGCCGCGAAGCCGATGCGGTCGTAGATCTCGGAGACCTTGTGCAGCGTCGCCGACGGGTTCTCGGCGACGAACAGCACACCGTCGGCGTACTTCAGGGCGACGACGCTGCGACCCCGGGCGATGCCCTTGCGGGCGTACTCCGAGCGGTCGCGCATCAGCTGCTCGGGGGAGGCGTACAACGGCATCGTCACGGGGCGGGCTCCTTCACTCGGCTGCTACTCGTTGGGACCGGTCAGCCGCGCGGGCGGTCGGACCGGTCTGACACCACTGCGGAGGCGACCTCGGCGGCCTCGTCCTCGGCGAGGCGCACCGCCCCGTCGTCCGCGGTGATGGTGACGATGCTGGGGTAGATCCGGCGGGCCAGGTCGGGGCCGCCGGTGGCGGAGTCGTCGTCCGCCGCGTCGAAGAGCGCCTCGACGGCCGCGCGGACGGCGGCGTCCTTGTCGCCGTTCGGCGTGTATAGCTTCTTGAGCGCCGACTTGGCGAACATCGACCCGGAGCCGATTGCGTGGAAGCCCGCGCGCTCCTCGTACCGGCCGCCGGTGACGTCGAAGGAGACGATGCGTCCCGCGGTGGCCGGGTCGTCGGCGTCGATGTCGTAGCCGACGAACAGCGGCAGCACGGCCAGGCCGGACATCGCGACCTCGAGGTTGGCCCGGACCATGCTGGCCAGCTTGTTCGTCTTGCCGTCCAGCGACAGCGCGACGCCCTCGATCTTCTCGTAGTGGCGCAGCTCCACCGTGTAGAGGCGGACCAGCTCGACGGCGAGACCGGCGGTGCCCGCGATGCCGACCGAGGAGTAGTCGTCGGTCTGGTACACCTTCTCGATGTCCCGCTGCGCGATCAGGTTGCCCGCGGTGGCCCGCCGGTCACCCGCGATGAGCACGCCGCCTTGGAACGTCACGGCGACGATCGTCGTGCCGTGCGGGATGTCGGCTGGGTTCACCGCCGACTTCGGCGCGCGGCGGCCGGGCAGCAGCTCAGGCGCCTGCGCGTGCAGGAAGTCGGTGAACGAGGACGTGGCGGCGGACAGGTAGGCAGCTGGGAGCGACGCGCCCAGCTGCCCTCGGGACGAGGTGTGTTCCATGCCTTCTTTCAATCCTGTCGCTGATCGGGGCGGGATGTGCGGAGGAGTTACTCGCCGCCCTTTTGCACGTACGCGCGGACGAAGTCCTCGGCGTTCTCC
The DNA here is from genome assembly GCA_035540215.1 of Actinokineospora sp. Taxonomy (GTDB): domain Bacteria; phylum Actinomycetota; class Actinomycetes; order Mycobacteriales; family Pseudonocardiaceae; genus Actinokineospora. The sequence continues at coordinate 13,555 of DATLIA010000108.1, read as the reverse complement.
TCGAGGACGTCGTCGATCTCGTCGAGGATCGCGTCGGTGTCGTCGCCGAGCTTCTCGCGCCGCTCCTGGCCCGCCGCAGTGGTCTCGTCCACCCCGTCGTCGCCGTCACCGCCGCCCTGCCGCTGCGTCTGCTCCTGGGACATCTCAGCCTCCCGATCGTCTGCCCTACTAAGAACACTACCGAGCCACACCGACTTTCGTCGCCGTCCGCACTGCCCGCCTCCCCGAAATTTCTACGGTTGGTCACCGTTCTTGCTTACGTGGCGGATTGGCGGTCACCGTGGTCGGCCGCCGTCCCGTTCCCCTTGGGCGGCGGTCGGGCGAATGATCATTTTAGCTCAGCGTCGCGGGTTTCCGGTGAGCTTGTCGACCAGTTGTTCGGCGGTGTCGGCGGCGTCGAGCAGGTCGCCGACGTGCGCCTTGGTGCCCCGCAGCGGCTCCAGTGTGGGGATCCGGACCAGCGACTCTCGGCCAAGATCGAAGATGACCGAATCCCACGAGGCGGCCGCGATCGAGTTCGGGTAGCGCTCCAGGCAGCGGCCGCGGAAGTAGGCGCGGGTGTCGCTGGGCGGGGTGGTGATCGCCGCGCGGACCTCGTCCTCGGTGACAAGCCGCTTCATCGAGCCACGAGCCACCAGGCGGTTGTAGAGGCCCTTGTCGAGGCGCACGTCGGAGTACTGCAGGTCGACCAGCTGCAGCCGCGGCGAGTTCCAGCTAAGGCCGTCGCGGGCCCGGAAGCCCTCCAGCAGACGCAGCTTGGCTGGCCAGTCGAGCCGGTCGGCGCACTCCATCGGGTCGCGCTTGAGCGCGTCGAGGATCTCGCCCCAGGTGCGCAGCACGTCAAGGGAGACCCGGTCGGTCTCGGTGCGGTCGAGGTGCTCGGCGATCATGTCGAGGTAGGCGGACTGGATGTCCAGGCCGGTGAACTTGCGCCCGTTCGACAGCTCGACGGTGGCCTTGAGCGTCGGGTCGTGGCTGATCACGTGCACCGCGCGGACCGGGTCGGCCAGCTTGAGGTGGTCGAACCGGATGCCGGACTCGATCATGTCCAGGACCAGCGCGGTCGTGCCGACCTTGAGGTAGGTCGAGGTCTCGGCGAGGTTGGCGTCGCCGATGATGACGTGCAGGCGGCGGTACTTGTCGGCGTCGGCGTGCGGCTCGTCGCGGGTGTTGATGATGCCGCGCTTGAGCGTGGTCTCCAGGCCGACCTCGACCTCGATGTAGTCCGAGCGCTGCGAGAGCTGGAACCCGGCCTCCTCGCCCGCCACGCCGATGCCGACGCGGCCGGAGCCGACGACGACCTGGCGGGAGGCGAAGAACGGGGTCAGGCCCGCGATGACCGACGTGAACGGGGTGTTGCGGGCCATCAGGTAGTTCTCGTGGGTGCCGTAGCTGGCGCCCTTGCCGTCGACGTTGTTCTTGTAGAGCTGCAGGCGGGGCTGGCCGGGCACGGTGGCGGCGCGCATCGCGGCCTCCTCCATCACCCGCTCCCCCGCCTTGTCCCAGATCACCGCGTCGCGCGCGTTGGTGACCTCGGGCGCGGAGTACTCGGGGTGGGCGTGGTCGACGTAGAGCCGAGCACCGTTGGTGAGAATGACGTTGGCCGCGCCAAGGTCCTCGACATCGGGATCGGGCGCCATTCCCGGCGCGCCGAGGTCGAACCCGCGCGCGTCCCGCAGCGGGGACTCCACCTCATAGTCCCACCGCGCCCGCCGCGCCCGCGGGATGTCCGCCGCCGCGGCGTAGGCCAGCACGACCTGGGTCGATGTCAAAACCGGGTTGGCCGTCGGGTCGCCAGGCACGGAGATGCCGTACTCGACCTCGGTTCCCATGATCCGCCGCATACGGCTAACCCTACGGTGCGCGGCCGACTGTTGGACGGTGAGCTAACCCGCGAGCTTCGCGGCGGCGATCGGGGCGACGCGGGTGACCGCGGAGCGGGCGCGCGGTGTGCCCGACGCCTCGACGGTCAGTACCGACAGGTGGGTGCCCTTGGCGAAGGCCACTGAGCAGGTGGAGCGCTTGGCGCCGGTGGCACACCAGCTGACCTGGGCGTCCACGCTCGGCAGGGCGGCCTCGCCGCCGCCTTCCACGGTGAACCGCTGCCCGTCGACCACGAAGGAGCCGCACACCAGGCTGTCGCGGAGGGCGGCCACGACCGGAGCGGCCTGGGCCGCGTAAGCCGCGACGCTCTGGGTCAGCAGAGAACCAGTGGGGTACTTCCATCGTGCTGTCGTTCCGCTGTCGGCGGGCCGCAGCGGCGCGGAGCAGCCGGTGAGCCGGATCGGGAAGCGGGGCTCGACGATGCCGTCGGCCTTGACCTCCTCGGCCACCAAGTCCGTCGCCGACAGGGCGACCGAGGTCAGGTCGACCGGCGGGGCGGCCGTCGTCGACGCGGGCCGGGCGCTGGTCACGGCCTTCGGCGGCGCCGAGGGACGTTGGCTGGTCGGCCCCGGGCTCGACGTGGCGTCGTCGTAGTAGGTGTAGAGGTCGTTGGAGCGGTCGGAGCAGGCCGCGGTGAGTAACACCGGTAGCACGGCGGCGGTCGCCAGGACCCGCACACGGCGCACGAGCGTCCCCTTCGTCAACGATCATTCAGACCCGGGAAACCTATAGCCCGCCACCGACGCCGCCCCCTGTGGGGTGGCGAAAGAACGGGACCCCGCACCGTGCGGTGCGGGGTCCCGTCTCGACTGTCCTTTACAGGTACTGGCCGGTGTTCGTCGCGGTGTCGATCGCCCGACCCGAATCCTGGTTCTTTCCGGTCACCAGGGTTCGGATGTAGACGATGCGCTCGCCCTTCTTGCCCGAGATCCGTGCCCAGTCGTCCGGGTTGGTCGTGTTGGGCAGGTCCTCGTTCTCGGCGAACTCGTCGACGATCGCGTCGAGCAGGTGCTGCACCCGCAGGCCGCGCTGCTGGGTCTCCAGCACCGACTTGATCGCCGCCTTCTTCGCCCGGTCGACGATGTTCTGGATCATCGCGCCGGAGTTGAAGTCGCGGAAGTAGAGAACTTCCTTGTCGCCGTTGGCGTAGGTGACCTCAAGGAACCGGTTCTCTTCGGTCTCCTCGTACATACGCTCGACCGTGTGCTGGATCATGGCGTCGATGCACGCGCGGCGGTCGCCGCCGAACTCGGCCATGTCCTCTTCGTGGATCGGGAGGGTGCTGGTGAGGTACTTGGAGAAGATGTCCTTCGCCGCCTCCGCGTCCGGCCGCTCGATCTTGATCTTCACGTCGAGCCTGCCTGGTCGCAGGATCGCCGGGTCGATCATGTCCTCGCGGTTGGACGCGCCGATGACGATGACGTTCTCCAGGCCCTCCACGCCGTCGATCTCGCTCAGCAGCTGCGGGACGATCGTGGTCTCCACATCGGAGGACACGCCGCTGCCTCGGGTACGGAAGATCGAGTCCATCTCGTCGAAGAACACGATCACCGGGGTGCCCTCGGACGCCTTCTCGCGCGCCCGCTGGAAGATCAGCCGGATGTGCCGCTCGGTCTCGCCGACGAACTTGTTGAGCAGCTCAGGGCCCTTGATGTTGAGGAAGTAGGACTTCGCCTCGGACGGCTTGTCCTTGGCGTTAGGGTCGCTGGCGGCACGGGCCGCCGCGACCTGCTTGGCCAGCGAGTTCGCCACCGCCTTGGCGATGAGCGTCTTGCCGCAGCCAGGCGGGCCGTAGAGGAGCACACCCTTGGGCGGGCGCAGCTCGTACTCGGCGAACAGATCGGCGTGCAGGAAGGGCAGCTCGACAGCGTCGCGGATCTGCTCGATCTGCCGGAACAGGCCACCGATGTCGGCGTAGTCGACGTCGGGCACCTCCTCCAGGACCAGATCTTCCACTTCGGCCTTGGGCACCCGCTCGTAGGCGTAGCCGGACTTGGTGTCGACCAGCAGCGAGTCGCCGGGCTTGAGCGGCGAATCCATCAGCGGGTCGGCCAGCCAGACCACCCGTTCCTCGTCGGCGTGGCCGACGACGAGCGCGCGGCTGGCCTTCTCCTCGTCGTCGGAGGTCAGCAACTCGCGCAGCGTCGAAACCTCGCCGATGCGCTCGTAGCCACCCCCCTCGACCACGGTCAGCGCCTCGTTGAGCCGGACCGACTGGCCCCGCTTCAGCGTGTCCCCTTCAACCGCGGGTGACACCGAGACACGCATCCGCCGACCAGCGGTGAACACGTCGACGGTGCCGTCGTCGTGGCTGGTCAGGAACACTCCGTAACCACTGGGCGGCTGCGCGAGGCGGTCGACCTCCTCACGCAGGGCGAGCAGCTGGCCGCGGGCCTCGCGTAGTGTGTCGACCAGCTTGGCGTTGCGTTCGGTGAGCTGACTCACTCGCTCCGACGCTTCGGCCAACCGCTGCTCGAGCAGCCGCGAGTGCCGCGGCGATTCCGTCAGTTTCCGGCGTAGCAGGGAGACTTCCTCTTCGAGGAATCGGATCTGCGCGGCCTCGGAGCGCGAGTCGCGCTCGTCTGGCTGGCCGGGCGTGTCACCGTGCTCATCGTCGGCTTCTTCTGGCCGACTGCCGGGACGATCGTGCTGCATGTCGGCACCTCCTCCCGAACTCGTACTTCTACGGTACCGGCGATCACCGACAACAACAGAGCTTCCGGATGTCGGAACCCGCGTGTCCGACCCCGGCAATACCCACTCGGCTGCACTTGATCCGCCAAGTCGGGCACGTCCGGAGCGCACACACCACTACGTTGCGTCGGTGTATTACGCCAACCGCGCTCCACATTGGCAACCCCTTTTGGCCACCATGTGGACACCTCACGAGACGCGGGGGCATCGGTCACCCAACGCAGGCGCCCGAGACTGTTCCCATTTCGTCACCGAATCGCGCCTCGGCGGAGTCCCCCGGGCGACGTCAGAGCCCTGTTCCGGCCAATAGCATGCCCATACCACGGCGCCGGTGTGGGCGGGATAGTTTGGCGTGGAACGCGACGGCACACTCAGCCGTCTAGATGAGGACCCGCCGACCCACGACGGTGCGGCGAACTAGGAGTCAGGGGCGCGCATGACCTACCCACCGCAGCAGCCAGGCCCGTACGGCCAGCAGCCGCCGCAGGGACCGTACGGACAGCAGCAGCCCGACCCGTTCGCGACCCAACCGGCCTACCAGGGCTTCGGCGGCTACCCCCAGCCGCCGCAGGCGCCCAAGCCGAACAACACCGGCAAGATCATCGCCATCGTGGCCATCGCGCTCATCGTCCTGGTCGGCGCGGGCGTGGGCGTCTACTTCCTCACCAAGGACAAGGGCACCGACACGACGGCGGCCCCGACGAGCACCACGTCGACCACCAGCAAGCCGTCGACCTCCAAGAGCGAGGACGACGCCCCTACGGAGACCAGCGAGCAGCAGTCGGGCGGCTCCGTTGACCCGGCGGAGATCGTCGAGGCCTACATCTCGGCCTATGAGAACAAGGACTTCTCCGACGTCACCGCCGAGGCCTGCGAGGCCTACAAGAAGAAGTACGGCACCGACACCTCCGAGCTGGAGGGCAAGCTCAGCAAATACACGGTCACCGGCAAGGCGAAGGGCAAGCCCGAGGTGAAGGGCAGCACCGCCACCGCGGAGATCGACCTCGAGCTGACCCCGCAGGGCGGCACCGCCACCCAGGCGCACATCCGAATCAAGATCGTCAAGGAATCCGGCGTGTGGCGGTTCTGCGGCGAGGAAACCGCCTGATCCGCGCGTGCGGGCGCGACGCTCACACTAAGTTCACTGTCAACGATCCATAAGCAGACGTTCCGCAACAACCAAGGAGTCGGGTCCGCGAGATGACCTACCCACCGCAGCAGCCCCCCGGTCCGTACGGGCAGGACCCCTACGGTCAGCAGCCGCAGCAGCCGCAGGACCCGTACGGCCAGCAGCAGCCCCAGCAGCCCTACGGCCAGCAGCAGCCCTACGGCCAGCAGCCGCAGCAGTTCGGCGGGTACGGCCAGGACCCGTACGGCCAGCAGCAGTACGGCCAGCAGGGCTACCAGCAGGCGGGCATGGTTCCCCCGCCGAAGAAGAACGGCAAGATCATCGCGATCGTGGCGATCGCCGTCCTGGTACTCGGCGGCGCGGGCGTGGGCGTCTACTTCCTGACCAAGGACGACAAGAACACCAACGCGGGCTCGGGCGGCGGCACCACCAGCACCAGCTCCAAGCCGAAGACCACCAGCAAGGCGACCACTTCGGAGGAGGAGACCAGCACCTCCGAGGAGGAGACCACGACCACCAAGACCACGGCCGGTGGCGGCGGTGCGGGCGGCGGTGGCGGCGACGACATCAAGGCGGCGGGCCTGAAGTACGCCGAGGCCGTCAACAAGAAGGACGAGGCCACGGCCAAGAGCCTGACCTGCGACGGGACCGACCCCGGCATCATGTACACCAGCGTGGCGCCCAACGGCGGCACGGTGAAGGTCGTCGGCGAGCCCGAGATCTACGGCTCGGCCGGTGGCAAGGTCGACACCCAGGTCGTCGTGGCCAACAGCGACCCGATCGACTTCCCCATCGTGTTCGAGAAGAAGTCCAAGGGCTGGTGCGTCTCGCTGTAGTACCGCGAGTACGCGTCTGACTCCGGGTGGCCAGGGCGAAAGCCCTGGCCACCGGCGTTTTCAGCCCTTGCTGGGGCGGCGCTGCGGCCTGGGGGTCACCACACCGTCGGCAAGCCTGCGGGTGGTCAGCAGGAACGCGGTGTGCGCGATCATCCGGTGCTCTGGCCGCACCGCGAGACCGACGGCGTGCCACGGCCGGATCAGCGTCTCCCAGGACTGGGGCTCGGTCCAGCAGGTCTGCTCGCGCAGCGCCTCTGTCACCCTGGAGAGCTGGGTGGTGGTGGCGACGTAGACGACGAGCACGCCACCGGGGATGAGGTTGCGCGCGACGGTGTCCAACTGCTCCCACGGCGCGAGCATGTCCAGGATGACCCGGTCGACCTCGCCCTCGTGCGTGGCCAGGTCGGCGACGGTGAGCGTCCAGTTCTCCGGGTGCTCGCCGTAGAACTGCCGGACGTTGCGCTCGGCGTGCTCAGCGTGGTCGTCGCGGATCTCATAGGACAAGACAGTGCCCGTCGGGCCGACCGCGCGCAGCAGCGAACAGGTCAGCGCGCCGGAACCCGCACCGGCCTCCAGCACCCGGGCGCCGGGGAAGATGTCGCCCTGCATGACGATCTGCGCGGCGTCCTTGGGGTAGATGACCTGCGCGCCGCGCGGCATCGACAACACGTAGTCCGACAGCAGGGGCCGCAGCGCCAGGTACGACGTGCCCGCCGCGGAGGTCACCAGCGAACCCTCCGGGGCGCCGATGACGTCGTCGTGGGCGAGCGCGCCGCGGTGGGTGTGGTACTTCTCCCCCTCCTGAAGGACGAGGGTGTAGTGCCTGCCCTTGGGATCGGTGAGCTGCACCCGGTCCCCTGCCTCGAAGGGACCGCTGACCTTACGTGCCGACACCGACGCCTCGCTTCCTGCCTGGTTGACCGGGTTGAGATGGTCGCAGAGGCGGACGGGGCCTGGTCAGCCAGCCCCTCGGTCGAGCGCGGCGCGCAGGTCGTCGCGGTGCAGCACCCCGCACGGCCTGCCCTCCTCGTCGACGACGAGGAACTGCCAGGCGGCGGTGTGCTGGACCCGCTCGATGATGTCCTCGCCCGCCTCGGCGGCCAGCAGCACCGACTCGGGCCGGATCGGTTCGGCGGCCTGGCCGGCGGGCGCGCCAGGCGACCGCTGGGCCAGTTCGGTCGCCGCGATCTCGTCGAGCAGGCCCGCGGCGACGCCGTCGGCCCGCACCAGGACGACCCCGCGGCCCGCCGCGGCGGCCAGCGCGTCGGCGACGCGGCTCTCGGCGGGCAGTTGCAGCACCGGCCGGGCGATGTCGGCCAGGCGCAGCCCGGGTGGCCAGGTCCGCAGGCGTTCGGCGGCCAGTTCCCCGCCGGCGCCCGCGGCGACGAACCACGCGGTCAGCAGGCACACACCCAGCCGCAGCCACCGGTCCGGCGCGTCGGTCGCCAGTCCCCACAGTGCCCAGCCGACGAGCAGCGCGGCGACGGCCCAGCCGCCGACCACGGCGGCCTGGGTCCCGCTGCCGCGCTTGCCGGTGAGCGCCCAGACGCCCGCGCGCAGCATCCGGCCGCCGTCGAGGGGCAGGCCGGGCAGCAGGTTGAACACCGCGACCGCGGTGTTGGCGAACGCGCACTCCAGGACGAGCAGCCAGACCGGGGTGTCGGCGGGCATCACCAGTGCGGCCAGCCCGAACGCGCCTGCGAGCAAGACCGACACCGCGGGTCCCGCCGCGGCGACGACGCCCTCGTGGGCGGGCCTTCGTGGCGTGCTGGTGATCTCCGACAGGCCGCCGAGCAGGAACAGGCGCAGCCTGCGCACCGGCAGTCCCAGCCGCAGCGCGACGACGCAGTGCCCGAGCTCGTGGGCCAGCACCGATCCGCCGAGCAGCACGGCGAACGCGGTGGCCAGCAGGATCGAGGTCAGCGTCGACGCCTCGGGCAGCAGGCTGCCGACCAGCGGGGTGTAGAACATGACGACCGCGGCGGCGCCCAGCCACCATGACGGCGCGAGGATCACCGGCACACCGCGATAGCGGAACAACAGGAGTCCGGCGCTCGCCATGGCGCCACCATAGCCGGGTGCGGCGAACACGCTCGGCGGCGTCACCGAAACTGTCGGTGGTCACGGCTATGGTCTGCGCATGTTCTCCGGACCAGGAACGGACCCGGCCGCGGCGGAGTCGACCGCCGCGGCTCCGCGCCGACCCGCGCTGTCGCCGTCGCGTGCGGGCGACTTCAAGCAATGTCCGCTGCTCTACCGATTCCGCGCGATCGACCGGCTGCCGGAGACCCCGTCGAAGGCCCAGGTGCGTGGCACGGTCGTGCACGCCGTCCTGGAACAGCTCTACGCGCTGCCCGCCGCCGAACGCGTGCCCGACCGCGCCCACCAGCTGATCGCCCCGACCTGGGCGCGGCTGTCGGAGGAGCAGCCCGAACTCACCGCCATCTTCGACGCGGCAGGCGAATCCGACGAGTCCGATGTGGACGAACAACGGGCGAGCTGGCTGGCATCGGCGGGCGGGATGATCGACGGCTACTTCGAGTTGGAGGACCCGCGCAGGCTCGAACCGGAGGCCTGCGAGCTGCTGGTGGAGACCGAGTTGGACTCCGGCGTCCTATTGCGCGGCTACATCGACCGCCTGGATGTCGCCCCCACCGGCGAGATCCGCGTCGTCGACTACAAGACCGGCGTCGCCCCCCGCGAGATCGGCGAGGCGAAAGCCCTGTTCCAGATGAAGTTCTACGCGCTGGCCCTCTGGCGCCTGCGCGGCGTGGTGCCAAGGCAGCTCCGGCTGATGTACCTGGCCGACCGCCAGTCCCTGGCCTACGCCCCCGACGAAGCCGAGCTCAAGCGCTTCGAACGCACCCTCGACGCTATCTGGACCGCGATCCTCCGCGCCGCCCCGACCGGCGACTTCCGGCCGAACAAGAGCAGGCTGTGCGACTGGTGTTCCCACCAGGCCATCTGCCCGGCCTTCGGCAACACCGCACCGGACTACCCCGGCTGGCCGGAACCCGACTCCGGCGACGAGACGATCCTGGAACGCACGGACTGATGGCGTTCTACCGCCCGCTGGGCGACACCAGGTTCGAGTCCACACACCACACAGCGGGCCCGTGGTCGGCCGACAGCCAGCACCTGGGACCGCCGACGGCGTCATGACCCGCCCCGATGGCTGGGGATCCGGCGCGGTCGACGCGATGGATCCTTCCCTTGTCCGGTGGGGGAAGCGGCGGGCCGTCGTCGGTGCGGACTGGCGGGCGCTGTCCGGCGGACTGGACATCCCTGGCGGCCACCGGGTCTTCGCCGTCGACCAGCGGGGACTTCTGCCTCGCCCACACTGTCGAACCGCTGTCGGCGACCCTCAGCGCGGCGGGTCGGGAGGTGGTCCCGGGCGAGAGCTTGGCGGTTGACCACTCGGACTCGGCCGCCGCCCGCGTGTCGGCGTCGTTGGAGCCGCGGAAGTGGTTCTTCATCAACACGGAATTGACCGTCCACATAAGACGGTATCCGCGGGGTGAATGGCTGGGCATGGAAGCCCACACGGAGATCGGTGAACACGGCATGGGCACCGCGTTCACCGTCCTACACGACCGTCTCGGCCCGTTGGCCCGAGGCGCGCAGGCGCTGCTGGTCAGGCCGCGCTAGTGGTTACGAGCGGAGGTTCGTCGGGGGTATCGGCGGATCCAGGTTTCCGCTGGGTGTGCGGCCGGAAGGTCCTCGTACTGGTTGTACGTGGGCCTTTCGGCCGTGCGGCCAGCGGGAAGCTGAGCCGTCGAGACCCCCGGCGAACCTCCGGTCGTGACCACAGCGCTAGCTCCGTCGATCAGTAGTTGATGTTGATCGCGGCGACGGTCTTCTTTGAGTTGCCCGCGAGCGAGCCGCCCGCGCGGGTCGACGACGCATAGGTGAGCGCGGTCCGGTGACCGGGGCTCGCCATCCACGCGTCGAGGAGCTTCTTGGGGTCGGGCACCGTGGTCAGTCCGCCGCCGCTTGCCCAGAGCACCTCGTGCCCACAGTGGTCGAGCGACGGAAGGCTCAGGTTCCGCACGACGCACTTGCCCGCCGCGGTGGCCAGTTCCGGCGCGAACTGGACCGGCTTGAGGCCAAGGGCGACCCTGCGCTTGTTCAGTTCGGTGACCAGTTCCTGTTCCAAGTGGAACGTGACCCCGTCAGCGGTCCGCGGCGCCGGTTGCGGCGCGGGCTTGGCGGGCACGACCGGCTTCGGCGTCGACTTGGACGCAGGCGTCGCGGTGGTGGACATCGGCGCCGCCGCAGGCGATGTCGTGGTCTCCGACGTCGTGGTCGGAACCAGTTCGGAGGGAGCCGTCGCGGCCCCGGACGACGTCGATGACGCGTTCGGCGCGGCGGGAACCGCGGCCGATCCCGAGATCGTGGGCGAACCGCAGGCGGTGAGCCCGAGAACACTGGCCGCCAGGCAGAGTCGGGTAATCAGAGTGAGCGGGACGCTCATGGGGATGCCACCAGGGGAGTTCGGGGAGATCAGCAGGAGAAGTTCAGTGCCTGAACATACTACGTCCGACATCGAGACCCCTATGGGCCTGGCCGGGCGCCCAGTCAGGCACCCGGCCAGACAGACCTGTCAGAGCCTGCACGCCCGGATGTCGGAGGCGAGCACGGCCTTGGCGCCCAGCGCGGCCAGGCGGTCCATGATCGCGTTGACCTCCCGGCGCGGGACCATGGCCCGCACCGCGACCCAGTCGGCGCTGGCCAGTGGCGCCACGGTCGGCGACTCCAGCCCTGGGGTGATCTCGATGGCCGCCTCCAGCAGGGAGCGCGGGCAGTCGTAGTCGAGCATCATGTACTGCTGCGCGAACACGACACCCTGCAACCGCGCGGTCAGCTGGTCGCGAGCCGCCGAGACGGCGGCGGACGAACGCTCGACCAGCACGGCCTCGGACGCGCAGATCGGATCTCCGAACGCGACCAGGTTGTGCTGGCGCAGGGTCCGGCCGGACCCCACCACGTCGGCGACCGCGTCCGCCACGCCGAGCTGGATGGAGATCTCCACCGCCCCGTCGAGCCGGATCACCTCGGCGGTCACCCCGTGCCGGGCGAGGTCGTCGGCGACCAGGTTCGGGTAGGACGTGGCCAGCCGCTTGCCGTCGAGGTCGCCGACCTTCCAGTCGCGGCCGGTGGGGCCCGCGTAGCGGAAGGTCGAGCCGCCGAAGCCGAGCGCGAGCCGCTCGGTGACGGGGGCCCGCGAGTCCAGCGCGAGATCGCGGCCGGTGATGCCGAGGTCGAGTTCGCCCGACCCGACGTAGATGGCGATGTCCTTGGGACGCAGGAAGAAGAACTCGACCTCGTTGGCCGGGTCGATGACGGTTAGGTCGCGGGACTCGTGCCGCTGCCGGTATCCGGCCTCGGTGAGCATCTCGGACGCGGCGGCGGCCAGCGCCCCCTTGTTCGGTACTGCGACGCGCAACATCTCGTTGACTCCTGGGGGTGATGGTCTGCGGGAGTGGCCTACCGATCAGAGATGTCGGTAGACGTCCTCCAGCGCCAGTCCCCTGCCAAGCATCAGGACCTGCAAGCGGTACAGGAGCTGGGAGACCTCCTGGGCCAGCTCGTCGTCGGACTGGTACTCGGCGGCGATCCAGACCTCTCCCGCCTCTTCGAGCACCTTCTTGCCTTGCGCGTGCACACCGGCGTCCAGCGCAGCGACCGTTCCCGAGCCTTCCGGCCGGGTCCGCGCCCGCTCGCTGAGTTCGGCGAACAGCTCGTCGAACGTCTTCACGAGCGCCGATCCTTCCATCCCGGACCCGACCGGTGGCCACAAGGGGACCCAGGTCACCCGATAGCGACCACCAGACACGCCCCGCCGAGCGCGACACACAACGGTGCGTACACGCGCAGGTCGAGTCGGGCGAACTCGGTGTCGCGCCGCGACGACTGGACGAGCCCGCCGAAACCCCTAAGCAGCAGGACCACCCCGACGCCCGCGGCGCCCACCGGGACACCCCAGTCCGGCCCGATCGCGGCGATGATCCCGGCCCGCGCGGCCACCAGGTACGCCGCGACGAACAGCAGTGCGACCACCAGCGCGGTCAGCGGCCTGCTCGGCAGCTTGTCCGCCTCGACGCCGACGACCTTCCGCGCGAATTCCTCCGGTGTGCGCAGCGGCCACGGCGAGAACATCCACACCGCGTGCAGCACGCCGACCAGCACCAACACCGCGGCGGCCACTACTCCCAGCACCATCATGACGACCCCCAAGCTGTTCCGTACACCACTGTACGGTCTTGTCCGTACAGTACTGTATGGCCGTGCCGAAGCCCAGACTCACCCGCACCGACTGGATCACCGCCGCGCTCACCGCGCTGGCCGAGGGCGGCGTGAGCGCGGTCGCCGTCGACCCGCTGGCCAAGCGCCTCGACGTCACGCGCGGCAGCTTCTACTGGCACTTCAAGTCGCGCGACGACCTGCTGCTCAGCGCGCTGGAATGGTGGGAGCAGGAGGGAACGGCGTCGGTCATCGACCGGGTCGGACACCTGACCGACCCGTGGGAACGCCTCCGCGCGCTGTTCCACATCGCGCTCACCGAGGACCCGACGGACGGCCTGGAACCCGCACTCGTCGCTCACGCCGACGATCCACTGGTCGCACCCGCGCTGCACCGGGTGACCGCCCGCAGGCTGGACTTCCTCACCGTCGCCTACACCGACGCGGGACTGCCCCCTGACCGGGCGCGCGTCCAAGCCGTGGTGACCTACTCGGCCTATATCGGCTGGACCGAACTCCGCCGGGCGGCCCCGACCGTCGCGACGGAGACCGTCGACGACCCGGCCGCGCTGGAATACCTCATCGAGTCCTTGGTCCAAGGTGGACAGGACAAACAGGACAAATCTAGCTAGTAGATCGTCGCGACTAAAACTGTGGATATAGGTGGCGGAGTTTGGTTCGGGCGTCGCTGGTGGTGAAGTGCCAGTTGACCTGTCGTTGGTCGGTGTTGGTGGTGTCTTGCCAGGCGGCCAGTTCGGTGTTGAGGGTG